>NZ_JBIWOE010000051.1:0-54083 GCF_044767585.1 Streptomyces sp. NPDC101225
ACCGCCCCTGCACCGGCGGCAGCACCGACAGCTGCTCCGGAGTCGGCCAGTCCGACTGGGACTACACCCGCGTCCTCTCGCAGTACACCGGCTGACGTCCCGTCGAGCCGACCCCAGTGGCCACCCCCGCCTCCGGCAAGGAGAAACCCATGCCTTCCCTTCCACGCCACGGCAGATCCGTCGCGGCCGCCGTCGTGGCCGTGACCGCCGCGTCACTGCTCGGCGGCACCCCCGCGCAGGCCGCGGCCACCGCGCTGCCCACCGGCTTCGCCACCGTCATGAACGCCGCGAGCGGCCGCTGCCTCGACGCCAAGGCGGCCGCCACCGCCAACGGCACCGTCGTGCAGCAGTACTCCTGCAACGGCACCGACGCCCAGCGCTGGAGCTTCACCGCCACCAGCGACGGATACGTCCGCATCGACAACGCCAACGACACCGGCCAGGTCGTGGACGTGGCCGACGTCTCCACCGCCGACGGCGCACAGGTCCACCTGTGGACGTACGGCGGCGGCGCCAACCAGCAGTGGCTGCCCGTCGACGACGGCGGCGGTGCCTACCACTTCGTCAACCGCAACAGCGGCAAGTGCCTGGACGACCCCGGTGCGTCGACGGCCGACAGCGTGCAGTTCGTCCAGTTCGCCTGCAACGGCACCGCCGCCCAGCGTTTCCAGGTGGTCCCCGTCTCCCCGTCGGGCCCCGACCCCGATCTGGGCCCGAACGTCACGGTCTTCGATCCCTCGATGTCGTCCTCGACGATCCAGGCCAAGCTGACCTCGGTCTTCCGGCAGCAGGAGACGAACCAGTTCGGCTCCCAGCGCTACGCCGTGCTGTTCAAGCCCGGCGCCTACAGTGCCGACGTCAACGTCGGCTTCTACACCCAGGTGCTGGGCCTCGGGCTGTCGCCGGACGCGGTGACGGTGAACGGCGCGGTGCACGCCGAGGCCGACTGGTTCCAGGGCAACGCCACCCAGAACTTCTGGCGCGGCGCGGAGAACCTCTCGGTCAACCCGTCGGGCGGTGCCGACCGCTGGGCGGTCTCGCAGGCGGCGCCGTACCGTCGTATGCATCTGCGCGGCAACCTCGCCCTGGACGACGGCGGTTGGTCCAGCGGCGGCTACCTCGCCGACAGCAAGATCGACGGCCAGGTCGACTCCGGCAGCCAGCAGCAGTGGCTGACCCGCAACTCCCAACTGGGCAGCTGGACCGGCTCCAACTGGAACATGGTGTTCGCCGGCAGCACGGGCGTCCCCGCCACCACCTTCCCCAAGCCGCCGTACACCACGGTCGCCCGGAGCCCGGTCACCCGCGAGAAGCCGTTCCTCTACGTCGACGCGTCCGGTGCCTACCGGGTCTTCGTGCCGTCCGTGCGGACCGACTCCTCCGGCACCAGCTGGTCCGGCGGTGCCTCGGGCACCTCGCTCTCGCTGGACAGCTTCTACGTCGTGAAGCCCGGCGCGACCGCCTCGCAGATCAACTCCGCCCTCGCCGCGGGCAAGAACCTCCTGGTCACTCCCGGCGTCTACCACCTCGACCAGACCCTTCGCGTCGATCGCGCCGACACGGTCGTCCTCGGTCTGGGCCTGGCCACGTTCGTCCCCGACAACGGCGTCACCGCGATGAAGGTCGCCGACGTCGACGGCGTGAAGGTCGCGGGCCTGCTGTTCGACGCGGGCACGGCCAACTCGCCCTCCCTGCTGGAGGTCGGGCCGAACGGCTCCTCCGCCTCCCACACGGCCGACCCGACCTCGCTGCACGACGTCTACTTCCGCGTCGGCGGCGCGGGCGTCGGCAAGGCGACCACGAGCCTCGTCGTCAACAGCGACGACGTCATCGGCGACCACATGTGGATCTGGCGCGCCGACCACGGCAGCGGCGTCGGCTGGACCAGCAACACCGCGGACACCGGAATGATCGTCAACGGCGACGACGTCACCATGTACGGCCTGTTCGTGGAGCACTTCCAGAAGTACCAGACCGTCTGGAACGGCAACGGCGGCCGCACGTACTTCTTCCAGAACGAGATGCCCTACGACCCGCCGAACCAGGCGGCCTGGATGAACGGCGCCACGCAGGGCTATGCCGCCTACAAGGTGGCCGACTCGGTCACCAGCCACCAGGCGTACGGTCTGGGCAGTTACTGCTACTTCAACGTCAATCCGGGTGTGGTGGCGGCGCACGCCATCGAGGCACCGACCACCCCGGGGGTCCGCTTCACCGACATGGTGACCGTCTCCCTCGGCGGGACCGGCACGATCAGCCACGTCGTCAACGACACCGGAGGCCCGTCCAACTCCGGGAGCAACGTGGCCAACCTGACCAGCTACCCGTAGGAGCCGACGTGCGCAACCCCTTGTCCTCCGCGTCCTCCGCGTCCTCCGCGAGGAGGGCCCGCCGGTCGGCGATCACCGCCGTCCTCGGTGCCCTGGCGCTCGTGGTGGCCCTCCCGGCCCAGGCCGATGCCGACGTGCTGACACTGCTGCCGCAGAGCGCCGACGGCCTGGAGCAGAGCTTCTCCCCCGCCTACGACTACGACGGCGACGGCTGCTACGCCACGGCGGCCATCGGCGCCGACGGCACCATCAACCCCGGCCTGAAGCCGGGCGGCGACGTCAACGGCCACTGCCACGACTACGCCCAGCTCGCCAACGCCAACACGTACTCACGCGAGAAGTGCAACAACGGCTGGTGCGCCGTGATGTACGCCAGCTACTTCGAGAAGGACCAGGCCACGCTGGGTCCCGCGGCCATCGGCCACCGGCACGACTGGGAGCACGTGGTCGTGTGGATCAACGACAACCAGGTCCGGTACGTGTCGGTGTCGCAGCACAGCGGCTACCAGGTGGCGGCCGCCTCCGCCATCCGCTTCGACGGCACGCATCCGAAGATCGTCTACCACAAGGACGGCATCTCGACCCATGACTTCCGCTTCGCCAACTCCAACGACGACCCTCCGGAGAACGTGACCGGCGGCTGGTTCTACCCGCGCCTGGTGGGCTGGAACGGCTATCCCGCCGGCTACCGCGACAAGCTGCTGAGCGCGGACTTCGGCGCGGCCACCATCAAGATCAAGGACGGGGACTTCGAGTACGGCCTCGCCCACTCGATGCCGTCGGGCATCGCGTTCGACCCGAACGCCTGATCCCGTACGTCGTCTACCCGATGTGGCGCAGCAGTTCGGCCACAGCGGGCGGCAGGTCCCCTCTGGGGTGAACGACCCTCATCCGCCAGGTCGGTGCGTGCGCTGCGAAGCGGCGCACCGACAGGTCGGGGAAACGGGCGGCCAGGGAGGCGGGCAGGATGCAGACGCCGAGGCCGTGGCGCACCAGGTCGGTGGCGCCGAGCACGTCGTTCACCTCGAAGGTGGTGGCGCGTTCGACGGCGGCCGAGCGCAGGGCCCGGTCCACCGAGGTGCGGATCGCCCAGCCCTGCGGGAAGTCGACCTGCGGCAGCGCGACCGCCTCGGCCAGGGTCACCGGCCGCTCCGGCAGCCGGGCCTCCGCCGGGGCGGCCACCAGCACCATCTCCTCCCGCGCCAGCGCCCTGGTCGCGAGCCCGCGCAGCCGCGTGGAGTCGAGGGCGACGACGGCCAGGTCGACGGTGCCCTCCCGCAGGTCCTGCGGGATGTCGTCGGCGGGCGCCTGCCGCAGCCGCACCGCCACGCCCGGATGCTCCCGGTGGAAGGCGGCCAGTCCCGGGGCGAGACCGGCGTAGAGCCCCTGCATCACGCCGACGGTGATCTCCCCGCGCAGTTCCTCCTGCGCCAGGGCGACGGCGGCGCGCGCCTCCTCGGCGGCCTGGAGGGCCGTACGGGCGGACGCCAGGAAGGCCCGCCCGGCAGGGGTCAGCGTCACCCGGTGCGTGGTGCGCCGGAACAGCCGGGCGCCCAGCTCGTGCTCCAGGGCGCGCACCGTCGCGGAGACGGCGGACTGCACCACGTGCAGCCGCCGCGCCGCCGCGCTGAATCCGCCTTCCTCGGCGACCGCGACGACGACGGCCATCTGCCGCAGCTCCATGCGCCCGCCCGCCTTCCACCGTCCATCTCCAGAAGAGATTACCGTCATCGTCGATCATCTCCGCTACGGGGGGAAGCAAGCGCGGTGAGCACCTGTTGGAGCAGGTGAACGGCGGCCGCCCAGGTCGGTCCGCCGCGGTCACACCACCAGGGATCGGAGTGCTCGGATGTCCATGTCGTCGGCCACACGCCCAGCTCACGGCGACGCCGGCCCCGGGCCGGCGGCCCGGCCCGCCGGCGCCCGCGCCTACGGCGCCGGGTTCTGGACGATCGCGGCGGTGTTTGTCACGGCCATGGCGTTCTCCACGGTGCCGACCCCGCTGTACCCCCTCTACCAGGCGCGCGACGGCTTCTCGACGTTCACCGTGACGGTCGTGTTCGCCGTCTACGCCGTCGGGGTCCTCGTCAGCCTGCTGCTCGCCGGGCACGTCTCGGACTGGGTCGGCCGCAAGAAGGTGCTGATCGCGGCGCTGGTGCTGGAACTGATCGCGGCGGCGCTGTTCCTGGCCGTCCCGTCGCTGCCCGTGCTGCTCGTCGCGCGCCTGGTCACGGGGCTCGGGGTCGGTATGCTCACGTCGACGGCCACCGCCCATCTGCACGATCTGCACAGCGCGCACCGGCCGGACGGGTCGCCGCAGCGCTTCGAGATCGTGTCGACGGCGGCGAACATCGGCGGTCTGGGTCTCGGCCCGCTGGTGGCCGGCCTGCTGGCCCAGTACCTCGGCGCACCGCTGCGCCTGCCGTACGCCGTGGCCGGCGCCGCGCTGCTCATCGGGGTGGCCGCGGTGG
Organism: Streptomyces sp. NPDC101225; assembly: GCF_044767585.1. Classification (NCBI taxonomy): domain Bacteria; kingdom Bacillati; phylum Actinomycetota; class Actinomycetes; order Kitasatosporales; family Streptomycetaceae; genus Streptomyces; species Streptomyces sp. NPDC101225. The sequence continues at coordinate 4,802 of NZ_JBIWOE010000051.1, forward strand.
CGCTGACCCCGGAGACGGTGCAGAAGCCCGTCGGCAGGCCCGCCTACCGGCCTCAGCGGGTGAGCGCCGACCACGGCGACCGGGCCGGGTACCTCGCCGCGGCCGCCGCGGGCTTCACGTCGCTGGCGGTCTTCGGGCTCTTCACCTCCCTGGTCCCGGGCTTCGTCGGCGGCACCCTGCACCACCCGTCCCGGGCGCTGGCCGGGCTGATCGTGTTCGTGGTGTTCGGCGCGGCCGCCGCGGCGCAGGTGCTGACCGGCCGGCTGTCCTCGCGGGCCCGCCGCAACGCCGGGCTGCTCGCCCAGGCCGCCGGTGTGGCCGTCCTCGCGGTCGGCGTGCACACCGCGAACCTCTCCGTGTTCGTGCTCGCCGGCCTCGTCGCCGGCGCCGGTGCCGGCATGCTCTTCAAGTCCGCCGTGGGCTCCGTCGCGGGCATGGCCGCCCCGGCCCGGCGCGGTGAGGCACTGGCCGGACTGTTCCTGGTCTCCTACCTCGGCCTGGCCCTGCTCCCCGTCGGCCTCGGAGTCGCCGGCCGGTACACCTCGACGGCCGGGGCGATGACCTGGTTCACGGCGGTGGTGCTCGTCCTGCTGGCGGTGGTGGCCCTGCTGGGGCGGCGGGCCCGCGCGAGCTGATCCGGGGCCGCGCCCCGCTTCTCAGCGGAGCACGACCGTGCGCCTCCCCCGCACGAACACCCGCCCCTCGCAGTGCCATCGGACCGCGCGCGAGAGAACCGACGACTCGGCGTCGCGGCCGATGGCGGCGAGCTTCTCGGGGGTGTGGCTGTGGTCGACGTCCATGACCTCCTGGGCGATGATCGGGCCCTCGTCCAGGTCGGCGGTGACGTAGTGAGCGGTCGCGCCGACGAGTTTGACACCCCGCTCGTGCGCCTGGTGGTAGGGCTTGGCGCCCTTGAAACTCGGCAGGAACGAGTGGTGGATGTTGATCACGCGACCGGCCAGCCGGGTGCACAGGTCGTCGGAGAGGACCTGCATGTAGCGCGCCAGCACGACGAGTTCGACGTCCAGCGAGTCGACGATCTCCAGGAGCCGGGCCTCGGCCGCGGGCTTGGTCGCGGCGGTGACCGGCACATGGAAGAACGGGATGCCGTGCCAGCCGACGAGTCCTTCGTGGTCGCGGTGGTTGGAGACCACACCGGCCACGTCGACGGGCAGGTCACCGCTGCGCACGCGGTAGAGCAGGTCGTTGAGGCAGTGGCCGTGGCGCGACACCATGACCAGGACGCGGCGTCTGGTGCCGACCGGTTCGAGGTGCCACCGCATGGCGAACGGGGCGGCCACGTCGGCGAAGTCCCGGCGCAGGGCGCCGGTGACGCCGGCGCCGCCGGGCGTGGTGATGTGCATCCGCAGGAAGAAGTGGCCCTCGCGGCGGTCGCCGAACTGCTGGTTGTCGACGATGTCGCAGCCGTGGTCGACGAGGAACGCGGAGACGGCGTGGACGATGCCGGGGGCCTCGGGGCAGTCGAGCGTGAGGACGTGCTCGGCCTGCGTCGTGGCGGCGGTCTGCCGGAGTTCGGTGGTGGTCGTCGTCATCAGGGCACCTCCGGGCCGCGGTACTCGCTCATCGCGTCGATGAGCCAGCGGGCCAGGTAGTCGGCGAACGAGGCGCGTGGGAAGAGCCGGTAGGTGGGGGCCTCGTTCACCTGCCACAGGAGCACCGGGACGGGTCCGACCGTGGTCGACACGGCGCGGCCGGGTCCGAAGGCGCGGGGGTGCAGGTCCAGCGGGCAGCCCTTCTCCAGCACCTGGCGGGCGGCCGGGCCGCGCAGTTCGAGCGTGGTGCGGTTCGCCGAGACGTCCACGACCGAGCCGGGGTCCCCGGCCAGTGCCTCCGTCAACTCGTCGACCACGGGGGCCACTTCGGTCTGGGAGAGCACCAGCCATTCGTCGGGTCCGAGCCATACGGCCGTGTGGGGGCCGTAGGCCGAGATCCGGCCGCACTCCCTGGGGAGGGGTGCGCCCAGGGTCTTCTCGATGCGGCCGGCCGCCGCCGAGGCGGGGTCGACGCGCACGTTCACCATGGTGACGAACGGCCACTCGTCGAGTGCGACGCCGCGCGCTCCGGTGACCGTGGCGGCGCGCATCCGCTCCTCCAGGTGCGCCAGCGGGCTCGTCCGCGCCCCGATCGTCGGTTCAGCCATCTCGCCTGGTCCCTTCGGGGTCGTAGAGGACGAAGTCGGTCACCTCGACGGGCACCAGGTCGGTGCCCACCGGGGCGAGGAGGGTCTCGCCGATCCTGGCCCGCCCGTCGGCGACGAGGGCGAGGGCGAAGGGGCGGCCCAGCGCCGGACTGTGGTAGCTGGAGGTGACGTGGCCGAGCATCGGCACGGGCACCGTCTCCAAGGGGGTGTCCGGCGCGAGGAGCTGGGTGCCCTCCGGCAGCCGGGTCGTGCGGTCGCCCGGCAGCAGGCCGACCAGTTGCTTGCGGTCGGTGCGGGAGGTGTCGGCGCGGGAGTAGGACCGCTTGCCGATGAAGTCCTTCTGCTTCGACACCACCCAGGACATGCCGGCGTCCTGCGGTGTCACGGTGCCGTCGGTGTCCTGGCCGACGATGATGTACCCCTTCTCGGCCCGCAGGACGTGCATGGTCTCGGTGCCGTAGGGGGTGATGCCGTACGGCTGCCCGGCCTCGTGCACCTGCTCCCAGACGGTCAGGCCGTACCACGCCGAGACGTTGATCTCGTAGGCGAGTTCGCCGGAGAAGGAGATCCGGCAGATGCGGGCCGGGATGCCGGAGGCCAGTGTCGTCTCACGGAACGCCATGAAGGGGAACGCCTCCGCCGACAGGTCGACGTCCGGCGCGAGGTGCGAGAGAACCGCGCGGGACTTCGGGCCGACGACGGCGATCGTCGACCACTGCTCGGTCACCGAGGTGCAGTGGACGTCGAGGTGGGGCCACTCGGTCTGCAGCCACTCCTCCAGCCAGTCCAGGACTCCGGCGGCGCCGCCGGTCGTGGTGGTCATGAAGTAGCGGTTGTCGTCGAGGCGGAGCGTCACACCGTCGTCGAAGATCATGCCGTCGGGCTTGCACATCACGCCGTAGCGGGCCATGCCGGGCTTGAGCTTCCTGAAGGCGTTGGTATAGACGCGGTTGAGGAACTCGCCCGCGTCCGCGCCCCAGATCTCGATCTTGCCGAGGGTGGAGGCGTCCATGAACGCCACGCCCTCGCGGGCCGCCCGGCACTCACGGGCCACGGCCGTGTCCATGTCCTCGCCGGGGCGGGGGTAGTACCAGGGGCGCTTCCACTGCCCGACGTCCTCGAACTCGGCGCCGTGCGCGACGTGCCACGCGTGGACGGAGGTCGTGCGCTCGGGATCGAACAGCTCGCCGCGCTCACGGCCGGCCAGGGCGGCGAAGGCGATCGGGGTGTACGGCGCGCGGTAGGCCGTGGTGCCGATCTCCCCGAGCGAGCCGCCGATGGCCCCGGCGATCACTCCGATCGCGTTGACGCCCGAGGTCTTGCCCTGGTCGTTCGCCGTGCCGAGCGAGGTGTAGCGCTTGACGTGCTCGACGCTGCGCATGCCGGCGCCGGTGGACCGCCAGACGTCGGCGACGGTGACGTCGCGCTGGAGGTCGACCAAGTGGCTGTCCCACGTGGCCGGTTCACCGGTCGGCGCGGGCACCAGCCACAGCGCACGGGTCGGACCGGCCGTGGACCGCGTGTCGACCGGCGGCGGCACGGCGACCGGGAATCCCGCGTCCGTAGCGGCCCGTGCACCGGCCCGCGCGCCTTCGGCGAGACAGCCGTCGAGACCGTAGGTCCCCCGGGCCGCGCCGACGACCTGCTGATCACGCACGGTGCCGTCGGGCACGAACGCGACCAGGTCCTCGTCCCAGCGCAGCTTCCCCTGGCGCTGGCTGTGCAGATGCACCACTGGGCTCCAGCCGCCCGACACGGCGAGCAGATCGCACGCGAACGACCGTGCTTCACCCGTGAGTTGGCCGGTCCCGTCGAGTCCCTGGACGGTGACGCCGGTGAGCCGGCCGTCGCCTTCGGTGCCGACGACCGCGCTGCCGGTGAGCACCGGTGCGCCGGTCGCCGCGGCCACCTCGGCCGCGCGCTGGGAGAGCTCGGGGCGCACGTCCACGACGGCGGCGATGCCGATGCCCGCGGCGTGCAGGTCGGCGAGGGTGTCGTAGGCGCTGTCGTTGGTCGTGCTCACCACCACCCGCGAACCGGGCGCCACGCCGTAGCGGTTGAGGTAGGTGCGGACGGCCGCGGCGAGCATCACGCCGGGCCGGTCGTTGCCGGCGAAGACCAGCGGCCGCTCGTGCGCACCGGTCGCCAGGACCACCTGGCGCGCGCGGATGTGCCACAGCCGCTGGCGCGAGACGCCTTCGGGGGCGGCCGCTCCGAGGTGGTCGGTGCGCCGCTGGAGGGCCAGGACGTAGTTGTCGTCGTACGAACCGAAGGCCGTGGTGCGCTGCAGCACGACGGCCTCGGGCGCGGCGTCCAGGGCCGCGCGGACGTCGGCGACCCACTCCGGGGCGGTCCGCGCGCCGACCGTCTCGGTGCGTGCGCACAGCAGCGAACCGCCGGGCTCCGGCTGGTCGTCGAGGAGGACGACGCGCGCACCCGAGCCGGCCGCGGTCGCGGCGGCCGCCAGCCCGGCCGGTCCGGCGCCGACGACCAGGACGTCGGTGTGCACGTACTTCTTGTCGTAGACGGCGGGGTCGGGCGCCGGGTCGAGGCGGCCCATGCCGGAGAGTGTCGTGGCGGTCAGTCCGTCGTGGAGCTCGACCGTCGTCGCCGGGAGCATGCCCTCCGAGCACGGACCCGCGATCTGCAGCAGGGCGTTGGGCTCCTCGGGACCGGCGGCGACGATGCCGCGCGGGCGGCCGCGGTAGAGGGACGGCGCGACCTCGACGAGCCCGTTCGCCAGCATCGCGGAGGCGACGGTGTCGCCGGGGTGGCCGGTCATCTCCCGTCCGTCGACGGTGAAGCGCAGCACGCCGCCGCGGTCGACGCGGCCTCCGTGCGGCAGCCGGCGGTGCTGGTCGGTCATCGGTTCCCTCCGGCCTGGGGCGGTGCGGGGCGGGGCTCGTCGAGCCGGTAGGCGGCGAGCACCTCGTGACTGACGGTGTCGCGCAGGACGTTGAACCAGCGGCGGCAGCCGATGCTGTGCATCCAGCGCTCCGCGAAGGGGCCCTTGGGGTTGTCCCGGTAGAAGACGTACTCGGCCCACTCCTCGTCGGTCAGCTCCGCCGGGTTCTCGGGGTGGGGGACGTGGGCCTGTCCCCCGTAGTGGTACTCGGTCTCGTCACGCGGACCGCACCATGGGCAGGTGATCAGCAGCACGGTGTCCTTCTCTCTGCGGGCGGTCAGTGGGCCACGGCTGCTGCGCCGTGCTCGTCGATCAACGCGCCCGTGCGGAACCGCTGGAGTGTGTAGGCGGCGTTCAGCGGATGGGGCGCGCCGGTGGCGATGGTGTGGGCGAAGGTCCAGCCGGCGGCCGGTGTCGCCTTGAAACCGCCCGTGCCCCAGCCGCAGTTGACGTAGAGGTTCTCGACGGGGGTGGTGCCGATGATCGGGGAGGCGTCCGGGGTGACGTCCACGATGCCGCCCCAGGTGCGCAGCACGTGCGCGCGGGCGAAGACCGGGAACAGCTCGACGGCGGCCGCCATCTGCTGCTCGATCACGTGGAACGAGCCGCGCTGCCCGTAGCCGTTGTACGCGTCGACGCCCGCGCCCATCACCAGCTCGCCCTTGTGCGCCTGGGAGACGTAGACGTGTACGTGGTTCGACATGACGACGGTGGGGTGCACGGGCTCGTGCAGTTCGGAGACCAGGGCCTGGAGCGGGTGGGACTGCACCGGCAGCCGGAATCCGGCCCGCTCGGCGAGCACGCTGCTGTGGCCGGCGGCCGCGAGGCCGACCCGGCCGGCGAGGATGCGGCCTCGGTTGGTCTCGACGCCCACGACCCGGTCGCCGTCCTTGAGGAAGCCCGTGACCTCGCAGCCCTGGATCAGGTCCACGCCCATCTCGTCGGCGCGGCGGGCCAGCGCCCACGCCACGTGGTCGTGCTTGGCGATGCCGGCCCGCGGCTGGAAGGTGGCGCCGAGGACCGGATACCGGGTACGGGACGAGACGTTGAGGATGGGGCAGACCTCGGCGACCCGGTCCGGCTCCAGCCACTCGGCGTCCACGCCGTTGAAGCGGTTGGCGTTGACGCGGCGCATGCCCTCGCGGACGTCCTGCAGGGTGTGCGCGAGGTTGAGGACGCCGCGCTGGCTGAACAGGAAGTCGTACCCCAGCTCCTCGGGGAGCCCTTCCCACAGCTTGAGCGCGTGCTCGTAGATGGCGGCGCTCTCGTCCCACAGGTAGTTGGAGCGGATGATCGTGGTGTTGCGGGCCATGTTGCCGCCCGCCAGCCAGCCCTTCTCCAGCACGGCGACGTTGGTGATGCCGTGGTTCCTGGCGAGGTAGTAGGCGGTGGCCAGGCCGTGGCCGCCCGCCCCGACGATGACGACGTCGTAGGAGGAGCGCGGCTCGGGGGTGCGCCAGAGGAAGTCCGGGTGTTCCGGCAGCGGTTCGGCGGTCACGCCGCGCCTCCGATCAGGTGGGGGTAGAGGGGGAACGCGGCGGCGAGCTTCTCGACGCGGTCACGCAGCTGTCCGGCGCGCTCGTCGCCGAGCCGCTCGTCCTTGAGTGCCTGCGCGACGATGTCGGCCGCCTCGCGGAACTCCGCGTCGCCGAAGCCGCGGGTGGCCAGGGCCGGGGTGCCGATCCGCAGCCCCGAGGAGACCATCGGCGGGCGCGGGTCGAACGGCACCGCGTTGCGGTTGACCGTGATGCCGATGCGGTGCAGGCGGTCCTCGGCCTGCTGTCCGTCGAGCGCGGAGTTACGCAGGTCGACGAGGACCAGGTGGACCTCGGTGCCGCCGGTGAGGACGGTGATGCCGGCCTCGGCGACGTCGTCGGCCAGCAGGCGCCCGGCGAGGATCTTCGCGCCCTTGAGCGTGCGCCGCTGGCGCTCCTTGAACTCCTCACCGGCCGCGACCTTGAAGGCCACCGCCTTCGCCGCGATGACGTGTTGCAGCGGGCCGCCCTGCTGGCCCGGGAAGACCGCGGAGTCGATCTTCTTGGCCAGGCCGGCCCGACTGAGGATCACACCGCCGCGCGGTCCGCCGAGGGTCTTGTGCGTGGTGGTCGTGACGACGTCGGCGTACGGGACGGGGCTGGGGTGCAGTCCCGCGGCGACCAGTCCGGCGAAGTGGGCCATGTCCACCATCAGGTGAGCGCCCACCGCGTCGGCGATCCGCCGGAACGCGGCGAAGTCCAGCTGCCGGGGGTAGGCCGACCAGCCGGCCACGATCATCCGGGGTCGGTGAGCGAGCGCGAGTTGCTCGACCTCGTCCATGTCGATGCGCATGTCGGACTCGCGCACGTGGTACGGCACGACGTCGTAGAGCTTGCCGGAGTAGTTGATGCGCATGCCGTGGGTGAGGTGCCCGCCGTGCGCGAGGTCGAGACCGAGGATCGTGTCGCCGGGCTGCAGGAGCGCGAACATCGCGGCCGCGTTGGCCTGGGCGCCCGAGTGCGGCTGCACGTTCGCGGCCTCGGCGCCGAACAGGGCCTTGACCCGGTCGACGGCCAACTGCTCGACGACGTCCACATGTTCGCAGCCGCCGTAGTAGCGGCGGCCCGGGTAGCCCTCCGCGTACTTGTTGGTCAGCACCGAGCCCTGGGCCTCCATGACGGCGGCCGGGGCGAAGTTCTCCGAGGCGATCATTTCGAGTGTCGACTGCTGGCGGTGCAGCTCGGCGCTCACCGCGGTCGCCACATCCGGATCGAGCTCGCCGAGCGGGCGCGAGAGGGGGGAGGTGACCCTGGTGATCGACGGGGTGGTTGCCATCTGCGCACCATCCTGAGAGACGACTAAAACGCGACTGATATATCAGCTTGTGCGGTAAGGTATGGGAGCTCGACGGCGAGGTCAAGGGGGCTTCATGCAGCAGGTGGCGATCGAGCCCGGCGGCGCGGAGCTCTCCCTCGCCGAGCGCGCCTACCGCGCCGTCCGTGACCGGCTCGTCATGCTCGAGATCCGCCCGGGCGCCCCGATCAACGAGGACCAGCTGGCCCAGTCCCTCGGCGTGGGACGCACACCGCTGCGCGAGGCGCTCAAGCGCCTCCAGTCCGAGCGCCTGATCACCACCTATCCCCGGCGCGGCACCTTCGCCACCGAGGTCAACATCACCGACCTCGCCCACATCTCCGAGGTGCGCCAGGAGCTGGAGCCGCTGGCCGCCGCCCGGGCCGCACGGCGCGCCACGGCCGCGGACCGGGCCGCCCTGACGTCCCTGCGGCAGCAGCTGGAGAGCGCGTCCGCCCTCCGTGACGACGCCACCGAGCTGCTGCACCTCGACCTCCAGGTGCACCGCTCCATCTACGCCGCCACGCACAATCCGTATCTGGACGACACCCTCGTCCGCTACGACAACCTCGCCACCCGTATCTGGTGCCTGTTCATCGACCGGCTGCCGGACATGGCGGGCCACATCGGGGAGCACGGGCCGCTGATCGAGGCGATCGTCGGCGGGGATGCCGACCGGGCCGCCGACCTCGCCCGTGGCCATGTCGAGGGGTTCGAGCGGGCCGTTCGCGCCGTGGTCTGAGACCGCCGGCCCGCGGCAGCTCCACCGGATTCCGGTGCGCGCGGGCCCGCGGCGCCTTCATCGCGCGTCGGTGCGCGCCGGCCCGCGACGCCTGCACCGCCGGTCGGTGCACGCCGGCCCGCAGCACCTTCACCGCGCCTCAGTGCGCGCCGCCCCGCGCCTCCCCCGCCCGCATCCGGGGCCTGCCGGCCAGCGTGGTCCACAGATACGGCGCCACGTCGTCCTCGGGGAGCTGGGCGATCATGTAGCGCACACAGCGCTCGATCTTCACCCGCCACAGCCGGGCCGCCTCGTTCCCGTCGGCGTTGAGCAGCGCCTCGTGCACGACGGCGTCCTCGTTGTAGATCGTGTCGCAGGCCTGGCTGTAGTTCATGTCGAGGACCGTCACGAACATGCGCAGCCGGGCGGTGAGCCGCTCGAAGGTGTGGGCGGCCTGCGGCAGGTCCGCGATCCGGGCGAGGGCGTCCTGGTATCTCAAGTCGTCCTCGCGGATGCGGAGATGATCGTTGTCCCGGGCGGCCGTCCGGACCTCCGCCAGGGCCGCCGAGGCAGGGGCCAGGTTCTCGCGCCCGAACATCGCCACCCGGCGCATGAGCAGTGCCCCGAGGCTGGCACGCAGGGCGTAGAGGTCGAGCACGTCCTTGGCCGTGATGACCGGGATCGCCGTCGCGCCACCCGGCAGCAGGTCGAGCATGCCCTCCTCGGCCAGCGCGTGCAGGCCCGCGCGCACGACCCGGCGGCTGAGTCCGAGACGCACGGCGAGCGGTGCCTCCCGGACGCGGTCGCCCGAGCGGTGTCCCCCGGTGAGCAGGGCTTCGCGCAGCATGCCCACGACGGGATCGGTGGTGACGGGCGCCCCCGGCGAACCGTCGGCGGACGGGCGCCGCCCCGCTGCCGCCGTCCCGCCGCCATGGTCCGTTGAGCGCCCGTCGAGAAGGTTCGAGTCAGAGTCAGGGCCGCAGATGGCCGGGCGGTCGTAGGACGGCCGTGGCGGGGCGACACGGGTGAAGGCGGCCGCGGACGGGGTCCAGGTGGTGGACCAGGTCAGCAGCGCGTCCCGGAGGCGGGGCAGGTCGGATGCCGGCTCGCGCGGAAGCGGGTCGTCGGCGGCCAGGAGGCGCTGGACCTCGTCCGTCCACGCCTCGGCGCTGGGCGCGCGGTGCCACCGCGGGCGTCCGTGCCCGGCCGCGTCCTGTCCGTCGGTGGTGCGGTGTCCGGCCGGGATGCCGTACGCCAGCAGGTGCACGCCCGCGCCGGGGCCCGCCGCCGACCTGGCCTGCTCGATGAACGCGTGCAGCGCCGGGTGATCCGCACCGGCGGTCTCCTCCCCGTTCGTCCCACCCCGCAGGGTGGCGAACGCGCAGGCCACGGCGAGGACATGGGCCGCCTCCCGGTCCCGGCCGAACAGCCGGCCCGCCGCGGTCGTCCCGGAGGTGCGCACGGACGCGCCGCGCCCCGAACGGGCCGTCACGGCGAGCACGCACACCGGTGGCGCGACGAACAGGCCGACGATCTCCTCGGCCCGGCCCGGCAGCGACCAGGCCCGGCGCGGCGCGGCCGTGACCCGCTCCCCCGGCCGCGCGCGGTAGGTCCGCCAGATCCGGCTCACCGTGCTCTGGCTCAGACCGGTCTCGGCCGCCATGGAACGGGTCGACCAGCCTCGCCCGGCCCCCGGCGGGGGCGGGGTGAGGGTGCGCACGAGGACGTGCGCCACCGCGTCGTCGTCGGCCGTCGGCGGGCGGCCCGGCCGCTGCCGCTCCGCCAGGCCGTCCAGCCGGTCGGCGAGGAACCGGCCGCGCCACTTGGTGACCATGTCGCGCGAGACGCCGAGACGTTCGGCCACGGCGGTGTTGGTCGGCTCGTCCGCGCACGCGAGCACGATCCGCGCCCGCAGGGCCCGCGCCTGCGGGCAGGTACGGCTGCGGGTCACCGCGAGCAGCACGGCCCGCTCCTCCTCGGTGAGGACCACGGTGTCGCGGGGACGGCCTGCCATGACCGCAACCGTAGCCGAACTTCTGACTCGGACCCAGCCCCGCGGCCCCTGCGGATCCGGGGGCGTTGTTGCCGGGCCGGGGCCTTCACATACTTCGTTGCCATCCGGTGGCCACGCCGCCGGCGTCCCCCAGAATCCGCGAGTTCGCCTGGTCGGGCCGGGCCCACGGGCTCCCCGATCAGCGCTCGCGGCACCGGAACCGCAGGGTTCCCGGCCCGGTCCCCACACGGCGACCGGGCGGTACCGCAGACAAGCCATCAACCCCGACCTGGCCCGGACCTACCGTGCAGAGGTACGTCCGGGACCCGCTCCCGGAGGCCGTGATGACCGTGAACGCAGGAAACAGAGTGGATGACGCGCCCCTGTCGCGCTTCCACAAGAAGCTCGCGCTGTACTCCTCCGGAGGCCCGTTCCTCGACGGCTACGTCCTGAGCATCATCGGCGTCGCCATGGTGCAGATCACCCCGCAGCTGGGTCTGTCCGACTCCGCCCAGGGACTGCTCGGCGCCTCCGCGCTCATCGGGGTCTTCGTCGGTGCGTTCGTGGGCGGCTATCTCACCGACAAGTTCGGCCGGCAGGTCCTCTACACCATCGACCTGGTCGCCATCATCGTCTGTTCGGTGGTCCAGTTCTGGGCGTCCGACCCGGTGTGGCTGTTCATGCTGCGGCTGCTGATCGGCATGGCGGTCGGCGCGGACTACCCCATCGCCACCTCGCTGCTGGCCGAGTTCACCCCGCGCCGCTACCGCGGCCCGCTGCTGGGCGGCCTGGTCGTGATGTGGTTCGTGGGCGCCGCAGTGGCCTACGTCGTCGGCGAGGCACTGCTGCAGAGCGGTGACGACGGCTGGCGGTGGATGCTGGCCAGCGCCGCGCTGCCGGCCACGGTCATCGTGCTGCTGCGGCTCGGCACACCCGAGTCGCCGCGCTGGCTGGCGAACAAGGGCCGTACGGACGAGGCCGAGGAGGTCCTCAGGACGGTCTACGGTCCGGACGCGACGATCGCCGACCTGGCCGACGAGGAGGAGCGCGAGAACGTCGACCTCAAGGCGATCCTGCGCTCCGGCTACGGCGGCCGGATGCTCTACATCTCCGTCTTCTGGACCTGTTCCATCGTTCCGCTCTTCGCCGTCTACGCCTTCGGCCCCAAGATCCTCGGCGCGCTCAACCTCCAGGGCTCACTGGCCAACATCGGATCGGCGCTGATCACGGTGATGTTCCTGATCGGCTGTGTGATCGCGCTGTTCTTCGTCAACCGCATGGGCCGGCGCCCCCTGGTCATCCACAGCTTCGTCTGGTCGGGCCTGGCCCTGCTGCTCCTCGGCATCTTCCCCGGCGCCCCCGCCGCCGTGGTCATGGTGCTCTTCGGCGCCTACGCGGTCATCATCGGCGGCACCCAGATCCTGCAGTGGGTCTACCCGAACGAGCTCTTCCCGACCGAGGTGCGCGGCTCCGCCGTGGGGCTCGCCTCGTCCGCCAGCCGCATCGGCGCCGCCGTCGGCACCTATCTCGTCCCCATGGTCCTGACCGGCTGGGGCATCGGCGGCACCATGATCGCCGCCGCCGCGATCAACGCCGTCGGCGCCGTCGTCTCGGTCCTGTGGGCACCCGAGACCCGCGGCATGTCCCTGCACGAGGCCGCAGCGCTGACGCCGAAGGTCCAGCCGGTAGGCCGCCCCGCCGGCGTCTGACCGGCGCCCCGGGCCCCCGGCTCCGGGCGGGGGCCCGGCCGCACCGAACCAACTCCCATCGCCCTATGCAGGAGGTAACCCATGAAGGACGTGGTGATCGTCGGAGGCGGCATCGCGGGACTGGCCGCCGCTTGGCGGCTGCGCCACTGGGACACACTGCTGCTGGAGTCCGAGGCACGCGTCGGCGGGCGCATCCGCTCGGAGCGCCGCGGACCGTACTGGATGAACTGGGGCGGACACGTCTACGCCGGCGGCAACTCGGCGACGTCGTGGCTGCTGGACAACACCGGAGTGGACTCCGTTCCGGTGCCCGGCTCGCTGGCCGGGCTGTCGATGAACGGCAAGCTGCTGCTCAAGGGCCGGGTGGAGACCTATCCCTTCCGCATCCCCATGTCCCTCGAGTCGCGGATCGGCATGGTCAAGGCGGGCGCCAAGGTCGCCCTGCGTGTGGCGCGCTACGCCCGCATCGTGCGGCGCCGGCGCGACGAGACCGCCGCGCAGCACCAGCAGCGCATCTACGACTTCATGAACGACCGGTCCTTCAAGGACTTCATCGGCGACCTGCCCGAGGACGCCGAGGCGCTGTTCAAGCCGACGGTCACCCGCTCCGCCGCCGACATCGACCAGCTCTCGGCGGGCGCCGGGGTCGGCTACTTCAGCCTGGTGTGGAACATCGGCGGCGGACTCTCGCAGAGCATCCTCGGCGGCCCGTCCACCCTCACCGAGAGCATCGCCGCGTCCCTGTCGCACCGGGTGCGGCTGAACGCGACGGTCGACGAGATCGTCCAGAAGAAGGGCTCCGTCGTCGTCCGTCACCGGCAGGACGGCGTGGAGCAGGAGGTCGAGGCCCGCTACGTCGTCCTGGCCACGCCCGCGACCGTCGCGCACCGCGTCGCGGTCGACCTCGACCGGGACGTCCGCGAGGCCCTGTCGAAGGTCGTCTACGGCCCCTACGTGAGCGCGGCCTTCCTCAGCGACGAGACCGGGCCCCAGGTCTGGGACGACGCCTACGGCATCGCCACACCGAAGCGGTCCTTCAACGTCGCGCTCAACATGTCGAACGTCGTGCACGGTTACGCGGCACAACGCCGTCCGGGCAGCAGCATCATGACGTTCTCGCCCGGCAGTCCGGCGCGCGACCTGCTGGAGCACGACGACGACACGATCCGGCGGATCTACCTCGACGACCTGGACCAGGTGCTGCCGGGCTTCGCGGGCAACGTCGTGGAGGCCGAGGTGCAGCGCTGGCCCACGGGTGCGCCCTACTGCTTCCCCGGCCGCGGCAAGCTCCAGCAGACCCTGACCCGCCGCGGCGGCCGGGTGTTCCTGGCCGGCGACTACCTCGGCACCCTCTACACCGAGACCGCGATCCAGTCCGGGCTGTCCGCCGCCCACGAGGTGCGCAGCCTGCTGGCCACCGACCGGCAGACCGCCGCACGCGACCTCGCCGCGGCCTGAACCCCCCCTACCCGTCAAGGAGACTGCTCATGTCCGTACAGCTCAGCGGCGTCCTGACCGCCCTTGCCACCCCCTTCGCCCCGGACGGGCGGATCGACGAGAAGACACTGCGCCGCCTGGTCGACCGCAGCGTCGACGGCGGGGTGGACGGCGTCGTCGCCTGCGGCTCCACCGGTGAGTTCGCGGCGATGAGCGGGGCGGAGCGCCGCCATGTGGTCGAGACCGTCGTGGACCAGGTGGCCGGGCGGGTGCCGGTCATCGCGCAGACCGGTGCGCTCAGCACCAGGGAGGCGATCGAGCTGTCCCGGCACGCGCAGGGCGCCGGTGCCTCGGTCCTGATGGTGGTGGCCCCCTACTACGAGCCGCTGACGCTCGACGAGACGCTGCACTACCTGCGCGCCGTGGCCGGTGCCGTGGACATCCCGGTGATGCTCTACAACCTGCCGGGGGCGACCGGGGTCAACCTCCGGCCGGAGACGGTCGGGCAGCTCGCCCGTGAGGTCGAGAACATCCGGTACATCAAGGACACCAGCGCCGACATGGCCCAGGCCGGGCGGCTGATCCACACCTACGGCGACGTCATCTCCACCTTCGTCGGCTGGGACAGCCTGCTCCTCCAGGCGCTGTCCGAGGGGGCGGCCGGCGTCATGGCCGGGACGGCGAACGTCATGCCGGCCCAACTCGTCTCGATCCACCGGGCGTTGCGCGCCGGGGAACTCGACCGCGCACGCGCCGAATGGGCGGCGGTCTACCCCCTGATGGACGCCATCATGGCCGCTCCGTTCATCCCGGCGGTCAAGGCCGCCGTGAACGCCACCGGGTTCCCCGTCGGAGTGCCGCGCGAGCCGCTGCTCCCGCTCGACTCCGCCACGACCGCGGCGATCTCCGCCCTGGTCGAGCGGCTTCCGCAGCCGCGGGCGTGACAGGCACCACGACACGTCAGGCTGCCGGTCCCGACCGGCCGGCTGCCGCACCCGACCACACGAGGAGTCACTGATCATGACCACCACCGCCGGCCCCACGACGGCCGCCGTCCGCCGCGCCGCCGACGTACCGCCCCTGATCACCGCCGCCGACCTCCCTCCGGCCCGGCACTTCATCGACGGCGACTTCGTCGCGGGCTCGACGGGCCGTGTCATCGACGTGGTCGACCCCTGTACGGAGCAGGTCGTCGCCCGCATCCCGGAAGGCGGCGCCGAGGACATCGACCGGGCGGTCGCCGCCGCGGTGGCCGCCAAGGGCGGGTGGGCGCGCATGGTCCCCAAGGAACGCTCCGAGGTGCTGCACGCCGTCGCCGACCGGGTGGCCGGGCACGGCGAAATGCTGAGCAGGCTGGAGTCGGCCAACACCGGTAAGCCGATGGCGGTTTCGCGCGACGACGTCGCCATGACCGTGGACACCTTCCGCTTCATGGCCGGTGCGCTGCGCGCCACCACCTCCATGGCCGCCGGCGACTACGCCGAGCACCACCTGTCGCTCATCCTGCGTGAACCGCTCGGCGTGATCGGCGTGGTCACTCCGTGGAACTACCCCCTGCTGATGGCCGCCTGGAAGATCGCGCCCATCCTCGCCGCAGGCAACACGCTGGTCCTCAAGCCGTCCGAGCAGACACCCCTGACCACCCTGAAGTTGGCCGAACTCGTCGCCGACCTGCTGCCGGCGGGCGTGCTGAACGTGGTCAACGGCCGCGGACCCGTCGTCGGCGCCCGGCTCGCCGAGCATCCGGACGTCGACATGATCGCGCTGACCGGATCGGTCGCCAGCGGCCGCGCCGTCGCCCGGGCGGCCGCCGGGAGCCTCAAGCGGGTGCACCTCGAACTCGGCGGCAAGGCGCCGGTGGTGGTCTTCGAGGACGCCGACCTGGCCGCCGCGGCCTCGTCCCTGCGCGTCGCCGGCTTCTGGAACTCCGGCCAGGAGTGCGGAGCGGCCTGCCGTGTCCTCGTGCACGCATCGGTGGCCGAGCCGTTCGTCGAGCATCTCGTGCGCGAGGTGAAGGAGTTGATCGTCGGCGAGCCGCAGGCCGGCGAGGACGTCGAGGTCGGTCCGATGGTCTCCGAGGCGCACTTCGCGCGGGTCACGGGGTACCTGGAGCGCGCGAAGGCGGACGGCATCCGGGCGGCGGCCGGCGGCCAGGCCCTCGACGGGCCCGGCTACTTCGTCGCCCCGACCGTCCTGGTCGACGTGCCCGAAGGGGCCGAAGCCGCCCGCGAGGAGATCTTCGGCCCCGTGGTCACCGTCGAGACCTTCACCGACGAGGACGAGGCGGTACGGCGTGCCAACGCCGTACCCCTCGGGCTGTCGGCGTCGGTGTGGACCGAGAACGCCCGCCGCAGCCATGACGTCGCCGCGCGCCTCGACTTCGGCACCGTCTGGGTCAACTCCCATCTGGTGCTGGCCGGTGAGGTGCCCTGGGGCGGCTTCAAGGGCTCCGGCTACGGCCGCGACCTGTCGCTCTACGCACTGGACGACTACTCGCGCACCAAACACGTCATGCACAACCACGAGCGCTGAGCCCGTCCGCCCAGGAGGCGTTCACCCAGGAGGGGGACCGGCATCGGTGGCCCCCAGCTGGCAGTCCTGGGGGCCCGCCCACGCGTTCATGCTCGGCGGCAACGCGTGGACCAGGGCGACGCCGTCGTGATGCCGCGTCCCGACGCCGGACGGCGCCTGCCGCCGGTTCAGCCGGACTCGGCGGGCTCCTCCTCGGCCCGCCGCTCCGCGCCGGCGGGCAGCATCCGGAACAGCTGGTTGGCCGGAACCGCCAGCAGCCACCAGTACTTGGCCAGTGTCGGCGAGAAGAAGGCAACCGGGACGGACGTGGCGAAGACCAGCGCCATCACGACGCTGCGGCGGAACCCCTCGGTCAGCTGCGGCCGCTCGGCGCCCGCGACCGTCAGCGCGGGCTTCGTCAGCAGGCGGACGTACATCGCGCCGTAGAGGGCGACGGCCAGGGCGATGGACGCCGCGTAGAAGACGGTCGCCGCGGCCGTGTCGCCGTATTCGCTGATCAGCTTGGTGGGGAAGGGCAGTGCGGCCACGACCGCGAGGAGGGCGAACCAGCAGTGGAGCAGCCAGCGGTCGACGGTGGCGAGCAGGCGGAACAGGGAGTGCTGGGCCAGCCAGAGCACGCCGATGACGGCGAAGCTGAGCAGGTAGGCGCCGATCGCGGGCACCGCCTCCCGGATCGCGTGGGCGACCTCCGCGTGCGACAGGCCCTCCGGGACGCTGATGTCGAGGGCGAGCAGGGTGATCGCGATGGCGAACACGGCGTCGCCGAAGAAGGCCAGTCGTTCCGGCCCGACGACCACGTCGTGGCGGAAGAGACCGGGGAGGCGGTGGGACATGCGAGGGGCACCTGGGTTCATCGAGGGGATGGAGACGCCTGTGTATCACGAGGTGCGGCGCCCCGTGTGAACGCCCAGGGGGAGAACGGCAGTTGGGGTGTGGTGCCGGTCGCGGGGCCCCGGTCAGCCGGCCCGGGTGGTCAGCTCCTCGAGAACGGCCTGTCCGGCGGCACGGTGGCCGGCGGCCCGGTCCGGGTCCGTCTGCTCCAGCACGGTCGCGATGCCCTCGTGGGCCAGCGCCTCCTCGTAGCGGTTGCCCAGGCGCGGGGCCATCTCCAGTGCCTGGCGGTGCAGTCGCAGCGCCTCCTCGGGCAGCCCGGCGAGGCGGCAGGTCTCGCCGTACCCGTTGAGGAAATGGATCTTCCAGTGCTCCTCGAACAACTCGTCGAGCAGCGCGAACGCCTCGCGGTGGCCGGCCAGCGCCTCCTCGTACCGGCCCATCTGCCGCAGGGCGACGCCGAGGCAGTTCAGGCACCACGCCTGGTTGTTGAGGTGCCCGTCCTCGCGGGCGACGGCCAGGGCCCGGTGGAGGTGGTCCGCCGCCTCGTCGGGCTCCTCGCGGGCGACGGCCACGCCGAGGGTGATGCGGGCGGTCAGCGCGGGCGGCCATGCGGGGTCCGTGTGCGGGACGGCCAGCACCTCACGGGCCCGGCGCGCCGCCTCCTCGCGCTGCCCCAGCTGGAGCATGGCCCAGGCCTCGGCCGCCGCCGCGCCGGCCGCGCCGGTCGGGCAGCCGGCCTGCTCGTACAGCTTGCCCGCCAGCCGGAACAGGTCCAGCGGTTGCTCCACGTCTCCCGCGTCCCAGGCCAGATAGCCGCGCCGCATGGTCAACTCGGCCTCGGTGCGCGGGTCCCCGGTCTCGGACAGCCGCAGCCCGGCCGCCTCGTACGCGGCGGCGGCCTCCGCCATCCGGCCCGCGTTGTAGCGCGCGAAGCCCAGGTCGCTGTGCGCCTCGGCCAGTTGGAGCGGGTCGCCGAGGCGCTCGGCGGCGGCGAGGGACCGCTCGAAGAGGGCGTTGAGGTGTGTGGTGCCGCAGCGGCGCGCGAAGTAGGCGCGCAGGAACCGCGGCAGCTCGCGCAGGTGCGCGTCGGCGCCGAGCGCGGCCGCCGTCTCGAAGGCGGCGACGAGGTTGCCGTACTCGGCGGACAGCCAGCCGAAGGCCGCGTTCTTGTCCGCGAACCGGGGCAGTTGGGCCGGTGGCGGGACCGCGGCGGCCGCCCGCGAGGGTGAGGCGAACGGCATCGAGGCGTCGGCGGCCGCCGCGGCGTGCACGTAGTAGTCGAGCACCCGGCGCAGGGCCCGCTCCCGCTCGGCGGCCGGGTCCTGCTCCGTCGCGGCCCGGCGCGCGTGCTGGTGGACCAGGTCGTGCAGCCGGTAACGGTCGGGCGTGGGCTGCTGGACGAGGTGGGCGTCGAGCAGGTCCTCCAGCATCTCCCGGGCGCTGTGCGGCGGTACGTCCGCCAGCGCCGCCACCAGGTACGCGTCGAAGGACTCCCCCGGCACCAGGCCCAGCAGCCGGAACAGGCGCGCCTGGGAGCGGTTCAGCTGCCGGACGGACATGGCGAGGGCGGCGCCGAACGCGGCGTCCAACTCGCCCGGGCCCTGCGCCATCCGCTCCGCGAGGACGCCCACCGTCCAGCCCGGCCGGTGCCGCAGCCGCGCCCCGGCGAGCCGCAGGGCCAGCGGCAGACGGCCGCACAGGCGCAGCACCTCGGCGGCGGCCTCCGGGTCGCGGCCGAGCCGGCCGTCGGGGCCGCCGGGGTCACCGCTGGCCCGGGCCAGCAGCTCGGCGCTCTCCCGCGCGTCGAGGACGTCGAGCGAGACCGGGGGGACCTCGTCCAGGCCGAGGAGCCGGTTGCGGCTGGTGATCAGGGCGACGGAGTCGCCGGCGCCGGGCAGCAGCGGGCGTACCTGCTCGGCGTCGGCGGCGTTGTCGAGGACCACGACGACCCGCCGGTGGGCCAGCTCCGAGCGCCAGCACGCGGCCAGTTGCTCGACGCCCTCCTGCGGGACCTTCTCGGAGGGGACGTCGAGCGCGCCGAGCAGCGTCCGCAGCGCCGAGTCGGGGTCGAGCGGAGGCCGTCCCTCGGTGAAGCCGTGCAGGTCCACGTAGAGCCGGCCGTCCGGGAAGGCGGTCGCGAGCCGGTGCGCGGCGTGCACCGCGAGGCAGGTCTTGCCGACGCCCGCCATGCCGTCGAGGGAGACCGCGCCGTGGCTGTCGATCGCGGCCAGCACGGCGGCGAGCGCCGCTTGGCGTCCGGTGAAGTCCGGCGCGTCGCGCGGCAGGTCGTTGCGGGGCACCGGCCGGGCCTGGCGGCTGCTCCTCGGAGGCGCGGGAAGGGGGTTCGAGGTCCGCTCCCACAGCGGACGCAGGGGCCGCGGATCGCGCTTGACGAGGCGGCAGAGGGCGACGACCGCGGGCCACGGCGGCACGGTCCGGCCGTTCAGGTAGCGCGAGAGCGACGAGGAGCTCAGGCCGGCGTCGCGCGCGAGGGCCCGTACGCCCTGCCCGGACAGTTCCTGGAGCAGGCGCAGCCGGGCCGCCAGCTCCTCCTGAGGGTCCGCCTTCGCCGTGCCGTCCCGACCGTCCATCGTTCCCCCGTCGTCGCCGTCCCGTTCGGGCAGAAGTCTTCCGAGCCGAAACGCTCCTGGTCAAGGCCGTTTCGGCTGTCCCACGGTGTCCCATCGCCATGGTTTGTGCGCGCCGGTCCGGCTGTCATGGAACCACGCCCCGGGAGGAACGGGGCACCGACCGGAAGGAACGCACCGAGATGCAGTCCCGTATGCGGAACCCCGCCGTTGTCCTGTCCGACGCGATGCAGCCCATCCAGCAGCTCGTCGAGGCCGTGCACGGCGGTGGGGTGGACGAGCAGACCCTGGAGCTGGTGCACCTGCGGGTCAGCCAGATCAACGGTTGCAGCGCCTGTGTCGACATGGGCGCCAGGACGGCCCGCAAGGCCGGCCTCAGCGACGAGCGCCTGGCGACCGTGGCCGCCTGGAGGGAGGCGCCGTACTTCACCGAGGAGGAGCGGGCCGCCCTGGCACTGGCCGAGGCCGCCACGCGGCTGGCCGACCGTCCCGACGCGGTGAGCGACGGGATCTGGGACACGGCCGCCACCTACTTCGACGAGAAGCAGCTGGCCGCGATCGTCCTGATGATCGGCGTCACCAACCTGTTCAACCGCCTCAACGCCACCACCCTCCAGATCGCCGGCGCCTGGGGCTGACGCCTCCGGGGCGCACGGCGCCCCGCACGAGGACACGACCGCCGTACTCACACCACTGGAGGAACAGTCATGGCGCACGCACGGAAGACCGCAGGGAGCCGCACCGCCACCGCCGGGGAGTCCGGGGGCTTCACGGCCGAGGAGCGGGCCGCGATGAAGGAGCGCGCCCAGGAGGTCAGGGCCTCCACGCGCCGCGCGTCGCCGGCCGGCAAGGCGGCCGAGGACGAGGCCGCCGTCCTCGCGAAGATCGCCGAGATGCGGGACTCGGACCGCGTCGTGGCCGAACGGATCCACGCCGTCGTCAGGGCGAGCGCGCCGCACCTCGCGCCGAAACTCTGGTACGGCATGCCCGCGTACGCCAGGGACGGCAAGGTCGTCTGCTTCTTCCAGAGCGCGCAGAAGTTCAACGCGCGGTACGCCACGTTGGGTTTCAGCGACTCGGCGCACCTCGACGACGGCACGATGTGGCCGACCGCGTACGCCCTCGCCGGGCCGAGCGCGGACGTCGAGGCGAGGATCGCCGCCCTTGTCGAGCGGGCGGCCGGCTGACGCCCGGCGCGACGACCGCGCACGCACGGCCCCGGCCGGCGGCACCGCGACGGGTGCCGCCGGCCGGGGCATTTACTAACAATTGATTGAGCAGTCCCAACTGATAAATCTAGGCTTAGTACCCATGAAGGCGAACAGCGGCGCGGGTGGCGCCGAGACCCGTGGCCCGGGCGACATCGCGCAGCTCGCGTCCGACCTGCGGCTGGCGATGGGCCGGGTGACCCGGCGGCTGCGCCAGTCCCACGCCGTGGGGGACGTGTCCCTCTCCGGCGTGTCGGTGCTGGCCCGGCTCAGCCACGACGGCCCGGACACCCCGACGTCCCTCGCCGAGATGGAGCGGGTCCGCCCGCAGGCGATGGCGAGCACCCTGACACTGCTGGAACGGCGCGGCCTGGTCGGCCGCAGCCCGGACCCGGCGGACGGGCGGCGCAGCATCGTGGCGATCACCGAGGAGGGACGCGCCATGCTGGCCGAGCGCCGCTCCGAGTCCGTCCACCGGCTCGGCACCGTCCTGGAGGAGTTCACCGCGGACGAGCGCGCCGCGCTCGCGGCGGCCCTTCCGCTGCTGGACCGGCTGGCGGAGCGGCTGTGACCGGGCCGTCCGCGTTCGGCGCCCTGCGCCCGGCACGCGGGAAGGACACTCCGCCCGGCCCCGGCTACAAGTGGGTCGCGCTGTCGAACACCACGCTCGGCGTGCTCATCGCCACGATGGACGCCTCGATCGTGATCATCTCGCTGCCCGCGATCTTCCGCGGCATCGGCCTCGACCCGCTCGCCCCGGGCAACATCGGCTACCTGCTCTGGATGATCCTGGGCTATCTGCTGGTCTCCGCCGTGCTGGTCGTCGTCCTCGGCCGGCTCGGCGACATGTTCGGCCGGGTGCGGATCTACAACCTGGGCTTCCTGATCTTCGCGTGCGCCTCCGTCGCGCTGTCCCTGGACCCGTTCCACGCGGGCGCCGGCGCCCTGTGGCTGATCCTCTGGCGCATCGTGCAGGCCTTCGGCGGCTCCATGCTCACCGCCAACTCGGCCGCCATCCTCACCGACGCCTTCCCCGCCCGGCAGCGCGGCATGGCCCTGGGCATCAACCAGATCACCGCGCTCGCCGGCCAGTTCCTCGGCCTCCTCGCGGGCGGCCTGCTCGCCGCCGTCGACTGGCGCGCCGTGTTCTGGATCAGCGTCCCGATCAGCGTCACCGGCACGATCTGGTCCTACCTCAGCCTCCGCGAGACCTCGGCGGGCCGCCCCGGCCGCGTGGACTGGCTGGGCAACCTCACCTTCGCCGTCGGCGCGGGCATCCTGCTGGCCGGCATCACCTACGGCATCCAGCCCTACGGCGGCAGCGCCACCGGCTGGGGCAACCCCTGGGTCCTCACCGGCCTGTTCGGCGGCGCCGGACTGCTGCTGCTCTTCTGCTACGTGGAGACACGCGTGGCCGAGCCCATGTTCCACCTCGCGCTGTTCCGGGTGCGCGCCTTCGCCGCGGGCAATCTGGCCGCCCTGCTCACCGCGATCGCACGCGGCGGCCTGCAGTTCATGCTCATCATCTGGCTCCAGGGCATCTGGCTGCCGCTGCACGGCTACGCCTTCGAGGACACCCCGCTGTGGGCCGGCGTCTTCATGCTGCCGCTCACGGTCGGCTTCCTGATAGCGGGGCCCGTCTCCGGATTCCTGTCGGACCGGTTCGGCGCTCGCCTGTTCTCCACGGCGGGACTGGTGGTCGTGGCGGCCTCGTTCCTCGGCCTGCTCACGCTGCCGGTCGATTTCGACTACGGCATGTTCGCGGCACTCCTGCTGCTCAGCGGGCTGGGACAGGGCATGTTCTCCGCGCCCAACACGTCGTCGATCATGGGCAGTGTGCGGCCCGAGTACCGGGGTGTCGCCTCGGGCATGCGCTCCACCTTCCAGAACTCCGGCACGGCTCTGTCCATCGGCGTGTTCTTCTCGCTGATGGTCTCCGGGCTCGCCTCGTCGCTGCCCGGGACCCTGAGCAGCGGGCTCCAGGCCCACGGTGTACCGGCCGGCGCGGCCGAGCATGCGGCCTCGCTGCCGCCGGTGAGCACGCTGTTCGCCACGTTCCTCGGCAACAACCCCATCGAGCACCTGCTGGCGTCCGACGGCGCCCTCGACCACGTGACCTCGGCCCAGCGGGCGGCGCTGACCGGCCACACCTTCTTCCCGCGACTGGTCTCCGGGCCGTTCCACCACGGCCTGACCATCGTGTTCGGCGTGGCCGCGGGCATGGCCCTGGTCTCCGCCGTCGCCTCGGCCCTGCGCGGCAGCCACCAGGCCGCGCACGAGGGTCCGCACACGACGCGCCAGGACCGGCGCGCTCCGGCCGGCGACGTCCACGAGGAGGAGCAGCCCCGCGACAACACGGGGTCGTAGCGGCGCACCGGGAGTTCAGGACAAGGGCAGCCGCATGAGGGTCAGGTCGAGCCAGCGGCCGAACTTGGTGCCGGCCTCCGCCACGGTGCCGACGTGCTCGAAGCCGAAGCGTTCGTGCAGCCGGATCGAGGCCGCGTTCCCGGCCTCGATGCCGGCGATCACGACGTGGTGGCCCGCCTCGCGCGCCCCGTCGACGACCGCGGCCAGCAGCGCGGTGCCGATACCGAGCCCGTGCCGGCCCTCCCGGACGTACACCGAGTCCTCCACGGTGTGCCGGTATCCGTCCAGCGCCCGCCACGGGCCGTAGACGGCGAACCCGGCGACCTCTCCGCCGGTCTCGGCCACGAACGCCGAGCCGCGCTCCAGATGGCCGGCGAGCCAGTCGGCCGCCTCCTCGGGGGACTGCGGGGTCTGCGTCCAGAGGGCCGTCGAGTGCCCGACGGCGTTGTTGCGGATGGCCCGGACGGTCTCCACGTCACCGGCCCGTGCCGGACGTACTGTCACCGTCCGGCTTCTCTCGTATATTGGATTCATGTCCAACATAGTAGATCCCCTGGTCGCGCAGATCGCCGTACGGGTCCGCACGGAACGGGAGCGGCGCCGCTGGACCCTGGCCCAGCTCGCCGGTGCCTCCGGTGTCTCGCAGGCCATGATCAGCCGGATCGAGCGGGGCGAGAGCAGCCCCACGGCCGTCGTGCTCGGCAAGTTGTCGGCCGCCTTCCAGCTGAGCGTCGCCTCCCTGCTCGCCCTCGCGGAAGGCACACCGCCGGAGGCGGGCGAGGCAGCGGGCGGTGCGGGGGTGGGCCGCAGGGCCGAGGCGGCGGAGTGGCGCGACCCCGCCACCGGTTACCGTCGCCGCCAGATCACCAGCCCCCGGTTTCCCGCCGAGATCGCCGAGATCCGGCTCCCGGCCGGCGCCCGCGTGCCCTACCCGGCCGCCGCCTTCGCCTTCGTGCGGCAGGTCGTGTGGGTCCTCGACGGCCGTCTGACCTTCCACGACGGCGCGACCGTGCACGAGCTGGAGGCGGGCGACACCATCGAACTCGGCGATCCCACCGACCGGATCTTCGCCAACGACAGCGGGGCGGAATGCCGTTACGCCGTCGTCCTCGCCCGCGGCACACGGCCGTGACCCGGCACCTCCCACGCGGCGGCACCCTCCTCCTCGCCGTCATCGCGGGCACGGCGATCGCCAACAACTACGCCGTCCAGCCCGCCCTCGGCGTCGTCGCCGCAGACCTGCGTGTCTCCCCGGCCGTGATCGGGCTGGTCCCGACCGCCGCCCTCGTCGGCTGCACGGTCGGCTTCGCGCTCCTGCTCCCGCTCACCGACCACCTCTCCCCCGGCCGTCTGGTCGGCACGCAGCTCACCGCGCTGGCCGCCGCCCTCACCGTCGCCGCCCTCGCGCCGGACGCGGTCGTACTCCTGTCCGCCTACGTGCTCATCGGCGCGGCCGCGAGCGTCGCGGCCCAGGCCGGCACCATCGCGGGCCGGCACGCCCGGCCCGGACGCCGCGGAGCCGGCGTCGCCGTCGTGGCCGCCGGCATGTCGGCCGGCATCCTGCTCAGCCGGCTCGCGGGAGGCGCTCTCACCGATCTGCTCGGCTGGCGGTGGATGCTCCTCGTCTTCGCCGGCCTCGCCCTGCTCGGCGCGTGCGCCGCGGTCCTGGTGCTGCCCCGGCGCCGTCCGCACCCCGACCGGGGCTATCGCGCGACGCTCGCGTCGCTCCCCCCACTGCTGCGCGACGTGGCGCCGCTGCGGCAGGCGGTGGCGGCCGGCGGCCTGTGGTACTTCGCCTTCACCCTGATCTGGGTCGCTCTCGCCCTGGCTCTCGCCCGGCCGCCCCACGCGCTCTCCCCGACGGCCATCGGCCTGTACAGCCTGGCCGGGCTGCTCGGCTTCACCGTCCTCCCGCTCACCGGGCGTCTCACCGACCGGTACGCCCCGCGCGCGGTGATCACGGCCTCCGTCCTGGCCGCCGCGGCGGGGGTCGCGCTGCTCGCGACCGGCCTCGGCAGACCGCTCGTCACGGCGGCGGGTCTCGCCCTCTTCGACGCCGGCTGCTTCGCGGCCCAGGCGGCCAACCAGAGCCGCGTCATCGCCCTCGACCCCGGCCGCTCCGGCAGCCTCAGCAGCGTCTACCTCGTGCTGTACTTCACGATCGGCGCCGCGGGGACCGCCCTCGCCGCGCCCCTGCTCGCCGTCGCCGGCTGGCGCGGCACGGCCTGCGCCGCCATGGGCGCGCTGCTCCTGGCCGTCGCCGTCACCGTACGGCCAGGCGGGCCGCACCGGCCGTCGAGGCCCGACCTCACGGCGCGTCACCGGCTTCACCGGTAACGATCCCCGGGCAACCAGCCGCAGGACAAGTACACTTGGAATGCGTCACTGCCTTGACAGGTGACGCTTTGCGGTGTGATTCTGAGGCCCGTCACACGATGAGGACGCGGTCCGCCATCGATCGAGCGGAGGTCGGCCATGGAGAACCACGACGCCGTGGACAGCGCTGCGGCAGTACGGCACGCACGCTTCGGGAAGCTGCCCGAGCGCATTGTTTTCGAGGAGATGGTCGAGGAGAGGCAGGCCTCGGCGCACGACCCGGCGAGGGGCGCCTACAACCCCGAGGCGTCGTGGATGTCCTTCTCCTGCCTGGCCGTCGACCTGGGTCTCTGACCCGGCTTCACCCCCGGCTCACGGCTCGGCGCCGGTCGGCACCGGCTCGGGCTCGGGCTCCAGCGGGATTCCGACTCCGCCTCCGACGTGGGCCGATCGGGCGATCGGCCGGAAGCGCGGGTCTCACCCGGTCGGCTCGCCCGGCGCGAAATCACCCGCGGGGGCAGGCACGGTGACTGCATGAACACTGCAGAGCTCGACCCCAGCAGCTCCCGTCACTCCGAGAAGACCGGCTCCCGCATTCCCCGAATACTCGCGATGGGTGCCGCCCTGGGCCTCGCCTGCGCGGCACTCGCGGGGACGGCGGCACCGGCGATGGCGGCGCCGCCCGCCCCGCACGGCGCCACGGCCCAGTCCCAGGCCCACGACGACCGCGCCGCCCACCACCGACACGGCGGCTGGGACGACGACGGCGACGACTGCGACGGCCTCATCGTCCTGATCTGCCACGGCTGACCGGCAACCGTCCGGACCGAGCCTCAACTCCCCCGCCCCTTCGACCACTTCGCCGTCTCGACGCAGTTGAGAGCGGCCCCCGAGCCCCGCGGCTCGCCCCGCGCCCCTCACGAGGTGCGGGCCGCGGGGCTCGCCGGCGTCACGGGCCCGGCGCGCCCTCCGGCTCCTGACCGCCGGCCCGTGCCAGCGCCCGCTCCGCCTGTTCCGCGAGCGCGCCGACGAGGTCGGCGGCGGACTGCAGGTCGTCGACGAGGTCGGCACCCTCCCCCGCCCACACCGGAAGCGGCGGCAGATCGCCGCGCGCCACACCCTCGCGATAGTCCTGCCGGGCCCTGGGGTCGGCGGCGAGTTCGGCCTCCCTGTCCCGCCAGCGGTCCAGGAAGGGATGGCCGAGGGTGCGCGCCGTGTAACGCGCCGGCCAGCGCGAACCGCGGGCGATGTCCAGCACGCGATTGCGTTCCGTGTCCTGCCCGCGGCCCTCCACGATCGCCTTGGCGGCCGCGGGGTCGACCAGCGCCTCATGCGTCGCCTGGAAACGGGTGCCGAGCAGCGCTCCGGCGGCGCCGAGCGCCAGGGCGGCGGCCACACCCCGTCCGTCGGCGATGCCGCCGGCCGCCAGCACGGGCACCGGTGCGGCCAAGTCCACCACGACCGGTACGAACGGCAGGGTGGAGCGCCCCCGCCGGGCGCCGTGTCCCCCGCCCTCCGTCCCCTGGGCCACGATCACGTCCGCTCCCAGGTCCACGGCGCGGCGGGCCTCGTCCACATCGGTGACCTGGATGATCAGCGCCGCGCCCGCCGCACGGACGCGCGCGGCGAACGGGCCGGGGTCGCCGAAGGAGAGCATGACCGCCCGCGGGCCGTGCTCCAGCGCGCGGTCGACGGTCTCGACGCCGACCGCCCAGGCCTGGAACCCCACACCCCATGGCAGGCCCCCGCTCCCCGTCACGAGCGGCAGTTGCCCGGCGAGCCAGTCCGGGTCTCCCCCGCCCGCTCCAAGGATTCCGAAGCCGCCGCCGCGTGAGACGGCCGCGGTCAGCGCACCGCCGGCCGAGCCGCCCATCGGTGCCAGTGCGATCGGATGCCGTACGCCGAAAAGCTTCGTGAACGTCGTCGTCAAGGCCATGGCGGTCATCATCGCCCCTGCCGCTGCACTTCGTCCGCGCGTCTGCCGGGAATGCCCCGCGCGATCGACTTGTCACTAAGGAAACAGGGGAAACCAGGGCCTGACCCGCCCCAGCACGTACGAGAACGGAGCAGGCGACGTGAGCGACACACAGGTCGACGAGCTCAGAGGGGCCGCACCGGCGCCGCACCCCGAACTGCTGGAGCGCATCCGCAGGCACCGAAAGCACACCCTGGAAGTGCTGACCGTCTCCGCCGTCGCCCTCGTCCCGTGGACCGTGGTGCTGGCCCTGTCCCTGCCCTCCGGCTACAAGGTCCACCACTGGCGCGTCGCCTGGGTGGGCTTCGACGTCCTGCTCCTGACCGCGATGGCCGCCACCGCGGTCTTCGGGCGGCTGCGCCACCGGGCCGTGATCGTGTCGGGACTCGCGACCGCCGTGCTGCTGATCGGCGACGCGTGGTTCGACGTGTCGCTCGCCTTCGGCACGCGGGAGGTCTGGCTGTCGGCGGCGCTGGCGCTCTTCATCGAGCTGCCGCTGGCGGGATATCTCATCCACCGCGTGATGCGGATGATCTCGCTGGCACACTGGCCGACCGCCGATGCCGGGGCGGACGGCGACCAACCGGCCGGCGACGGCGGCTGACGCACCGGTCCACGGCCGCGGACCGCCCCACGTCGCCCGGCCGGTCCACCGCCCCGACCGGTCCACCTTCCCGACGGGTTCAGGAACCGCTCGCGTCGAGGTACTGCCGCGCCAGCCGCTCGGGGGCCCGCAGAAGCCACGCCTCCTCGATCAGCTCCTTCAGCTCGGCGATGCCGATCCGGTCGAGGCGGACCAGGACCGCCGGATGGCCGTCGAAGTGCGGAATCGTGAAGTAGACGCCGGGGTCGGAGGCGACCAGCGCTTCCTTCACCCCGACGTCCGCCACCCGTACGCCGAGAATCGGCCCCTCCGGTGCCGCGTCGCCGAGCGCCTCGAGGTCGGCGCGCCGCAGCGGCCGTTCCCAGACGAAGAGCCTGTCCTTGACGCGCCATTGCGCGAGCTCCCGCGAGAGCCGTTCGCCGCTCTCGGGAAGAGCGAGCGCGAGGTGCCGTACGTCGTCCCAGGTCGCCATCCGACGACGGTAGAACGACGAAGGCCGGTCCGGCAGTGTGCGGCGGTGTGGCGTCATGGTTGGCTGGTCCCCGCACCGCCGCCCATTCACAGGAGGACGCCGCAGTCATGTACGAGTACAAGGTGGTCACGTTCAGGGAGTCGCTGATCGGTGACGCTCTGGACAGCGACAAGCTGGAGAAGGTCCTCAACAAGCACGCGGAGGACGGCTGGCGTCTCAAGGCCGTCACCTCGGCCGACGTGAAGGGACGCATAGGTCCCGGTGCGGTGGAGGGGCTGCTGCTCACCTTCGAGCGGCCTCGTTCCTGAGACCGCTCCGGCACGTCCGGCGAAGGGTCCGCGCGGTGCGCGGGCCCTTCGCCGTCTCAGCGGCACCGTCCGCAGCCGCGGCCAGAGCCGAGGCTTCGGCCCTCCCGGCTCACGGGGACGGTACGGAGAGGGCCGCCGTGTCCGCGTCGAGCGCGGCGGCGCGCAGGGCCGCGGCCACGCGGGTCACCGGCTCCGCCGGAGCCTGCGGGAGGTGGGCCAGAAGGAGGCGCCGCTGTTCCTGGGGCCCGCCGCGCACCGGCAGGACGCGCACGCCCGGCGGCACCGCGGGGGCGAGGGACGAGGGCACGGTCGTCAGGCCGCACCCCGCGGCGACGAGCTGGAGTTTGGCCAGCCAGTCCCGGGCGGTGTGGGCGATGTCGGGCCGCTCGTCCAGGCCGGGCCAGACCCCCATGAGCCGGTCCTCGCCCGAGCTGGGGCCGGCGATCCAGCGCTGTCCGCGCAGATCGGTGACGTCGACGTAGTCGCCGCGGGCGAGTGGGTGGCCCGCCGGCACGGCCAGGCACAGGGCGCGTTCGGTGAGCGTCCGCAGTGCCAGCGGGGGCGACTCGGCGTCCGGCGGGCGGAACGGCGGCACCGAGGCGAGGAGGGCCAGGTCCAGGCTGCCGGCCCGCAGGGCGCGCACCAGCGCGGGGGTCGTGCCCTCCCGGGTGACCACGTCGATGCCGGGGTCCGTGCGGCGCAGGACCGCGAGCGCGGCGGGCACGAGGACGGCTCCGGCGCTCGGGAACCAGCCCAGCCGGACCGTGCCGGACTCCCCGGGCAGTCCGGAGAGTTCACGTGCGGCGGCGTCGATCTCGTCGAGCACGACCGTCGCGCGCCGCATCACGACCCGGCCCGCCGCGGTCAGCCGTACCCCGTCGCGCCGCCGCTCCAGAAGCTGTGCGCCCGCCACCCGCTCGACGGCGGCGATCTGCCGGGAGACGGCGGACTGGGTGTAGCCCAGCGACGCGGCTGCCGCGGTGAAGGTTCCCTGCTCCGCCACCGCGCGCAGGACGCGCAGCGCGGTCAGCGAGACGTCGGTGAAGTCCATGACGACAACGCATACTACTGGTGCTGGACATGCATCGGGCTCATGCCCGACATGCACCGTGCTCAGAACATCGGAGTCCCGCCGACGGCCCCCGGCCGGCAGGCCCCGGCGGGGGCTGTCCGCGGGAGATCAGATCGCCACCGCCACAGAGAGCTGCGCACACGCCGAGGTCGCCCGAACGGCGTGAGGGAGGACGGCGAAAGACGCGAGAAAGGCAGCCCGCGGCTTCGGTGAGCGACATGCCCGCACCTGGCCGGTGGACGTGGCATCGACCGCAGATCGCGGGGAACCCGGGAGGTCCCTTCCCGCACCCACACCCGAGGAGAGGGCCATGAGTCTCCTGCGCCTGGTCGGCCGGCCCATGCTCGCCTCCATGTTCGTCGCCGGCGGCATCAACGCGCTGCGCGCTCCGGAACGGGTCGCCCCGGTGGCCGAGCCGGTCGTCCAGCCGGTCACCGAACGGATCGACGTGCTGCCCGACCGCACCGAACAGGTCGTACGTCTCAACGGAGCGGTCCAGGTGGTGGCGGGTCTGCTGCTGGGCAGCGGGCGCCTGCCGCGGCCGGCCGCGCTGGCCATGGCGGCCACGCTGGTGCCGACCACCCTGGCGGGTCACCGCTTCTGGGAGGCGGAGGATCCCGACGAGCGCGCCCGGCAGAAGATCCACTTCCTGAAGAACGTGTCGATGCTCGGCGGGCTGCTGATCGCGGCCGACGACACCGCCGGTGCGCCCTCACTGGCGTGGCGCGGCCGGCACGCCGCACACGACCTGCGGCGCGAGGCGCACCTGGTGAGCCGGTCCATGCGCGCCACGGCGCGCCCCGCCGCGGCGGTCGGCGGGGTCAAGGCCAGGCTGAGCAGCTGACCGAGCGGCCCCGGCACCTCACCCGCCGGGGGCAGTGACGAACCGGTCGATGGCCGTGGTCAGTTCCGCCGGCTTCTCGACCGGCACTTCGTGGCCGGCGTCGATGATCCGCACCACCGCGTCCGGGTACGCCGTCGCCATGCGCAGCATCTGCGGCACGGGGAGCTGGATGTCGTGGCTTCCGTGGATCAGGAGGGTGGGGACGCGGATCTCGCCGACCCGGTCCAGGACGTCGAAGGCGCGCATGGCGCCGTAGAGCGTCATGACGACCTCGCGGGGGACGGCCTCGGCGGACCTGGTGTACGCCCGGACCTCCTCACGGGGGAAGCCGGGTGCGAAGGCGCGCCGGACGTTGGCGGCGACGAACAGCTTGAACGGGACGAGTGTCGAGGCCCCCATCAGCAGGCCCCGGCCGCGGCTGTAGGTCATGCGGCTGATGGAGTCGACCAGGACGAGGCGTTCGACCAGCTCGGGGTGGTCGAGGGCGATGGTCTGCGCGATCATGCCGCCCATCGAATGGCCCACGAGCACCGCCCGCCGGACCTCCAGGTGGTCGAGCAGGGCGACGACGTCGTCGGCCAGTTCCGCGATGGTCCGCACCCCGGCACCGGTGCTGTCGCCGTGGCCGCGCAGATCGAGGCGGATCACCCGGCGCCGCCCGGCGAAGTAGGCCGTCTAGTGGTCCCAGCGGTGCCGGTTCGCCGTCCAGCCGTGGATGAACACCAGGGGAAGGGCGTCGGCGTCGCGCGGACCCTCGTCGTCGTACGTCAGCTCTGCGCCGTCGACTGCGAGCTGCGGCATCGGTGCCTCCTGGATGCATCCGGTTACTGGCCGGTAGCATAGCGGCAGCCGGGGACGGGCGTCACAGGCGGGCCCGGGCGGGCGGAGCGGCGGGATCCCGTTCGGGCGCGAGAGGACGTGCGGCCCCGGTGCGCACTGCGCCGGGCGCGGCGGCCCGAGGGCCGGGGACACCGCCTCCGGCGCGGCTACGGGCGTAGAACCGCGAGAGGGCGCGACCGGTCCCCCGTTCCGGTCGTGCCCCCGCGGCCCGTCGAACTTACGTGCCGAGCGGATGCGTTGTGAACCGCGTCCATGCCCGCTGCGGCGGCCTCGGGGCTCACCTGTGCACAAGTGAGTCCGGAAGTTCCTAGTTCGTCCGGCCGAATGCGGGCCGGTCGAGTTCACCGAGGGCCAGATGAGCGAGGACGACCTCGTACAGATCGCTGCCCGAGGCGAGCAACTGGCGTTCGAGGACGGGTTCCGCGCTGCGCACGTGTTCGCGCACCGTCTGCGGGTGCACCCCCAGCAGCTGTGCGGCGCGTTCGGCGTTGCCCCCGGCGGCGATCCAGGCGCGCAGGGAGCGGCGCAGGTCGCGGGCGTCGGACTCCAGACGCCCGAGCAGACCGTGCGCCCAGGTGCGCAGGGCGAGGCCGGCCAGCAGGTCGCCGAGCCCGGGACGGGCCGCCCCGGCGGGAGGGGTCTCGTGCGTCTCCTCGGACAGGCCGACCCGGGTGTTGAGGGCGAGATGGACGACGGCGCGGGCGGTGAGGTCGGTGAAGTCCGCCTGCAGCAGGCTCTCCAGACGGTCCATGCGGGCGCGGACGGTGTTGCGGCTGACGCCGAGGATCTTGGCGGCGTTCACCGCGGTGAACTCCAGGCCCAGCCGGGTGGTGGCGAGGAGTTCCGCGCGCGTGTGGTGCGCCAGGGTGTCGAGCGGGTGCAGCACCCGAGCCGTCCAGCCGTGCAGCACGGCCGGGTCCATCAGCCGCTCGGGGTGGGTGCGTTCGGCGTACACGGCCTGCTGGTCGGGCCGGAAGCGGGCGACGGCGAGCGCGCTGACCGCCTGCCCGTAGGCGGTGGCGGTGCGGACCAGGCTCTGCGGGGCGCTGCCGCCGAGGAAGGTGTCGGGACGGCGGCCCACCACCAGCCTGAGCTCGGCGGACGCCGCGTCACGGGGAGCGACGACGATGACGTGTGCGTCCACCGCGGGGCAGCGCACGACCAGAGCCTGGTCCGCCGTGGCGGTCAGGCACTCCTCGGCGATGCGGTCGCGCTCCTCGGCGCTGCCCTCGAGGACGTAGACGCAGGCGGTGTCGGTGTCGAGCAGGCCGGGCCACAGGCCCGCTGCGACGCGGCGGGCGGAGACGGTGTCCTCGACCATCAGCAGTTGCAGGATGGCCAGGCGGAGGTCGGACGTCGCACGCCGCAGGCGCCGCCCGGCCGCCGTCGACTCCCGTGCCCTGAGCAGCAGTTCGACCACCTGGGCGGTACGGGTCACGATGTCGGAGGCCCGCCGGTCGAAGGGGCTCGTCCGGGAGACCGACAGGACACCGGCCGAGGCGGGCCGCGGCCGCTGCACGCCGACCAGCCGCAGATGGAGCCCCGCGTCGTCCCAGGCGGCGGAGGCGATACGGCCGGAGACGAGGTCGGCGACGAGGTCCTCGTCCAGCGGTGTCGGCGTGCCGGCCAGGACGCGCCCGGTGTCGTCCTGCAGACAGGCCGTCCCGTCCACCGCGTCCGCGAGCCAGGTGACCACCCGGCGGATGTCCCGCCCGGTCGGCCGCAGGTGGTCCAGCAGTTCCTGCGCCCACCCGGCGCCCTCGGCATCCGTCACCTGCTCAGGGCGGCCCCCGTCCTGTCGGCCAGCCATCTCGGCCTTCTCCTCGTCCCTCGCGTCGACCTCGGCATGTCGGTCGGGGACGTTACCTCACGCATGCCCGGAGGTGACACGAGTACGGCAGGTGTCAGGGCGAGAAGGGGGACGCCTCGAACGTCTCAGCTGTCCGGGCCCGCGAACACACCTCCCGCGGCGAAGATCCGTCCGGCGAAGCGCTCCCCGATGCGCAGGTGGGTGGCGGCGTCCGGGTGGAGCTGGTCGGGCAGCGGCAGTTCGACGGCGTCGGTTTCGCCGTAGAGGTCCCGGCCGTCGAGGTGGTGGAGGTTCGGGTCGTCGGCCGCCCGCTGGGTCACGATGCGTTCGAGCTCGTCCCGGACGACGCCCAGGGTCAGCTTGCCTTCGGCGCGCTCGGCCGGGTCGCCCATGGCGCGGAACCGGAGCCGGCCGTCGCTCAGGGTGTGGAAGTCCAGAACGGTCGGGCCGGGCGTGTCCTCGTGGATGGGGCACAGGATGGGGGACACGAGCAGCAGTGGTGCGTCGGGGTGGCCCTCGCGGACGGTGTCGAGGAAGCCGTGGACGGCGGGGGTGAAGGCACGCAGCCGCATCAGGTCGGTGTTGACGAGATTGATCCCGATCTTGACGCTGATCAGGTCGGCGGGCGTGTCGCGCAGGGTGCGGGCCGTGAACGGGTCGAGCAGGGCGCTGCCGCCCAGCCCCAGGTTGATCAGTTCCACACCGCCCAGGGTGGCGGCGAGCGCGGGCCAGGTGGTGGTGGGGCCCGCCGCGTCGGAGCCGTGGCTGATCGAACTGCCGTGGTGCAGCCACACCTTGCGGCCGCTCGGCGGGGCCGGTGCCACGGGTGCGTCGGTGCGCAGCGCGACCAGCTCGGTGGTCTCGTTGTGCGGGAGCCAGATCTCCACGTCCTTGTCTCCGTCGGGCAGGCCGGTGAAGCGCAGGGTGCCCGCGGGCCCGGAGCGGAGCTCGGCGGTGCCGGCCGCCATGTCGACGGTCACGACGTCGCCGCCCGCGACGCTCCCCCGGCCGGCCGGGCGGCCGTCGACGAGGAGCTCGTAGACACCGTCGGGACGGGGCGGGGCACCGGCGTAGCGGCGCTTGGTGGGCACCGTGTCCAGCTCGACGGCGGTCGCACGGGTGCGGAAGGCCAGCCGGACGCCCGAGGGCTGCGACTCGGCCATGGCCAGCTGCGGATCGGGGCACTGGGCGCGGGCCCAGGGCGGCAGCCGGTGCGGCAGCAGTCCCCGCTCGGTGCGCTCCACGTCGAGGGCGCCGCGCAGCAGCCCGGCGGTGTTGGGGGTCGTGATCCACTCGTACTGGGTACCCATGGCCTCCTGCCTCGTGTTCAAGGGGTGGGGTTGACGCGTTCGAGCGGTCGGGCCGGCGGACTCAAGGGGTGGGGCCGGCGGGCCAGTTGCGCAGCAAGGCGTCGAGGGCGTCCAGGATGCGTCTCCAGCTCTCCTCGGAATCGGGGGCGCTGTGGCTGAAGCCGCCGCCGGCTTCGAGGCTGACGTAGCCGTGGAAGACGCTGCCCAGCAGCCGTACGGCGTGCGTCTGGTCCGGTTCGGTCAGGTCGTAGCCGCGCAGGATCGCGCGGGACATCTGGGCGTGCCGGACGCCGGCGCCGGCGGCCGCCGTCTCGGGGTCGAGGCGCATCCTGGCCGCGACCGCACGTCCGGGGTGCCCCCGGGCGTAGTCGCGGTAGGCGTCGGCGTAGGCGGTGAGGGCGTCCTTGCCGGCCCGCCCCGCGAGGGCGTCTGCGGCGCGGTCGGCGAGTTCGTCCAGGGCGGACAGCGCGATCCGGGTCTTGAGGTCGTGAGAGCTCTTCACATGCGAGTACAGACTCGCCACCTTGACGCCGAAACGCCGGGCCACCTCCGAGACGGTCACCTGCTCGAAGCCGACCTCGTCGGCCAGCTCCGCACCCGCCCGCACGACCCGCTCCGTGGTCAGCCCTGCGCGCACCACAACCTCCCTCTCCGCTCCCACGGGCCATTTTCCATAGGCCATTATTATTTTGCCTAAGTCATTTAGGCAATCTAGCATGCGCTTATGGAACCACTGACCGAACGCGAGATCCGCGCCGCCTTCATCAACTGCAGCAAGGGCGCGGCCCAGCGCCTGTCCGTCCCCCGCGACCTCGCCGACCGACCCTGGGAGGACCTGGACTACCTCGGCTGGCGCGATCCGCAGGCCCCCGATCGCGCGTACCTGGTCACCGTCGGGGACGACGGGCGCGCGAAGGCCGTGGCCATGCGCGGCTCGGCCGCCGCCGTCGGGCAGCAGCGGCGCAGCATGTGCTCGATGTGCCTGACCACCCACTCCGGAGGCGTCTCGCTGATGGTCGCGCCGAAGGCGGGCAAGGCCGGCCAGCAGGGCAACTCGGTGGGCGTCTACATGTGCAGCGATCTCGCCTGCTCGCTGTACGTGCGGGGCAAGCGGGACGCGGGCCCCGGAGCGCGGCTGCACGAGACGATCTCCCTGGAGGAGAAGATCCGGCGCACCGTGGCCAACGTCGACGCGTTCGTCGCCAAGGTCGCGACGGCATAAGCTCGGCGGATGGCGAAGTACTTCGACGTGCACCCCGACAACCCCCAGCCTCGTGCCATCTCCCAGATCGCGCAGAGCATCCGTGCGGACGCCCTCATCGCGTACCCCACGGACTCCTGTTACGCACTGGGCTGCCGGCTCGGGAGCCGTGACGGCATCGAGCGCATCCGGTCCATCCGCCGGCTCGACAGCCGGCATCACTTCACCCTCGTGTGCCAGGACTTCGCGCAGCTCGGCCAGTTCGTACGGGTCGACAACGACGTGTTCCGCGCCATCAAGGCCTCGACGCCCGGCAGTTACACCTTCATCCTGCCGGCGACGAGGGAGGTGCCGCGCATGCTGCAGCACCCCAGGAAGAAGACGGTCGGCGTCCGCATCCCCGACCATGTCGTCGCCCAGGCCCTGCTCACCGAGCTCGGCGAGCCGCTGCTGTCCAGCACGCTGCTGCTGCCCGACGAGGAGGAGCCGATGACCCAGGGCTGGGAGATCAAGGACCGCCTGGACCACGTGCTGGACGCGGTGGTGGACTCCGGGGACTGCGGCACCGAACCGACGACGGTCATCGACTTCTCCGACGGCGAGGCCGAGATCGTGCGGCGCGGGGCCGGGGACGTCACGCGCTTCGAATGAGCGGTTCCGGTCAGGGCGGGGGCCACGGCGGGCCGATGCGTGGCACGTGCAACGATGTCCGTGTCCGGCCCGTCGGGCCCGCAGAAGTCGCTTCGCCGCACCGTGCGCAGAGAGGTGGTCCCCCATGACCTCCGTTCAGGGAACAGCCGTTGACATCACCACCGCGGACGGCGTCGCCGACGCCTATCTCGCACATCCCGCCGACGGCCTCCCGCACCCCGCCGTACTGCTCTACCAGGACGCCTTCGGACTGCGTCCGCATCTGCGGGCCATGGCCGACCGGCTGGCCGGGGCCGGTTACACGGTCCTGGTGCCGAACGTCTTCCACCGGCACGCCCGCACCCCGGTCTTCGACCTGCCCGAGTTCATCGACCCCTCGCAACGGCCGCAGATCTGGGAGCAGATCGCGCCGGTGATGCAGGCGCTCACCCCCGACCTCGCCATGCGGGACGCGGGTGCGTACCTCCAGTGGCTGGCCGACTCCCCGCTCGCGGCCGACGGCCCGGTCGCCCTCAGCGGCTACTGCATGGGCGCGCGGCTGGCCCTGTTCACCGCCGGCACCTACCCGGACCGGGTCGCCGCCGCGGCCGGCTTCCACGGCGGACGGCTGGCGACGGACGCGCCGGACAGCCCCCACCTGGTGGCGAAGGACGTCACCGCCGAGCTGTACTTCGGGCACGCCGACCAGGACGGCTCCATGCCGCCGGAGCAGCAGCGGCTCCTGGCGGAGACCCTGACGTCGGCGGGTGTGCGGCACCGCTGCGAGGTGTACCCCGGCGCGCACCACGGATACACGCAGGCCGATACGGCCGCCTACGACAAGGAGGCGGACGAGCGGCACTGGGCGGCTCTGCTCGACCTCCTGGCCAGGACCTTCCCGGCCTCCTGAGCAAGGACTCTCCCGGCCTCCTGAACGGGGCCGGTGACACATCACCGCCGGCGCCCGCGGGTTCGACCCCGCGGGCGCCCTCGTTTCCCACAGGTCCCACAGGTCCCACAGGTTGACATGCCCGCAACCCCGATGCCAGTTTGAGAGCGCTCTCATCACGAGGTACGGACCAATTCCCCTCGAGTGACCCCACACACGGAGGTGGAGCGTGCACCACAAGTCAACTCGCCGTCTGCTGGCCCCCACAGCCGCAGCCGCGCTGATCGCCGCGGTGATCGCCATCCAGTCGCCGTCGTCCGCCAAGGCGGCGGTGCCCGACACGATCCCCCTGAAGGTGACCAACAACTCCGGCCGCAGTGAACCGGTCTACGTCTACACCATCGGCACCCTGCTCTCGACGGGCCGGCAGGGCTGGGCGGACGCGAACGGCACCTTCCACGCGTGGCCGGCCGGCGGGAACCCGCCGACGGACGCACCGGACGCCTCCATCGCGGGGCCCGGCACAGGCCGGTCGAAGACGATCCGGATCCCCAAGTTCTCGGGGCGTGTCTACTTCTCCTACGGGCAGAAGCTCGTGTTCAGGCTGACCACCGGTGGCCTGGTGCAGCCCGCGGTGCAGAACCCGGGCGACCCGAACCACGACATCCTCTTCAACTGGTCCGAGTACACGCTCAACGACTCCGGCCTGTGGCTCAACAGCACGCAGGTCGACATGTTCTCCGCGCCCTACGCGGTCGGCGTGCGGGGATCGGACGGGAGCACGGCCACCACGGGGCACCTCACGCCGGGCGGCTACAACGGCGTCCTGAACGACCTGCGCGGAAAGTCCGGCTGGTCCAAGCTGATCGAGACGCGGTCCGACGGGACGGTCCTGCGGGCACTCGCCCCGGGGCACGGACTGGAGTCCGGCGCGCTGCCGGCGTCCGTGATGGACGACTACATCGACCGCGTATGGCAGAAGTACGCGTCGTCGACCCTGACCGTGACGCCGTTCGGCGATCAGCCGGACACCAAGTACTACGGCACGGTGTCCGGGGGCGTCATGAACTTCACCGACGGCTCCGGCAAGGTGGTCACCACCTTCCAGAAGCCGGACGCGGACAGCGTCTTCGGCTGCCACAAGCTGCTCGACGCGCCCAACGACCAGGTGCGCGGCCCGATTTCGCGGACCCTGTGCGCGGGCTTCAACCGCACCACGCTGCTGACCCACCCGAACCAGCCGGACTCGTCCTCCGCGGACTTCTACAAGGACTCGGTGACCAACGAGTACGCCCGGGCGATCCACGACCGGATGGCCGACGGAAAGGCCTATGCGTTCGCCTTCGACGACGTCGGCCACCAGGAGTCGCTCGTCCACGACGGCAGCCCGCAGGGGGCGGAGCTGACCCTCGACCCGTTCAGCTGACGCCGACGGCCTCACCCCGCGTGCGTGGGGTGAGGCCGGTCCGCGATCGGGTGCGGTCAGCTGGTCGTGACGGCGGTGTCGTCGACGACGAAGCTGGTCTGCAGGGAGTAGTCCTCGGCACCGCTGAACTTCAGGGTGACGGTCGAGCCCGCGTACGAGGACAGGTCGAAGGACTTCTGGGAGTAGCCGGAGGCGGCGTTGAGGTTGGAGTACGTCGCCAGGGTCGTGGAACCGGCGGTGACCGTCAGCTTGTCGTAGGCGGTGCTGCTGGTGGTCTCCGACGTGTCGATGTGCAGGTAGAAGGTGAAGGTGGCCTTGCAGCCGGCGGGCACGGTCACCGACTGGGACAGGGTGTCGGTGTGGGTGGTGCCGTAGCCGTCGAGCCAGGCCTTGTAGGAGCCGCTGCGCGCGGCCTCACCGCTGGCGCTGGTGATGACTCCGCTGGTCGCGCTCCAGACGGTGTTGCCCGACTCGAAGCCCTGGTTGCCCAGGAGCTGCGCCCCGGTGCAGGTGCCGCCGCCGCTGGAGCTGACCGTCCAGGTGAAGGAGGCGGTGCCGGTGGCGCCGGTGCTGTCGGTCACCGTGACGGTGCTGCTGTAGGTGCCGGCCGTGGTCGGCGTACCGGAGATCACACCGGTGGAGCTGTTGATCGACAGGCCGGTGGGCAGTCCGCTCGCGGCGTACGTCAGTGAGCCGCTGTTGGTGCTGCTGGCCGAGATCTGCAGGCTCACGGCCGTGCCGACGGTGGAGGACTGGCTGCCCGGGTTGGTGACCGTGACGCCCGACGACGGCGGGGTGATGTGGCTGCCGACGTTGATGCCCGCGAAGGCGTTGCCGACCCCGGCGTACTGCGTGGAGTTGGTCCCGTACAGCGCGGCGGCCGCGTTCAGGGCGGCGGTGCGGGCTCCGGCGTAGTTGGTGCTGGACGTCATGTACGTCGTCAGCGCCTTGTACCAGATCTGCAGGGCCGCGGCCCGCCCGATGCCGGTGACGGCGACGCCGTCGGAGGTCGGGCTGTTGTACGTCACGCCGTTGATGGTCTTCGTGCCGCTGCCCTCGGAGAGCAGGTAGAACATGTGGTTCGCCGGGCCCGAGGAGTAGTGCACGTCGAGGTTGCCGACGCCCGAGTACCAGCTGTCCGCGGAGCCGCCGTCCTTGCTCGGCTTGTCCATGTAGCGCAGCGGGGTGCCGTCGCCGTTGATGTCGATCTTCTCGCCGATGAGGTAGTCGCCGACGTCGCTGCTGTTGTTGGCGTAGAACTCCACGCCCGTGCCGAAGATGTCGGAGGTCGCCTCGTTCAACCCGCCTGACTCACCGGAGTAGTTGAGCCCGGCCGTATTCGAGGTGACGCCGTGGCTCATCTCGTGGCCGGCCACGTCCAGCGAGGTGAGCGCGTGGGTGTTGCCGGAGCCGTCGCCGTAGGTCATGCAGAAGCAGCTGTCGTCCCAGAAGGCGTTGACGTAGCCACTGCTGTAGTGGACGCGGGAGTAGGCCGCGACACCGTCGTTCCTGATGCCGCTGCGCCCGAAGGTGTTCTTGTAGAAGTCCCAGGTCTCCTGCGCGCCGTAGGCGGCATCCGCGCCCGCGGTCTGGGTGTTGGACCCCGAGCCGGTGCCCCAGACGTCGTCCGAGTCGGTCATCAGGGTGCCGGTGCCCGAGGTGCCGTTGTTGAGGCTGTACGTCTTGTGACCGCCGCGCGTGGTGTCGTACAGCTGATAGGTCGACCCGGACAGCGTGGTGTTCAGCGTGACGGTGCCGCTGTACTGGGTGTTGCCCGTGCCCGTCTCGATGTCCTGGAACCGGCCGAGTTCCTTGCCGGTGTCGGCGTCGCTGACGACGTGCAGCCGGCTGGGTGTGCCGTCGTCCTGCAGGCCGGTGACCACCGTCTCCCAGGCGAGCTTCGGGGTGCCGGTGCCCGCCCAGATCACCTTGCGGGCGCTGTCCGCGGCGGGCCGCTCGGCGTCGAGGGCCTTGGCGGTCTTGAGCGCCTTGCTCTGAGCGGCGGACTTGCTGAAGGTCGCGGTGGTGGAGGCGACCTTGATGGTGTGCCTGTTGTTGAAGGTCGTGCTCACCGTGCCCTTGGCCAGCGAGGCGGGCGGCGTGTGCACCACGAGGTCGCCGCCGAGGACGGGCAGGCCCGCGTAGGTGCGCTCGTAACGGGTGTGCACGGTGCCGTCGTTGTCCTTGACGACGTCCTTGACGACCAGCTTCTCCTTGGCGCCGAGGCCTATGGAGCGCGCGGTCGCCGCGGTCCTGCCCTGGGCGCTCTTGATCAGCGCGCTGTGCTGCGCCGGACTCAGCTTGGCCTCCAGGCCACCGGCGCGCAGGGGGCTGGGGTGGGGAGCGGCGGACTGAGCGCTCGCCGGGACCGACTGGATGCCGACGGCGAGAAGAGCCGCGGTGGAGGCCAGGGCTCCGAGCGCCGTGCGCTTGCGGGGGATGCGTCTCACTCGTTCTCCTACTGCTGCGGCCGCGTGGGGCGGCCATGACAGACCGGACAGACGGGTGTACTGACCGGGACGAGACGGGCTGTGCGGGACGGGCCGTCACTGCGTGATGAGAAGAACGTGGGGGGTGGTGCGGCAGTTGAAGGGAGAATGACAGTGTTGACCGGGCCATGTCATCGGTGCGCGGGCACCATAGGGTCGCGCCGGGAACACTCTAGGGATATCCCTCTGTGCGCGGCGGGCCGGTTTGCGAGGCAAGCAGGCGGGTGCGCAGGGAAATTGACGGGCCGCCAGGTCCGCAGGACTCATTGACGGCAACCGCGGTCAGGCCGGCGGGCATGGTTACGCCCCCGGGAGGGGGATTGCCCGGCCCCCTGGCCCGGGTTACCGCTGCGGCAGGCCGTCCGGTCCGGCAGACGTGGGCCCCGACCGGAGTGCGCTCGAGGCGACGGTCGGGGAGGGCGGAAGGGCCAGGGGCAGGGGCAGGTCGGCCAGTGCGTCGGCGAGGGTGGCGTGCAGGCGGATACCGGCGAGGTGCGCCTGCTCCAGCACCGTACGGACCGAGGGCCTCGCGGCGACCACCAGGACGGGTGTGTGGGCGAGGTGGTCCGTGGCCCGCTGGACGGCCCGGCGGGCCGCCGCGCTCACCACCTCCACACCGGCCACGTCCAGCACGAGCCGCAGCCCGTGCCGGGCCGCCCGGTCGAGGTGCCGATCCAGCTCCCGCGCCAGGTCGGCACAGGTGTCCGCGTCCAGCGCGCCGGACAGGCGGACCACCGCCACCTGGTCGGTGGTCGGCAGCACCGTCAGGGGGGTACGGCTCGTCATCAGGCCACGCTCCACGGTCCGGTCGAACGCATGCGTCGTGCGGGGCGCCGGTCGCGGATGCGTCATCCGACACGACGACCGGCGTGGCCGCTGCCTGACCGCACGCACACCCTCTCTCCGGAAGCGTGAGGGACGCAACCGGGCAACCGGCGTGATCGACGCAGTCCGGCGGAAGCGGTCCACCCGTCCGGCTGCCCGCGAGCGGTGCGGAGTCAGCTCCGGCAGGCGCATCCGGAGGCGCTCTTGGCCTCGTCGGCGGTCAGGGACGGGTCGGCCGCCTCCTCCGCCGGGGTGCAGCACGCGGTGACGCCGCAGCAGGAGTCCTCCGCCCGCGCGCCCGCCGCCGGCCCGACGGCACCGGCGGCCTTCGCCTGCGCCATGGGCTTCCTCGCGCGGACGACGGCGGAGTGCATCCCGTCGGCGACGACGTGGGTCGGTGTGATCGCGACGTCCGTGAAGCCGGCGGCCTCCAGGTGCGCCCGGTACTCGGCGAACGACAGGGCCCCGGCGATGCAGCCGACGTGGTCGCCGCGCTCGGCCCGCTGCTCGGCGCTCAGCGCGTCGTCGGCGACGACGTCGGACACGCCCATCCGGCCGCCGGGCCTGAGCACGCGGAAGGTCTCGGCGAACACGGCGGGCTTGTCCGTGGACAGGTTGATCACGCAGTTGGAGATGACGACGTCGATCGTGCCGGCGGGCAGCGGGACCGCCTCGATGGTGCCCTTGAGGAACTCGACGTTCGTGGCACCTGCCTCGGCCGCGCTGGCAAGGGCCAGGGCCAGCATCTCCTCGGTCATGTCCAGGCCGTACGCCTTGCCCGTCGGGCCCACCCGGCGCGCGGACAGCAGCACGTCGATGCCGCCGCCCGAGCCGAGGTCCAGCACCCGCTCGCCCTCGCGCAACTCGGCCACGGCGGTGGGGTTCCCGCAGCCGAGACTGGCGGCGACGGCCTCCGCTGGCAGTGCGTCGCGTTCGTCCGCGGCGTACAGGGCCGAGCCGAAGTGCTCGTCGGCCTCGACCGGCTCGGGCCCGCAGCAGGAGCTGCCGCCTTCGGCGACCTTCACGGCCGCCGCCGCATACCGCAGGCGGACGGCCTCGCGCAGGTCGGTGGGCTGATCACTCATGGCGCACTCCTCGGTGAAGAGGCTCGACGGCCCCGGCTTTGCTGCAAGCTTGCGCCTTGAATCGAGACACGTCAATATAGAGGCATGTCGAAACAAGGCCGGGGTGATCGGCCCGGGGCGGCGGGCGGCCGACGGGCGCACCCGCCCGGTCCGCAGCGGTCCTGAGCAGTGCGTGGCGGTGGCGCGGGGTCGCGTGGTCCAGCCCGCGGCGGGCGCCCGGTTCAGCGGCGGGCCGAGTCGACGAGGCGTCGTAGCGTCGCGTGGGCAGGTGGGCCCCAGGTGGATTTGCCACCGGGACGGCCCCGGTCCCCCGCGTCTCCGATGAGGATGCCGCCGAGGGCCCGCATGGCCGCCCAGCCGCGAGCGCGGCGTCGGGTCGCGGAGTCGACGCCCGGCCGGTAGGCGTCGTGGAAGCGGTCCGTGAAGCCGTCCGGCAGGAGCGTCCAGGGGGCCGCCAGGTCGCAGGCCGGGTCGCCCGCGCACATGTCGCCGAAGTCGATGACGCCGCACAACGCGCCGTCGGCGGTGAGGACGTTGGCGGGGTGCAGGTCTCCGTGGAGCCAGAGCGCCGGGCCCGTCCAGGCAGGGGCGGCCGCGGCGTCGTCCCATACGGCGCGGACGCCCTCCGGGTCGGCGATCAGCTCCGACTCGGCGGCCGTGGCGAGCCCTTGGGCGAACCCGTCGGCGAGGTCGGCCAGGGGTACCCCGCGGCCACGGCCGGCGGGCACTCCGTCCGGCGCGGGTGTGTGCAGCGCCGTCAGGAAGGCCGCGAGGGAGTCCGCGGCCTCCTCGGCCCGTGTGACCGGGGCGCGGTCGGCAGGCTCACCCGGCACCCAGGTGGTGACGATCCAGGGCCGCGGAAAGCGCTCGGACGGTTCCCCGAGGCGCTGCGGGACGGGAACCGGCAGCGGGAGGTGCGGCGCGAGGACTGGCAGCCAGGCGTGCTCCTTGCGCAGCAGCGCGTCCGCGCTCTCCGTCGCCCAGGGCAGACGGACGGCGAGGTCGTCGCCGAGCCGCCACAGCTGGTTGTCCCAGCCGCGCGCACCGAGCTTCAAGGGCCGATCGGCCAGGTCCGGATGCTGGTCGCGCA
This sequence comes from Streptomyces sp. NPDC101225, assembly GCF_044767585.1. Lineage (NCBI taxonomy): Bacteria > Bacillati > Actinomycetota > Actinomycetes > Kitasatosporales > Streptomycetaceae > Streptomyces > Streptomyces sp. NPDC101225. Next base: position 49,272 of record NZ_JBIWOE010000051.1, read on the forward strand.
GCAGATCCCGGATCAGCTCGGCGGTGATCTCGATCCCCGGTTGAGTCATGGGCAGTTACGTTAGCCGCGGGTGGCCTTCCTCGACGCGTGGAGGGCCCCACCCGACGGGTGCGGCCCTCCGGCGTGAGGGGGTGACTGACGATGACGGGACGGCAGTCCCTCACCGGTGGTGAGGCGAGGTGCGGTAGTGCTGCCTGAGGAGCTCCCTTCCGTAGTCGTTGCCGTTCGGGGTGCGGATGACGGAGTGAACGTGCATCTGGGTCGGCCCGCTGCCCTGGGTGGCGCCGTACGCGCCGGCAAGCGGGCCCGGTGCCTGGCAGTCGACCTCGACCCAGACCACCGGGCTGTGCACACGGACGTAGAAGGCGTCGTCGGAGCCGGTGCCGCCCGCCCAGGTGACGTAGGTTGCGTCGAGGTGGTCGCGGACCTCGGCCATCCGGACCTTCGCGGCGTCCGCCTTCGCCCTGCCCGCGAACGCCTCGACGATGCCGAGGAGTTTCGCCTTCTGCCCCGAGGTGAGGGCGGTGCCGCGGATGCCTTCGTAGGCCTGGACGGCGTTGTCGGAGAAGGCTCCTGCCTTCATGGACTCGTTCGACTTGGTCGAGGAGGCAATGGCGGCCGTCTGCTGTTCCTCGGTGAGGGAGTTGATGAACGCGAGGGCGGCGGCGACCTCTTCGTGGCACACCGTGACCGTCTCGCCGTCGATCTTCATCGTCGTGGGCTCCGAGCCCCAGAAGCAGGGACTCATCACCACCTGGTCCCCGAGGACGAAGTAGTTGATGACCAGATGGTGGCCGTCGAACTGGAAGCCCCACGGCTCGTGGGCCGAGGGCGTGCCCATCAACGTCCAGTAGTACGCGTCCTCGTTGAAGGACGTGGTGTTGCCGATCGCCTCGCCTGCCGCCTGGTTGATCCGGCGAATCTTCTCCGTGGTCTCCAGGCCGTCCGCGCTCAGGGCGGCCTCCAGCAGCGCCGTGCCAAGCTTTTTCTGATCGGAGGTCAGGTCGGCGAGCGAGACGCCCTGGCGCTCGTAGGAGTCGACGTTGCTCCACAGCCGCCACTCGGTGGAGTGGACCGTGAACTGTGTCGAGGTCTTCTGGTCATCGGTGAGGCCGGCCAGAAATGCCTTCGCCGCAGTGATCACCGGCGCGGTCGCGACCCTGGTGGAATGGATCGCGAACAGGTCGTCGATCCGCCTGCCGTCGGTGGTCAGGCCGAAGAACTCCTCGGTGATCGACTGGTTGCCGGGGCCTCCGCCCGGTCCGCCGCTGGGCATGCCGCTCGGCGAGGGGTCGGCCGAGGCGTCTGCCGTAGCGGTGGTGTCCTCGGCCATCGCGGCCCAGGCGCCGGCCCCGCCCATCGTGACGACCGCCGTGGCCCCGCTCGCGAAGAAGACCTTCCGCATGAAATTACGGCGGCTCGCGTGGGCGCTGCGGCCACCGTCGGAGTCGGTCTCCCGGTCCGTCGGCTCTCCGGCGTCGAGCTCGGTCATCGTCGCTGCTTCCCTTCGTCATGGCAGGTCCCCTCCGGACCGCCGTGGAGCCCTGACTGTGGCGGACCGAACTGAGGCCTACCTGAAGTGAGAGCGCGGACGCGGTGCGAAGCGCGCTCCGACGGCGGTCATAGTCGTTCTGACCTGGACATCTATGGGGATGCTTAGAGTTCGGGGGGCGTCGCGGACCGGGTGGTGGACGGACGGGGTGCGGCAGGAAGCCGTACCGCGAACTCGGTCCGCCCCGGCCTGCTCTCGACGTCGATACGGCCGCCGTGCGCCTGCGTGATCGCCGCGGCGATGGCCAGTCCGAGGCCCGATCCGCCGGTCGCACGGGTGCGGGAGGCGTCGGCCCGGGTGAAGCGCCGGAAGACGGTGGGGAGGAGGCCGGCGGGGATGCCGGGGCCGTTGTCGTGAACCCGGATCACACACTCCGTGTCCGTGGTCTCCACGACGACCGTGACGGCGGTGCCGGCCGGCGTGTGGACGCGCGCGTTGGCCAGCAGATTGCCCACCACCTGGTGCAGCCGGGCCGAGTCGCCGACGACCGACGCCAGGCCACCGTCGAGACGTAGCGCCAGCTGCCACTCGTGATCGCCGCCCGCGGCCCGCGCATCCCACAAGGCCTCGGCGACCAGGGTCGCCAGGTTGACCTCCGCCCTCCCCAGCGGCCGTCCCTCGTCGAGGCGGGCGAGCAGCAGCAGGTCCTCCACCAGGCCCGCCATGCGGGCCGACTGTGCGCAGACGCGCCGCCAGGCCAGCTCGGGCTCGATACGGTCACTGCCGCGGTCCATCAGCTCCGCGTATCCGGCGATCGAAGCGAGCGGTGTGCGCAGTTCGTGGCTGGCGTCGGCGAGGAAGCGCCGCATGCCCTGCTCGGCACGCAGACGCTCGGCGAGGGAGCACTCGACGTGGTCGATCAGGCGGTTGAGCGCGACACCGACCTGCCCGGCCTCGGTGCCGGGGTCGGTGTCGGCAGCCGGAACCCGGATCAGTGCGCCCACCTCACCACGGTCCAACGGCACCCGTGCGACCTCCACGGCGGTGGCCGCGACCCGTGCAAGCGGGCGCAGTTGACGACGGACGACCACGGCGGCCACGCCGCCCGCGAAGACGAGCCCGAGAGCGGCGATCACCGCCTCGACCACGACGAGGTCGTTGATCACCCGCTGTACGTCGTCCATGGGCAGCCCGGCCAGTACGGGCACGCCGTCCCCCGCGAGCGCGATGAGGCGGTAGGTGCCCAGGCCCGGGACGGTGCGGGTGTGCAGCGTGCCGTCCGTGGTGATCCCGGCCAGGGCGTCGCGCTGGGCGGCGGAGAGGACCTGTTGCCGGCCGTCGCCGGTGACCACCTCGGCGGCGAGGACGCGGCCCTGGTCGTCGAAGCGGGCGGCGAGCGTGCCGACGGGCTGGCCACGCTCGTTCAGGAACCCGAGGTCCGTCGCGTCGCCGGTCCTGTGCTGAAGCCCGCCCTGGCCGCGCTCGGCTGCGTCGGTGACGCGCTGGTCCAAGTCCCCGAGCAGACAGACGCGTTGAACGACGACGGTGGCCAGCGCCATGGCCGCGCAGACGATGAGCATCGTGACGGAGATGAACAGCACCAGCCGGGCCCGAAGCGAGCGTCCGCCCAAGCCGGTGCGTCCGCACCCCTGGATGTCAGTCCTCCGCGGCCCTGATGGCATAGCCGACTCCACGCACCGTTCGGATCATCGGCGGACGCCCCTTGTCGATCTTCGCACGCAGGCTGTACACGTAGACCTCGACCAGGTTGCCCTCTCCGTCGAACGACGCGTTCCAGACGTGGTCCAGGATCTGCGCCTTGCTCAGCACCTGGTGCGGATGGCTCATCAGGAACCACAGCAGGTCGAACTCCTTCGCGGTGAGCGGGACGGACGTCCCGCCGCGCTCCACCTCGCGTGTCCGCTCGGCGACCACGAGGTCACCCAGCACGTGCACGGGTCCCTCCCCACGCGTCTCTTCGCTTCCCGCCCGGCGCAGCAGCCCGCGCAGCCGCAACATGACCTCCTCCAGCGAGAAGGGTTTGGTCACGTAGTCGTCCGCTCCCGCCGCCAGCCCGTCGATCCTGTGCTCCACGGCGTCCCGGGCCGTCAGCATCAGCACGGGCAACCCGGCGTTCTCGACCCGCAGGCGGCGCAGCACCTCCACGCCGTCCACGTCGGGCAGCATCCCGTCGAGCACGACGACGTGCGGCGCGCAGGCCCGCGAGATCCGCAGCGCGCTGCGCCCGTCCTCCGCCGTGAAGGCCCGCCACCCGGCCTCGGCCACGGCCACGGACATCAGCTCGGTGAGTTCGGGCTCGTCATCGACGATGAGCACACGAACCCCGGCCTCACGGGCCACAGCACCAACGGACATGGCGCGACGATGGCACGGGGAACTGTGCGGGTGCTGTGACAGATGAGCACCGGATCAGTTCATGAGGTGGGCGAGCAGGGCCGTGCGCAGGGTGCCGGGGTCCTCGACCGCGAGATGCCCGGCGGTGACGGTACGCAGGACCGCGCCGGGGATCGCGGCCGCGAGTTCCCGGGAGTGGTCCAGCGGCGTCGCGCTGTCCCCGGTGCCGCCGACCACGAGCGTGGGGGCGGTGACACGGCTCAGGTCGCCGCGCAGGTCGTACGTCGCCAAGGCGTCGCAGCAGGCCGCGTAGCCGTGGGCGTCGGCGGCCACGAGGTCGTCGAGCAGGGCCGTTCCGCGGGGGCCCGCCGCCGTGCCCGGGTCGGCGAACCAGCGGTCCGGGACGGCGGTGAGCAGCGCGGCGGTGCCTCCCGCCGTACGAGAGCGGCGCGTTGGAGCCAGGCTTCGGCCGTGCCGAAATGCGCCGACGAGCAGACGAGCGCGAGGGAGGCGACCCGGTCCGGGTGGTGCACCGAGAGGTGTGCCCCGACGGCACCGCCGAGCGAGATGCCGGCGTAGTGGAAGCAGTCGGCGCGGTGATGGCCGACGAGTTCGAGGACCAGGTGCGCCAGGTCGTCAACCGTCGTACGACCGGGGGCGACGGTCGGCAGTACGCCGCTCGATGAACCGCCGTGCCCCGGGAGGTCGAAGCTCAGGACGCGGAACTGCCCGGCGAGTGAGGCTGCTTGCGGCTCCCACACCTGGAGCGACGTCCCCAGGGACGGGCCCAGCACGAGCAGCGGCGCACCGGGCTCTCCCAGGAGGCGGTGGTGGAGCAGGGGGTGGTCGGACGGCATGCGCGCTCCTCCGTCAGCGTTCGAGGACGAGGGCGAGGCCTTGTCCGACGCCGATGCACAGGGTGGCGATGCCGGTGCCGCTGCCGCGGCGGGCGAGTTGGTGGGCGA
>NZ_JBIWOE010000052.1:0-53081 GCF_044767585.1 Streptomyces sp. NPDC101225
ACCGAACCAGACGCCCGAACTCTCCCGCAACAATGCCGACACCATGCCTGATCAGCGGAAACTCAACGACCACATCCGGAAAGACAACGGCTTCTTAGGCCAGTGCTTCGCGTGCGCGGCGGGCGAGTTCGGCGGCTCCGGGCACTTTGCGGCGCTGATAGGTGGAGAGGGTGGAGCGGAGCGAGGTGATTGCTTTGCAGGTGCGGTCGGACGTCATGCCCTCCATCAGGGTCAGGGCCTGTGACCAGGCGGCGACGGCTTCGTCGGCTCGGGCCTGGGCGGCGAGGCTGTCGCCGAGGTCGGCGTGCGTGAGGGCGTGGACGCGCTTGTACTTCTCGGGGTCCCAGCGCACCAGGGCGTCGCGGTGTTGTTGCTCGGTGCCGACGTGGTCGGCGAGGTCGGTCAGGGTGCGGGCGGTGTGGCTGGCGACGGTGCCGGCGGCCGGGCCGCTGACGCGGGAGTAGCTGGGCTGGGGACCGTCGTCGCGCAGGAGGGCGTCTTCGGCGGCGAGCAGGGTGCGGGCTGCTGCTGGCTTCGCGCCGACCGCAGCGTATGCGCGGGCGTGGGTGATGTGCAGTAGCGCCTCGGTCTGGCCGTCGACGTGGCCCAGGCCGCGGGTGAAGGCGGCTTCGACGAGGTCGATGCAGTGGTGGGGCTGTTTGAGGCTAAGGGATTGGTGGGCGAGGGCGCGCATCATCCAGGCGGCGTGGCCGCGCGGGTCAGCTTCGCAGGCGAGATGGTAGCCGACCTGATAGTAGCGCTGTGGTGCACCTTCCTGGCCGAGGTCGTGGTGCTTCCACCCGGCGAGGTAGGCGAGTTCGGCGACGACAGCGACTGGTTCGGATGCCCTAGACAGCGAGCAAGTGTGAGGGGTACCGAGTCGCTGACGGTGAGTGGTGCGCGGTCGGGTGCAGCCATGCTTCGCGGCGTTGCTATGCCGTCGGCCATGGCCAGAACAGTCACCGTCGGTCGGCGAAGTGGCGGCCGGGCTGGGCGCGGGGTTGTGCAAGAGACGGCTCCTGACGGTTGGGAGACGCAGGGGCGCCAGAGCAGCGACGCGGCTGCCCGGAGCCCCCGAGGACACCGTCAATGCTCCGGAGAATCGCCGGTTTCGCTAACCGGCGATGTGGGTGTACTCTCCCTCGCTCGTCTCGGTTCAGCGGCAGGTCAGACCGCTTCTGCTAGCACCTCCTGCTGCCTCGATTCGCCAGTCTCTGCGTCATCGCCCTCGGCCTGTTCCGGTCGTACGAACTCGACCGTCGCCCGCTTCTCGACGGGCGTCGACCTTCCCGCACCGGACGCCTTGGTGACCGTGACCCGGCGCACGAACAACTTGACGAACTCCCGGCGCTCCTGCGTCGTCGCAGCCTCCCACCATGAGCCCTCGCCCACAGGATCGACGTCCCCCGCACCCAAGGGCAGCCACAGGTGGATCGGGAGCGTCGGCGTCGCCGCCTCTTCCAATTCGGTGAGACGGGCCTCCGCCCGCTCCATACGGCCGAGGAGCCGTTCCCTGCGCTCCCGGAACCGGCGTCGTCCGACGGGGTCGTCGTAGTCGCCGGCCTCTTCCCTGTCGTACAGCTCCTCCAGCGCGTGCTTGGCATCGGCGCGTTCGGTGACGAGACTGCGGCGTTCGCCCACGATCTCCGGCTGTTCCGTCTGCGCCGCGTACCGACGGGCGGCCTCGGCGAGGATGACTGCCGTCTCGGGGTCATCTTCGGCGGTCTGGATGAGGGCGAAGATTCGCCGGGCGACGTACAGGTCCAGGGTCTGCATGCTGATCGTGCACTCGCCCTCGTGCTGGCCCGGCAACGATTTCCGACGGCGGCAGCGGTACGCGGCCTTGTTGGGAGTGGTGGCGCGGTGCGACGTCATCACCGCTCCGCAGTCGCAGAACAGGACGTCCATGGCGGAGAGGACGGCGTGTCCGCGCGACAGGCCCTTGCCCTGGCCCCGCCCGTCGAGCCACTTCTGCAGCTCGTGCCAGTCGTCCGGCGGGATGATCGGCGGGTACGCCTGAACCGGCTTCATGGTCTCGGGGTCGCGCTCGATGCGGTAGCTCTCGATGGTGCTGGTCAGCTTGCCGTCCTCCCGGCGCTTGTAGACCGGGGTCGCCGCGTAGCCCGCGATGCGGGGGTCGCGGAGGATGCGCATGGCCGTCTTCGGGTCCCAGATGCTGTCCTTCGTCTTCTTGCCGACTCGCTGCCCCTTCGTCGGTACGCCGTCGGCGGTCATCTGAGCGCAGATGCCCGTGAGGGAGCCCGGATGCCGACGTCCCCCTCCGGGGCGGTACGGCATGTCCTTGTGCTCCTTGATCCGCGCCCACATGTCCCGAATCACCGGCACCTCGTCGGGATCGTGCTCCAGGATGTGGATCACGACGGGCCTGCCGTCGGCCGTCGTTCGCGTCGCGGGGACCATGCGGAAGCCGTACGGCGGCTTGCCGCCCACATAGCCGCCGAGTTCACGGGCCGTCTTCTTCGCGCCCCGCACCGCGTCGCTCTTGTTCTTGCTCTCGCTGTGGGCCGCGTCGAGCCGCAGGATCAGATGGATCAGGTCCATCAGGTTGCCCTTGCGGAACTCGCCCTCGGTGAGGCTGACGATCGTCACGCCGAGGTTGAGTAGCTCCGTGACGATGGGGATGGCGTCCAGCGGATCCATCCGTGACAGGCGGCTGATGTAGTAGACGATGATCAGGTTGATCCGGCCCTCGTGGCAGTCCTTGAGCAGCCGGTCGAAGTCCGGGCGGCCGTCGCCCGTGAACGCGGATATGCCGAGGTCTTCGTACTCGGTGATGCTGACGACCCCGCGCCGCTTGGCCTCGGCCACACCCGCAGCGCGCTGTGTGACCGTGCTGACCTCGGACTTGTTGGTGCGCCCCACGGACTGACGCCCATAGACCCCTGCATGGATGTCCATGCCGGTCACCACCCCTGGTCTGATCATGGGGGGACTCTAGCCGATTTTTAATCCCCCAACTGGTTTAACTCAAAAAGGCCCCCTGGCACCCGCACCGCGGATTCGAGACCGTCACCTACATCATCGACGGGATCTTCGACCACCAGGACTCCAACGGTGGCGGCGGCACCATCACCAACGGCGACACCCAGTGGATGACCGCGGGCTCGGGCCTTCTGCACATCGAGGCTCCGCCGGAGGCGCTGGTCATGTCCGGCGGGCTCTTCCACGGGCTGCAGCTGTGGGTGAACCTCCCGGCCAAGGACAAGATGATGCCCCCGCGCTACCAGGACATCCGCGGTGGCAGCGTGCAGCTGCTGTCGACCCCGGACGGCGGGGCGCTGCTGCGGGTGATCGCCGGTGAGCTGGACGGCCACCAGGGCCCCGGCATCACCCACACGCCGATCACGATGCTCCACGCGACGGTGGCGCCGGGCGCGGAGGTCACCCTGCCGTGGCGGGAGGACTTCAACGGCCTCGCCTACGTCCTCGCCGGCCGGGGCTCCGTCGGCACCGACCGCCGCCCGGTCCGCATGGGGCAGACGGCCGTCTTCGGCGACGGTGGCTCCCTGACGGTCCGCGCGGACGAGACGCAGGACTCGAACACGCCGGACCTGGAGGTCGTGCTCCTGGGCGGGCAGCCCATCCGTGAGCCCATGGCCCACTACGGCCCCTTCGTCATGAACACCCGTGACGAGCTGCAGCAGGCCTTCGAGGACTTCCAGAAGGGCCGCCTGGGGACGATCCCCGCGGTGCACGGGATGACGGAGGGCGGCCTGTAGGGCCTGCCGGCAGGCCCTCGCGGGGCACCTTTCGACCGGGACCGCCGGACCTCTCGTTCGGCGGTCCCAGCGCGACACGGCATCTGACGTATGGCCAGATGAGAGGGTGCCCGCTCCGCAACCGCTGCTTCCCGGTCCCGTACGGCGGCTCGGCGCCTGGTGCGCCGTCGTGCTGCTGGTGGCGGGCGTCGGCTGGGTCGGCATCCGGCTCTGCGCGGAGCTCAGGACCGCGGTCACGCCGGTGCTGCTCGCGCTGCTCGGCACGGCACTGCTCGGGCCGCTGTACCGGCGGCTGGTGAAGGCGAAGGTCAACCGGTCGATCGCGGCCGGGCTGACGTGCGTGGCCGTGGTGGCCGTCGTCGGCGGGGCCGTGTACGTCGTGGTCGCCGCGCTCATCGACACCGGGGACCAGATCATCGCCTCGCTGAAGGACGCGGGGCGGTCGGTCGCCGAGCACTTCGGGGCGGCCGGGACCTCACTGGACGATCTCGCCTCCAACGCCAAGGACCTGCTCGGCAGGTTCGGCGGAACGGCCGCGTCCAACGTCATCAGCGGGGTCAGTGTCGTCGGCGAAGGCATCGCCATGGCGGTGCTGGCCCTGCTGCTCGTCTTCTTCTTCCTGCGGGACTCGCACCGGGCGGCCGGCCTGATCCGGAGCCTGGCCCCGGGCCGGAGCGGCGACACCCTCGAGGCCATGGCCCGGCGGGCCTACGAGGCGGTCGAGGGGTTCATGCGCGGCACCACCCTGATCGCGCTCATCGACGCCTTCTGCATCACGGTGGCGCTGCTGGTCCTGGACGTGCCCGGTGCCGTCGGCCTCGGTGCGCTCGTCTTCGTCGGCGCCTACATCCCCTATCTCGGCGCCTTCATCTCCGGCGCCGTCGCCGTTCTGGTCGCGCTCGCCGACCGCGGCTTCGTGATCGCCCTGTGGGCCCTCGGCGCCGTCGTCGCCGTGCAGGTGCTGGAGGGCCATGTCCTCCAGCCGGTGATCCAGAGCCGTACGGTGCAGATGCACCCGGCGGTCGTGATGGTCGCGATCACGGCGGGCGCGTCGGTGGCCGGAATCCTCGGCATGCTGCTGGCCGTACCGCTCACCGCGGCGGCCTTCGGTGTGGTGGGCGAGCTGCGGGCGCGCTACGCCCTGCCGGACGGGGGCGTCTCGGCGGCCGAGTCCCCGGAGGCGTAGACGCGGCCCGCCCGCCGGAGCCGTCCGGTGGGTGCGCGGACGCGCTACGCCGGGGCTTCGGGGGAGCCCTCCCCCGCCGAGCCGTCGGACTCGTACAGCTCGAACCAGATGCTCTTGCCCTCGCCCTGGGGGTCCACGCCCCAGGCGTCGGCGAGGAGTTCCATGAGGACCAGGCCGCGGCCCGAGGAGGCCAGTTCGCCGGGGCGGCGCTTGTGCGGCAGGGCGTCGCTGGTGTCGGTGACCTGGACGCGCATACGGCGGCTGCCGGGCTCGCCGCGCACGTCGGCCAGCAGCAGGGCGTCGGCGTCGGTGTGCACCAGGACGTTGGTGAGCATCTCCGAGACCAGCAGCACCGCGGAGTCCACCTGGTCGGGCGAGGGCCAGTCGTGCAGCAGCTCGCGCAGCTGCTGGCGGGCCGCCGCCACCCGCTCCGGTTCGGCCTGGGCGACCGACAGCATGGTGCGGCGCACGGGCGGCGGCAGGAACAGGGTCTCGCCGCTGCCCTGCTCCGGCCGGTGCAGCAGCAGGACGGCTATGTCGTCCTCGCGCCGGTCGGCGAACGGGCCGGTGGTGTGGTGCGAGGAGGGCCCGTGCACGCCCTGCACCAGGGCGTCGGCCAGCTCCTCCAGATCGCCCTTGTGCTCCTCCAGGATCGTGCGCAGCCGCTGCCAGCCGCTCTCCAGGTCGTGCCCGCCGGTCTCGATCAGACCGTCGGTGCAGATCAGCATGGTCTCGCCGGGTTCGAGCGTGATCCGGGTCGTCGGGTAGTCGGCGTCCGGGTCGATGCCGAGCGGCAGGCCGCCCGCCGTCGGCCGGGCCAGCACCGTGCCGTCCACCAGCCGGATCGCCGGGTCCGGATGCCCCGCACGGGCGATGTGGAGGGTGCCGGTCGCCGGGTCGGCCTCCACGTACAGGCAGGTCGCGAAGCGCAGGTCGGAGAGTGTGTCGTCCTCGGCGACGCCGTCCGTCATGCCGTGCAGGAAGCGGGAGGCGCGGGAGAGCACCGCGTCGGGGCGGTGGCCCTCGGAGGCGTAGGCCCGCAGGGCGATCCGCAGCTGGCCCATCAGGCCGGCCGCCCGGACGTCGTGGCCCTGGACGTCGCCGATGACCAGGGCGATCCGCCCCGCCCCGGAGGAGGGACCCCCGGGCAGCGGGATCATGTCGTACCAGTCGCCGCCGACCTGGAGGCCGCCGCCGGTGGGCACGTAGCGGGCGGCGACACGCATCCCGGGTATCTGCGGGCCGAGTGTCGGCAGCATCGAGCGCTGGAGGCCGTCGGTCAGCGCGCGCTCCGTCTCGGCGGCGCCGGCCCGGGACAGCGCCTGGGCGAGCATGCGGGCCACCGTCGTCAGCACGGACCGCTCGTCCGGGTTGAAGGTGACGGGATACGCGAAGGCCGCCATCCAGGCGCCCATCGTGCGCCCGGCCACGGTCAGCGGCAGAAACGCCCAGGAGTGGCGGCCGAAGGACGAGGCGAGGGGCCAGGTGGCCGGATAGCGGGCCTTGTACTGGTCGGGGGTCGAGATGTAGACGGCACGGCCGGTGCGGGCCACCTCGGCGGCCGGGTAGTCCGTGTCCAGGGACATGTGCGAGAAGGGGCCGTCGTCGCCGGGCTGGTGCCCGTGGTGGCCGATGATCGTCAGCCGGTCGCCCTCCACGCCGAAGACCGCGAGCCCGTCCGGGGTGAAGCCGGGCATGGACAGGCCCGCCGCGACCCGCAGCACCTCCGCCGTCGACCGCGCCTCGGCCAGCGCACGGCCCGCGTCCAGCAGGAACGCCTCCCGGGAGCGCCGCCAGTCGCCCGTGACGGCGCTGCGCCCGGCCGGTGAGCCCGGCGTCGGCTCGGTGACCTCCTGAAGGGTGCCGATCAGCTGGAAGGCCCGCTTGACCGGGTCGAACGACGGCTTGGAGCGGGAGCGGACGACTCGGATCACCCGGCCCTGCTCGTCCATGATCCGGATCCGTACCTCGGCCAGCGTGCCCTCGGCGACGGCCAGCCCGACCACACCCGTGATCTCGTTCCAGTCGACCGGATGGAGGCGGGCCCTGGCCTGGGCCTCCGTAAGAGTGGTCTCCTCGGCGGGCAGGCCGAGCAGCCGAGCTGCCTCGGCATCGACCGTGACCTTGTCGGTGGCGGTGTCCCAGTGCCACATGCCGGTCGCGAGGGCTGCCAGAACCTCCCCCACGGCGGGCAGAGGCTCACCAGTGCGCATTGCCCCACTTTATGGAGAGGAGATCCGGGAGTGCCACCGATCGTCGCCTCTTCATGGTGGGGAGCCGATCTTGGGGTGCCCGGTACGCTGGGGGTGTTTCACGTGAAACGTGCCCCCGATCCGCGAAGACTGGATGAACGACGATGCATCGGTACAGGTCCCACACCTGCGGCCAGCTCCGCTCCTCTGACGTCGGCACCGACGTCCGGCTGAGTGGCTGGCTGCACAATCGGCGCGACCTGGGCGGCATCCTCTTCATCGATCTGCGCGACCACTACGGCATCACCCAGCTCGTCGCGCGCCCCGGCACCGCCGCCTACGAGGCCCTCGACAAGGTCACCAAGGAGTCCACGGTCCGCGTCGACGGCTCGGTCGTCTCCCGTGGCGCCGAGAACGTCAACCCGGACCTGCCGACCGGTGAGATCGAGGTCGAGGTCGGCGAGGTCGAGGTGCTCGGCGCCGCCGCCCCGCTCCCCTTCACGATCAACACCGAGGACGGGGTCAACGAGGAGCGGCGCCTGGAGTACCGCTTCCTGGACCTGCGCCGCGAGCGCATGCACCGCAACATCCTGCTGCGTACGTCGGTCATCTCGGCGATCCGCCACAAGATGACCGCGCTGGGCTTCAACGAGATGGCGACGCCGATCCTGTCCGCCACCTCGCCCGAGGGCGCCCGCGACTTCGTCGTGCCCTCGCGCCTGAACCCCGGCAAGTTCTACGCGTTGCCGCAGGCCCCGCAGCAGTTCAAGCAGCTGCTGATGATCTCCGGCTTCGACCGCTACTTCCAGATCGCGCCCTGCTTCCGGGACGAGGACGCGCGTGCGGACCGCTCGCCGGGCGAGTTCTACCAGCTCGACATCGAGATGTCCTTCGTCGAGCAGGAGGACGTCTTCCAGCCGGTCGAGAAGCTGATGACCGAGCTGTTCGAGGAGTTCGGGAACGGCCGGCACGTGACCTCGCCCTTCCCGCGGATCCCGTTCCGCGAGGCGATGCTCAAGTACGGCTCCGACAAGCCGGACCTGCGGGCCAAGCTGGAACTCGTCGACATCACCGACGTCTTCGAGGGCTCGGAGTTCAAGGCGTTCGCGGGCAAGCACGTGCGCGCGCTGCCCGTGCCGGCGGTCCAGGACCAGCCGCGCAAGTTCTTCGACCAGCTGGGTGACTTCGCGGTCTCCCAGGGCGCGAAGGGCCTGGCCTGGGTGCGCGTCGCCGAGGACGGTTCGCTGAGCGGCCCGATCGCCAAGTTCCTCACCGAGGAGAACGTCGCCGAGCTGACCAAGCGGCTCCAGCTCGCCGCCGGTCACGCGGTCTTCTTCGGCGCGGGCGAGTTCGACGAGGTCTCCAAGATCATGGGCGCGGTGCGGGTCGAGGCCGCCAAGCGCGCCGGGCAGTTCGAGGACAACGTCTTCCGCTTCTGCTGGATCGTCGACTTCCCGATGTACGAGAAGGACGAGGACACCGGAGCGATCGACTTCTCGCACAACCCGTTCTCGATGCCGCAGGGCGGCCTGGAGGCCCTGGAGACCCAGGACCCGCTGGACATCCTGGGCTGGCAGTACGACATCGTCTGCAACGGCGTGGAGCTGTCCTCCGGCGCGATCCGGAACCACGAGCCGGACATCATGCTGAAGGCCTTCGAGATCGCGGGCTACGACCGCGAGACCGTCGAGGAGAAGTTCGCGGGCATGCTGCGCGCGTTCCGCTTCGGCGCCCCGCCGCACGGCGGCATCGCGCCCGGCGTCGACCGCATCGTGATGCTCCTGGCCGACGAGCCGAACATCCGCGAGACCATCGCTTTCCCGCTCAACGGCAACGCCCAGGACCTGATGATGGGCGCGCCGACGGAGCTGGAGGAGGCGCGGCTGAAGGAGCTGCACCTGTCGGTGCGCACGCCGCAGCCGAAGTAACCCGAGCGGACCCGAAGGGCTCGAAACCGGCGTCGGTTTCGAGCCCTTTCCCGTGCCTGCCGGGATTCACAGCTCCCTCCGATGTTCCGGCCGGCCGCCCCGCGCCTACGTTCCCTGGCCATGACGGACACTCGGACACCCGAAGACAGACGACATCTGGCCCGCCGCACGGTCCTCGCGGCGGGCAGCGTGGCCGTGACCGCGGCGGGCGTGGGCAGCGCCTTCGCCGCCGGTTCCGCCGGCTCTCCCGGTCCGGACACCGACGCCGCGGCGGCGCGGGAGGCCTGCTACACCCTGACCTCCGAACTGGTCGAGGGGCCGTACTACATCGACGCGGACAAGATCCGCCAGGACGTCACGGAGGACCAGGACGGCATCCCGCTCGCCCTGCGGCTCAAGGTGATCGACGCGCAGACGTGCCGGCCCTTGCGGAACGCGGCCGTGGACATCTGGCACTGCAACGCGTCCGGCATCTACTCCGGATACGAGGAGACGGGCAGCGGTGGCGGCGGCCCCACCGGTCCCCCGCCCTCGGACACGCCGACCGGCACCCCCACCGACGTTCCCACCGGGACCCCGACCGACGGGCCTCCTCCCGGCGGCGGCCACCAGGAGCCGACCGACGACGCACGCTACCTGCGCGGCACCTGGCGCACCGACCGGCACGGACACGTCGCGTTCCGGACCGTCCTCCCCGGCTGGTACCAGGGCCGCTGCGTGCACATCCACGTCAAGGTGCACGTGGACGGCACCTGGACGGACGCCGGATACGAGGGCGGCCACACCTGCCACACCGGCCAGCTCTTCTTCGACGAGACCTCGGTGCTGCTGTCGGCGGACGTGCCGCCGTACGCGGCCAACACCACCCCCCGCACCACCCTCGACGAGGACACGATCTACCCGGGCAACGGCCATGCGGGCGGCCTGCTCCGCCTCGACTACGACCACCGGCACATCGCCCGGGGCGTCCATGCCCGTCTGACGCTGGGCGTCACGCCGGACGAGACGCACGACGGCTGACGCCGCACCCGCCCGGGCGAGCTCACCGGAAGCCCACAGGCCGTGCGAGGAGGGCGCACAGCGGCCCGTCGTGTCATGGGAGGAGGACATCGCAGGGGCCGGCGCGGACCGGCGGGCAAGGGAGGTCGGCCATGGGGTACGCGGGCGTGACGGCGCTGCTGCTGATCGCCGGGGCGGCGGGTGCGGCCGTCATCCTGCGCCGGGCGCGGGGTGCCCAGGGCCGGCCGGGCGCACGGGGCGCGTCCGGGCTGGACGCGGAGGCCGAGGCGCATCGCCTGCTGCTCCGGCTGGCCGCCGGCCTGGCCCCGCCGGACGCGGTGAGCTGGGCGGGCGCCGACGCCTCGGCGGGACGGGCGCTGACGGAGGCCGCCACGTGCCATCGCGGCGCCCGGGCCCTGCTGGCGGACGCCCGCACGACCGCGGAGTACGAGCGGGCCGCGCGCCTCGCCCAGGAGGGCCTCCGGCACGTCCGGACGGCACGTGCGGCGCTGGAGCACGGTGCCGCGCCGGCGGACGGCGCGCATCCGGCGGCGGTCCCGGGCGGGCCCCGAGGACTGAAGGGTCTGCACAGTGCTTTCCCACGCTCCTGACAGCCGCTCCTCCTACCTTCGCCGTCCATGACGGGAAACGAGACGGCCCAAGGGCCGCGACACAAGAAGGACCCGACACGCCGCAAGGTCGTCGCCGTGGGTGCGGGCGCGGTGGCTGCGGCGGGCATCGGGGGCGGGCTGGCCCTGAACGCCTTTGCGGACGAGCCGGCCGCCGACGCCGCGGCGAGCGGCGGCAGCGCCGGGAGCTGCTACCGGCTCACCTCGGAGACCACCGAGGGGCCGTACTACATCGACGCGGACAAGATCCGCCGGGACATCACCGAGGACAAGGAGGGCATCCCGCTCACGCTCAGCCTCAGGGTGATCGACTCCGAGAGCTGCAAGCCGGTCCGCAACGCGGCCGTGGACATCTGGCACTGCGACGCGCTGGGCATCTACTCCGGCTACGAGAGCCTGTCGACCGGCGGCGGCAGCGCCCCGACGGACGCGCCCTCGGGCACACCGACCGGCACTCCGACGGGCACTCCGACGGGCGCGCCGCCGTCCGGTGGTACCGGGGGCGGCGGTCACGAGGAGCCCACGGACGACGAGCGCTACCTGCGCGGCACCTGGAAGACCGACCACGGCGGCCGGGTCACCTTCAAGACGGTCTTCCCGGGCTGGTACCGGGGCCGTGCCGTCCACATCCACACCAAGGTGCATGTGGACGGCACGTGGACGGACGCCGGATACGAGGGCGGTCACACCTGCCACACCGGCCAGTTCTTCTTCGCCGAGGAGGCGGTCCTCGCCTCGGCGACGGTCGAGCCCTACTCCACCAGCACCACCGAGCGCACCACGCTCACCGAGGACACGATCTACGACCAGAGCGGCACCACGGGCGGCCTGCTCAGGCTGGCGTACGACAGGAAGCACATCGCGAAGGGCGTGCACGCGTCGATCACGGTCGGCGTCGACCCCGACGAGACCCACGACGGCACGGACGACGCGGTGCAGCCGGGCGCCTCGGCGTCGGCCTCGGCATCGTCGTAGGCGCCGCCGCGTCCGCGCGGGTGACCGGGGCCCGGGCCCCGGTCACGTGTCGTACGTGCCGTCCCAGGGTTCGCCGAAGCCGAGGTGGTCCGGGTACAGCTCGGCCCACGGCTCGCCGTCGTCCTCACCGGCCAGCAGGCCGAACAGGACGCCGTCCACGGTGACCTGGAAGGGGCGGACGGCGATGTCCGTGTACGAGCGACGCGGGAGGCTGCGCAGCAGCTTGGCCAGGTGGACCCGGGCGCGGGCGAGCACGGAGTCGTCCCCGTCCGGGTCGCGCTGCTGCTCGGCCCAGGTGCCGGCGCACCAGATCTCGGAGTCGCGGTAGTGGCCCTCGGCGTCGAAGAGGTGGAGCACGGTGTAGAGGCGTTTGTGCTCTTCCCAGCCGTCGTCGGGGCGGAACCCTTCGGGGAACGCGTAGCTGACCGACGCCAGGAACTGCCCGTCCGCGTACCGTCCGATGCTCTCGGTACGGTGCCGCGGCTGGTAGGCGATCGGAATGACCTCTGGTACTGCCATGGCGGAAACCATAAGGGTGAGCTACAACACTTCGGAACCGGGGGCCGGTTGACTGGGGCCGCGGATTACTCCGGCTCGCCGCCGAAGCGCTCCTTGTACGTCTCCAGGTCCTCGTCCGTGAGCTTGGCGAAGAGGACCGGGGGGACCGTGAAGGGGGTGCCGGACGGGACGGCGGTCAGGGACTTCGCCTCGTCGGCGGTGACCCAGGTCGCGGAGTCGTCCGGCAGGGCGAACGCCTGGCGCATGGCGGCCGACGCCGTCGGGATGAAGGGCTCGGAGACCACCGCGTAGAGGTGGATCAGGTTCATCGCCGTGCGCAGGGTGAGGGCCGCGCCGTCCTTGTCGGTCTTGATCTCCAGCCAGGGGGCCTTCTCCTCCAGGTAGGAGTTGCCGGCCGACCACAGGGCACGCAGGGCGGCGGCCGCCTTGCGGAACTGCAGGGCCTCCATCTGTGCCTCGTACTCGGCGAGGAGCTCGGCGATCTGCCCGCCCAGCCTCGCCTCCGCCCCGCCGGGCTCGCCGCCCGCCGGGACCTCCTCGCCGAAGCGCTTCCGGGAGAAGGACAGGACGCGGTTGACGAAGTTGCCGAGGGTGTCGGCGAGGTCCTTGTTGACCGTCGCCGTGAAGTGCTCCCAGGTGAAGGACGAGTCGTCCGACTCGGGGGCGTTGGCGATGAGGAAGTACCGCCAGTAGTCGGCCGGCAGGATCTCCAGCGCCTGGTCGGTGAAGACGCCCCGCTTCTGGCTCGTGGAGAACTTGCCGCCGTAGTACGTCAGCCAGTTGAAGGCCTTGACGTAGTCGACCTTCTTCCACGGCTCGCGCACGCCGAGCTCGGTGGCCGGGAACATCACCGTGTGGAACGGGACGTTGTCCTTCGCCATGAACTCGGTGTAGCGGACGTCTGTGTCGACGTCGTACCACCAGGACTTCCAGTCGCGGTTCTCCGGGTCCTTGTCGGACCACTCCTTCGTCGCGCCGATGTACTCGATCGGGGCGTCGAACCAGACGTAGAAGACCTTGCCCTCGGCGGCCAGCTCCGGCCAGGTGTCGGCCGGGACCGGGACGCCCCAGTCCAGGTCGCGGGTGATCGCGCGGTCGTGCAGGCCCTCGGTCAGCCACTTGCGGGCGATCGACGAGGCGAGCTGCGGCCAGTCGGCCTCGTGGCGGGAGACCCACTCCTCGACCTCGTGCTGGAGCTTCGACTGGAGGAGGAAGAGGTGCTTGGTCTCGCGGACCTCCAGGTCGGTGGAGCCGGAGATCGCCGAGCGCGGGTTGATCAGGTCGGTCGGGTCCAGGACGCGGGTGCAGTTCTCGCACTGGTCGCCGCGGGCCTTGTCGTAGCCGCAGTGGGGGCAGGTGCCCTCGACGTAGCGGTCCGGGAGGAAGCGGCCGTCGGCCGGGCTGTAGACCTGGCGGATCGCCCGCTCCTCGATGAAGCCGTTCTCGTTGAGGCGGCGGGCGAAGTGCTGGGTGATCTCGACGTTCTGCGGGCTGGAGCTGCGGCCGAAGTAGTCGAAGGCGAGGGCGAAGCCGTCGTAGACCGCCTTCTGGGCGTCGTGGGCCTGGGCGCAGAACGCGTCGACCGGCAGGCCCCGCTCCTTCGCGGCCAGCTCGGCCGGGGTGCCGTGCTCGTCCGTCGCGCAGATGTACAGCACGTCGTGGTCGCGCTGGCGCAGGTAGCGGGAGTACACGTCCGCCGGGAGCATGGACCCCACCATGTTGCCCAGGTGCTTGATTCCGTTGATGTACGGAAGGGCGCTGGTGATGAGGTGTCGAGCCATCGGGGGCTGCTCCCAGGTCGGTTTTCTCGGTACTTCGCGAACCTTGAAATCGTAGCCGACACGGGTGGGCCGCCCGCTTCCCGTTTTACGGGGTGGGAAGGGGCGGCCGGTTGTACGTGTGCGGCTGTGCCGGGTTACGGGCGCCAGTCGATCAGTACGCCGTCGTAGAGCTCGGCGTCCGTGAGCTCCCTGGGGGTCGGGCCCGCGTGGAAGAAGGCCGTGTTGCCGGTCTTCAGCTTGCGGAGGTAGTCGAAGGCCTTGTTGTCGTGGTCGCCGAACGCGACGAAGGAGAAGAACACCGAGGGGTGGGACGCCGCGGCGTCGGTGAGGGACTTCGTGGCCGGGGTCTTGGCGTCCGGGGCGCCGTCGGTCTGGAAGACGACGAGGGCGGGGGTGCCGGGGGCGGCGTGCTTGTCGTAGTGGGCGAGGACCGCTTCCACGGCGGCGTGGTAGCTGGTACGGCCCATGCGGCCGAGGCCGGCGTGCGCGTCGTCGATCGCGGTCTCGGAGGAGGCCGGGGTGAGATCGGCGGTGCCGTCGACCTCGGTGGAGAAGAAGACGACGTGCACGGAGGTGTCCGGGGCGTCGGGGTCCAGGTGCTCGGCGAGGGCGAGGGTCTGGTCGGCGAGGGCCTGGGCGGAGCCGTCCTTGTAGTACGCGCGCATGCTCGCCGAGCGGTCGAGGACGAGGTAGGTCTTGGCGCGGGTGCCGGTGAGGTCGGCTTTGGCGAGGGCCGCGGCGGCGGGGGTGTCCTCGGCGGCGGGGGTGTCCTCGGCGGTCACGGGCTCGGCTTCGCCGTCGCCCGCCGTGTTCCCACCCGCACCACCCGTACCACTTTCGTCGCCGGGTGCGGGTGGCCCCTGCGGGGCTTCCTCGCCGTCGGCGGCCTCGGGTGCGTCGGTGGCCGTGGTGGTCGCCTCGGGTGCGGAGGTCGCGTCCGCCTTCGCCTCCGGCTCCGGCTCCGGCTCCGGCTCCGGGACGGTGTCGCTGACCGGCTCGGGGGCGGGCTCGGGCTCCGCCGTGGCCTCCGTGGCCGGTTCCCGCCGCTCAGCCTGCTCGGCCTTCGGCTCCTCGGTGACGGGGGCCGCCGCCGCGGGCTCCGCCTCGGCCACCGGTTCCTCGGCCGCGGACTGTGCCTCGGTCGGCTTCTCCGCCTGCGGCTTCGCCTCGGTCACCGGTTCTTCGGCCTGCGGCTTCGTCTCGGCCACCGCTTCCTCGGCCGCGGGCTGTGCCTCGGTCGGCTTCTCCGCCTGCGGCTTCGTCCCGGCCGTCTGCTCTTCCGCCGACGGCTTCGCCTCCGGCGACTCCTCGGCCGCGGGCTTCGCCTCGGCCGCCGGTTCTTCGGCCTGCGGCTTCGCCTCGGTCACAGGTTCTTCGACCTGCGGCTCCGCTTCGGCCGTCTGCTCTTCGGCCGTGGCCTTCGTCTCGGCCGGTTCCTCTACCTCCGGCTTCGCCTCGGCCACCGGTTCCTCGGCCGCAGCCGTCTCCTCGGCCTGGGGCTCCTCGGCCTGCGGCTTCGTCTCGGCCGCCGGTTCCTCGGCCGCCGTCTCTTCGGCCTGCGGCTTCGTCTCGGCCGCCGGTTCCTCGGCCGCCGTCTCTTCGGCCTGCGGCTTCGTCTCGGCCGCCGTCTCCTCGGCCGCCGACTCGTCTGCCTGCGGTTCCTCGGCCTGCGGCTTTGCCTTCGGTGGTTCGGCTGCCGTCGGCTTCGGCTCGGCCGTCGGCTCAGTCCCCGTCGGCTTCTCGGCCGCGGGCTCAGTCTGCGTCGGCTTCTCGGTCTTCGGCTTTGTCGTCGTCCGGGGTTCCGGGGTCGGGGCGGTGGGGGCTGCCTGCGCTTCCGGTGCCGGCTCGTCGTCCAGCGGTTCCGACGGTTTCGGGACCGTCACGTTGTCGAAGGCCGCCGAGACCAGATCGTGCTCGTCGCCGGTCTCCGTGGCCGACGAGCGGGGCTCGGGGACCTGGGCGGTGGCGGACGGCCGGGGCTCGGGGGACGGGGAGGGGACCGTCGGCTCCGGGGAGTGCGAAGAGGTTAGGTCCGCACCCTCTGCCTCGGCGGCACGCCCCTTGCGTGACCTGCCGAACGCGTTCCGCAGGAGAGTGAGAATGCCCATGTGCGCAACCCTTCGCGTGAGTTGATGCCCGTCAATCCCTGGCCAGGACGGACACGTAAGGTTAGCGGCCCCGGACGGCGATCTTGGGGAGGGGCAAGAGACAGTACGGCCACTTGTGTCAAGCACGCCTCAACCCCCTCCGGGATCAACCTGATTACCGAAGCGCCGAGGCCGAGGCGGGGACCGGAGCCGGGGTGCTCGTACCCGTGCGTTCCAGCCACTCCCGGTACGTCGGTGCCCGGCGGGCCGATTCCCAGTACGCCTCCTCCAGCGCGGGCAGGGCGCCGTCCAGGTCCGTCTCGGTGCGGGCCGCCAGCAGCAGGCGGACACCGAGCGGGTCGCCCCGCAGGCGGCGCACCACCATGTCGGTGTGGGAGACGGTGGTCGGCTGGCAGACGGTGACCACCTCGCCGGTCGCGACCAGGGCGGCGGCCGTGTGGTAGTCGCCGTGCAGCACGTGCGGATGGATCTGCGCCCGGCGGAACATGTGCTGCACCGCGTCCCACTCGCCGTCCACCGTGGGGTCGATCATCCAGCGGTCGGCCGCGAGGTCGCGGACGTCGACCGCCGGGTGCGCGGCCGCCGGGTGGTCGGCCGGCAGGTACACGAACTGCGGCTCGCGCTCGACCAGGACGCGCAGCCGCAGGCCCTCGGGGATGCGCAGTCGGCTGCCCTCGACCTCATGCACGAAGGCGACGTCCAGCTGGCCGTCGGCGACCATGCGCAGCAGGGCGTTCGGGGAGACGTTCATGTGCAGGGTGGGGTCCTGGCCGCGGGCGCGCAGCCGGCGCAGCCAGCCCGCCAGGGCCTTGCTCGCGGTGGAGCCGATGCGCAGTTCGGGGCCGCCCGTCGCGGCGGCCCGCGCCTCGCTCACCAGGGAGCGCATTTCGGCCACCAGCGGACGGGCGCGGCTCAGTACCAGGCTGCCCAGCGGGGTCGGCCGGCAGCCGGTGCGCGCGCGGACGAACAGCGCGCCGCCCAGCTCCTGCTCGATACGGCGCAGCTGCGTGCTCAACGACGGCTGAGCGACGCCCAGTTGGCGCGCCGCACGGTGCAGGCTGCCGGTGTCGGCTATGGCGCACAGCGCGCGGAGGTGTCGCACCTCGAGGTCCATGCCCTCGGAGCGTAAAGCGGAATCAAAGGTTTCACCAGACGCACAAATCCCGGCAGGAACCCGCGAATCGGGATGTCCGGCCGAACCGCGATAGGGCCGCGCTATCGCCGGTTGGCATCATCACAGGGCCCGCACAGGCGCACACACTCACCGGTGACGACTGACTCACCCCCCACCTAGGAGTCATCGATGCACCAGCGCACTCCCCTGCCCATGTCCCGGTTCCTGGCCGCCCGTACGGTGGCGGCGGCCGGTGTCGGCCTCGCGCTCCTCGGTCTCGGCACGGCGGTTCCGGCCGCCGCGTCGCCGGCTGTGGCGCCGTACTCCGGCTACACCGGTTCGGCCGACGAGGCCAAGGCGAACCAGGCGTTCTTCCAGGCGGTCCTGAGATCCGTCGCCGAGAAGCGCGCCGCGCACCCGAACAGCGCCGCCGCCGTCACGGTCGTCTACAACCCCTCGGGGGCGCCGACGTTCAGCGCCCAGATAGCCCGCGCCGCCCAGATATGGAACGGCGCGGTGTCGAACGTGAAGCTCCGCTCGGGCTCCAACGCCGACTTCAGCTACTACGAGGGCAACGACTCCCGCGGCTCGTACGCCTCGACCGACGGTCACGGCCGTGGCTACGTCTTCCTCGACTACGCGCAGAACCAGCAGTACGACTCCACGCGCGTGGCCGCCCACGAGACGGGCCACGTCCTCGGCCTGCCGGACCACTACTCGGGCCCGTGCAGCGAGCTGATGTCCGGCGGCGGGCCCGGCCCGTCCTGCACCAACCCCTACCCGAACGCCAACGAGCGGGCCCGCGTCAACCAGCTGTGGGCCAACGGCTTCGCCGCCGCGCTCGACAAGGCCATGACCGAGAAGTCCCTGCACAAGTCCGGCCGATAGCTCTCGCGGCGCCACCCCCCACACCACGGTGCGGGCCGTCCTCCTGCACAGGGCGGCCCGCACCGGCCTGTCCGCACCGGCCTGTCCGGGCGCGGGACCGTCCGGCCGCGGGACCGTCCGGCCGCGGACCGCCCGGGGTCATCCCCTCCGGTGCAGCGTGAGGTCCACCAGCAGGGCGCGATGGTCGGTGCCGGTGAGCCGAAGGAAGCGCGCGCCGCTCGCGGAGAAGTCCCGGGAGACCAGCACGTGGTCGATCTGCGCGCCGAACCCCGGGGTCAGCCGGGCGGGCCAGCTCGGCGTGCGGTCGTGCCCGGCGAGCGCGGCGGCGTCGCTCAGCCCCGTGTCGAGGATGCGGCGGAAGGCGGCGTGGTCCTGCGAGGAGTTGAAGTCGCCGGCCAGCACCAGCGGGGTGCGGGTGGCGGCGGCCGTGTCCCGCAACCGCCCGAGCTCGCGCCGCCAGACGCCGACCTGTCCCGGCAACGGAGGCATCGGATGGGCGAGTTGGAGCCGTACCTCGTGCCCCCGCACATCGGCGACGGCCCCGGGCATCCCCATGGTGCCGCGGACCCCGGCGGTGGTCCTCAGCGGAAAGCGGCTGAGGACGATCGACCCCTTGGACCCCTCGGCCGCGACGGCCCGGCGGTAGGGGTACACGGTCCCGAACTCCCGCAGCAAGGTGGCCCGGCAGCCGTACTCGCACTCCTCGACGAAGACGATGCCGGGCCGGTGCCGCCGGATCTCCGGCACGAGCGAGCCGGTGCCGCGCCCGAACTCGACGTTCGAGGTCAGCACCCGGAACTCGGCGACCGGCGTGCCACCGGCGTCCTCCGTCCTGCCGTACGGCTCGATGAACCAGGCCAGCAGTCCCAGCACGACGAGCGCCCACACCATGCCGAGCCGCCAGCGCGCCAGCAGCGTGAGCAGCAGCGCCAGCGCGGCGGGCGCGAGGAGCCAGGGCAGGAAGGCCAGGACCTGGGGGATCGGGGTGACGCCGTCCGTGTCGGCGGCGCGGCAGCCGGCGACCGCGCTCACGGCGACGAGCAGCAGCCCGGCGCACCGGGCGGCGAGGCGCCGGCCGGGACGCCGTACGGGTTCGTCCTTGCTCGGGGCGGTCCGCCCGGCAGTGGCAGTGTCCACGTCCCGGCCTTCCGCTCGTGAGAGAGATGCCCGAATCATCCCCCAGCCGGGTCGACGCGCGCCAGGAACTTCCCGAGGACGCCGTTGAACTCCTCGGGGCTCTCCAGGTTCGGCAGGTGGGCCGCGCGCTCGACGACGTGGAGGACCGAGTCGGGCAGGGCCGCGTGCAGGGCCGCCGCCTCGGAGACCGGGGTGTAGGTGTCGTCCGCGCCCACGACCACCAGGGCCGGGACCGTGATCCGGGGCAGCAGCGGGCGGTAGTCGGGGCGGGCGGCCCGGGCCCGGAGCGCCGCCGCGGCGGACTCGGGGCGGGTGGCCGTCATCATGGCGTGGACGTGCGCCTTGACCCGCGGGGCGGCGTACGGGGCGACCATCCTCTCCAGGACGTCGTCGGCGTATCCGCGCATGCCCTCGCGCAGCAGCCGGTCCGCCGTGGCGTGGCGGGCGCGGGCGCCCTGGGGGGTCTCGGGAGCGGGGAAGGTGTCGGCGAGGACGAGTCCGCGGACGCGGTGCGGGAAGCGGCCGACGAGATCCATCGCGATCTGGCCGCCCATGGACAGGCCCGCGAGGACGCAGCCGTCCACCTTCAGGTCGTCCAGCAGGGCGGTGATGTCCTGCGCGAACTCCTCGAAGCGGGTGACCTCGGGGGTCGCGGGGGAGGCGCCGTAGCCGCGCAGATCGGGGGCGATGACGCGGCGCCCGGCGCGGAAGGCGTCCAGCTGGGGTGCCCACATCGTGCGGTCGAAGGGATGGCCGTGGACGAGGACGAGGGGGAGCCGTGCGGAATCCGGCCCTTTGTCCTCGTATGCGAGGAAGGGTGCCATGAGGTCGACCCTAGGTTCCCCAACTTCTCGGTGCAATAAGATCTTTGCCCTCGGTGCAATACCGGCAGGGGGTCTCATGGACGCGTACCGGCGCATCGCCGACCGGATAGCGGACGACATCGCGGCGGGACGGCTGCGGCCGGGCGAACGGCTGCCCGCGCAGCGGCGGTTCGCCCGGCGGCACGGCATCGCCGCCTCCACGGCCGAACGGGCCTACGGCGAGCTGGTGCGGCGGGGGCTGGTCGTCGGCGAGGTCGGCCGCGGCACCTTCGTGCGGGCCGCGGCGGCGGGTCCGGCGGGGCGCGCACTCGTCGAGCCGGCCACCGCGGCGCCGGTGAATCTGGAGCTCAACTACCCGTCCGTCCCCGGCCAGTCGGAGCTGCTGGCGCCCGCCCTGGCCCCGCTGCTGCGCCCGGACGTCCTCGCCGAGGCCCTGTGTCCGGGGCCCGCCGGCGGTACCGCGGCGGCCCGCGAGGCGGTGGCCGGACTGCTCGCCACCCCCGGCTGGCGCCCGGACCCCGGCCTGCTGCTGTTCACCGGCAACGCCCGCCAGGCCATCGCCGCCGCCCTCGCCTCCCTGGTCCGGCCCGGCGGCCGCGTCGGGGTCGAGAAGCTGACCTATCCGCTGGT
Organism: Streptomyces sp. NPDC101225; assembly: GCF_044767585.1. Classification (NCBI taxonomy): domain Bacteria; kingdom Bacillati; phylum Actinomycetota; class Actinomycetes; order Kitasatosporales; family Streptomycetaceae; genus Streptomyces; species Streptomyces sp. NPDC101225. The sequence goes on from NZ_JBIWOE010000052.1 coordinate 20,651, forward strand.
CAAGGAGATCGCGGCCCGGCTGGGCATCCGGCTGGTGCCGCTGGCCACGGACGCGGAGGGCCCGCGGCCGGAGGCGGTCGCGGCCGCGCACCGCAGCGCCCCGCTGTCCGCGCTCTACCTCCAGCCGACGCTGCACAACCCCACGTCGGTGACGACGGGCCCGCGGCGGCGGCGCCGGCTCGCCGCCGTCGTCACCGATCTGGACATCCCCGTGGTGGAGGACCGCATCTGGTCCTTCCTGGCGGAGCCCGCCGACCCCCTCGCCGCCTACGCGCCCGGCCTGACCCATGTCGTCGACGGCCTCTCCAAGCGGGTCGCGCCCGGGCTCACGGCCGGCTTCCTCGCCGTACCGGCGCACCAGGTGGCGGCCGTCGCGGACGCGGTGCGCTCCGGCGGCTGGAGCGCGGGGCGCTTCGCGCTGGAGGCGGGGGTGCGGTGGATCGAGGACGGGACCGTGGCACGGCTGGTCGCGGCCAAGCGGGCGGAGGCGGCGCGCCGGCAGCGGCTGGTCGCCGGGCACCTCGGCGGCTTCGCCGTACGGTCCGATCCGCACGCCTGCTTCGCCTGGTGGGAGCTGCCCGCCCCCTGGCGCGCGGACACCTTCACCGCCGCGGCCGCCGCCCACGGCATCGCCGTCACACCGGGACCCGCCTTCTGCGTCGGTCCCGGCCGCACCCCGAACGCGATCCGCCTCGGGCTGGCGTCGGCCGCGCGCGCCGATCTGGAACGGGCGCTGGAGACGCTCGCCTCCTTGGCGCGGGACGGGCGCGGCGCCGGGTGAGCGGGCGGGGGAGCCGGTTCCGGTGCGTGCGGACCGCGGCGGACCGCGCGGACAGCTGAGGGCCGCCGGAGGGTTCAGACGCGGACCCCGGGCGGCCGTCGCGCCGGGTCCGGCGTGGGGCTCGACGGTGCTCCCGGGCGGCGCCGGCGGCCGGTCAGCCAGGTGGCCAGGGCGACCGTCAGGCCGAGGGCGACCAGGAGCCAGGAGGCCTCGCGGAGCGTGGCGGTCAGGGCGTCGTAGACCGCGCCCGCGGCCGGCTGGTGGGCCTCCTCGGGCAGGTCGGCCAGGGTGAGGCGGCGGCCGATCATCACGGCGAGGGCGAGCAGGGCACCGCCCAGCGCCGTGCCGAGCGCGGTCGCGGTGACGGCGCGGCGGCGGCAGGTGGCGACGCCGATCCCGGCGACGGCGAGGACGACGGCGGTGACGGGCAGCCAGAAACCGGCGACTTCCAGCACGCGGAATCCTTTCCGGAGCCGGTCCAGTTCCTGGACCGGCAGAACCGGCACCTCGGTGTGCTCGACCGGGATGCGGTTCGCGAACGGGACGTGGTCCACGGCCAGTTGACGCTTGACCTGGGCGGTGACGGGGGCGAGGTCCACCGTGACGTCGTGCTCGCTCCCGTCGTGCAGGGCGCGCAGCACGGCGTCGTGCACGGCACGGTTCGCCGCGTCCCAGGCCAGGCGGAAGGCCGCGGTGCGGGTGAAGGAGTGGACCGCGTCGTGCACATAGGGGCGCACGTCGGCACCCCGCAGCGGGCGCACGTCCACGTGCGCGTCCACCTCGTCCATGATCCCGGCGCCCACGGTGTCGGCGACGGCGTTGCGCACGGCCGGATCGGCGGCCAGCGGCGCCATGGTCGTGACGTAGCGTCCCGTGTCGGCGAGGTCGTACGCCGCCCAGGCCGCCAGCGCGCCGCACGGGGCGAGCAGACAGGCGAGGGCGACCAGCGCCGCCGACAGGGCGCTCCGCAGGCGCGCAGGAGGTGGGGACACCCCTCAAGGCAACGGCCAGGGGGCGCCGCGCGCGAGCGCTGCGGCTCCGAACGGGTGACCCGCGCGCCGCCCGTGACGGTCAGCGGACGCGGTTGCCCACGGCGTCCTCACGCGTGTAGTAGCGGTAGAAGAACACCAGGAAGACGGCCGCCGTGACGAGCACGCCCACCGCCACCGACCGGTAGATCGAATCGCCGGTCTGGCTGTAGAGGAAGCCGATCGCGGCGCCGGCGAAGGCGGACTTCACCAGCGAGTGCAACTCGCGCTTCAGCAGCGGCGCGAAGGTCGCGACGGCGATGCACAGCACGATGAACACGGCCGCGGTGACGAAGCCGAACAGGATGTTCCAGCCGGTGATCTCGCCGCCGCCGCGCCGGTTGGCCGCCGCCCAGAAGCCGTAGAGGAGTCCCAGGGCGACGGGGATGCCGTACCGGCCCACGGTGTGGACCCGCTCGTCGAACAGATCGGGTGTCCGGGTGGGACGTGCCGCCCGGTTCGCCCTGACCCGTCCCATCATGCCGCCGGACGTGGGTGCCGCTTGAGCCATGAGAGCACTCCTCTCTCCTCGCCCCCGCCTACCAGAGCACACCTGCGGACAGGCCCTGGCAAGTCGGTCGACAGCCCGGATGCGCCCGGCACGGGGACATGTTTCGCTGGGGCGCATGACCAAGGTGCTCGACCGGCTGCCGCGGGCCGGGCACCTCGACGCTCCGCAGGGCCATCAGACGCTGCGGGTGCGGGGGCACAGCGTCGCCTGGGTGCCGCCCGCGCTGCTGCTGGTGGGCATCATGGTCGCCGACTTCAACACCACCGGCGAGTTCCGGATCATCTCCTGGCTCGTGCTCGTGCCGGCCATCGCGGCCGCGCTCTGCGGGGTGTGGGCCACGACGTTCTTCGCCCTGCTGACGCTGGTCACCTATGTGCTCGGGGACCATGCCTGGCCGCACCAGTACCAGACCGGACTGCCCGACTTCATCCTGGTCGTCCTCGGCGGCGTGCTGTCCGTCCTCGCCTGCGCGGTGCGGGTGCGCGGCGAACTGCGCATGCTGCACATGCGGGACGTCGCCGAGACCACTCGCCGCACCGTGCTGCGCCCCCTGCCGCCCGACTGGAGCGGCCTCGAGCACGCGGCCGTCTACCTCGCGGCCGACAGCGAGGCCCGCGTCGGCGGCGACTTCTACGACATCCAGCCCGGCCCGCGCGGCACCCGTGTCCTCCTCGGCGACGTGCAGGGCAAGGGCCTCGGCGCGGTCGAGGCGGCGGCCGCCCTGCTCGGCACGTTCCGCGAGGCCGGCTACCACGAGGCCGACCTCGCGACCGTCGCCGAGCGCCTGGAGGTGCGGATGGTCCGCCACCGCGGGCACACCGCCGCGCTCGGCCGGCGCGACGGCGACCGCTTCGCCACCGCGGTGCTGCTCGACTTCCCCGACGACGATCCCGGCGCGGTGGACGTGGTGCTGTTCGGCCACGATCCCCCGCTGCTCGTCGGGCCCGCGGGCGTACGGTCCCTGCCGCCCGGCGACGGCCTTCCGCTCGGCCTCGGCGACCTCGTCGCCGACGGCCGGCCGCACGTGCGCCGGGTCCCCCTCGCACCCGGCGAGACGCTGCTGCTGACCACCGACGGCGTGACCGAGGCGCGGGACCGCGCGGGGGAGTTCTACCCGCTCGCCGACGACGTCGCCCGGGCCCTCGCCGCCGATCCGCGGCTCGTGGAGCCGCCGCGCCTGGTCGCCCACGTGCGGGACGGCACGCTGCGGCACTGCGGCAACCGCCTCGCCGACGACACCACGGTCTTCGCCGTGCGGCGTTCGCGGTCCTGAGACCCACCTTTGCAGCCGCAGCGGTTACGGTTTGCCGTACGTGATCGACGGGGGATGGGGAGGGAACGATGCCCGGGACCGTGCTGTTGCTCGCCGCATCCCCGGCGGGCCGGGGATGTCTGGTGGACGCGGCGTCCGTGCTCCCTGTCCTCGCGGCCGTCGCGCCCGGCGTCCTGTCCGGCACGGACACCGCGAACGTCGTCGAACTCGCCGACCCGTTGGAGCCGCAGGCCGTGCTCACCCGGCTGCGCGCGGCCGCGGCGGCCCCCGGGCCGCTCACCGTCTTCGTCACCGGGCAGCTGCAACTCGACCGGCGCCAGCGGCTGCCGCACCTCGCGCTGGCCCGCACGACACCCTCGACGGTGCGGTACACGGCGCTGCCCTGGCACTGGGTCCGGGAGGAACTCCGGCTGCGGGCGGCCGGATCCACGACGCTCGTCCTCGATCTGCACGCCGACGCGGAGACGTGGGAGCGGCTGCGCACCCGCCCCCTCGACTGCGGGCGCCACGTCGCCGTCTACGGCCGTGTCGCGCCGCCGCCGTCGCGGCGGGCGGTGGCGGCGCCGTCGTACATGAAGGCGGTGGCGACGATCCTGCGCAGCGGGTGGCGGCCGCCGGTTCCGCAGTTGCACGAGCAGGCGCTGGCCCGGGTGGGGGTCGAGGGGTACGCGGACCTCGTGCTCGCCTCGGGCGGCGGGGCGGCCGGTGTCGCCGGGAGCCCTGCCCCCAGACCCCCGTATCGGCCCGAAGGGCCTCGTCCTCGAACGCCGGACGGGCCGGGTGACGCGGACCGGCGTGCGGACCGTGACGCCGGCCACGGCGACCCGCACGCCGCCATCTCCGCCGCCGTCGCCGCCGGGCGGCACCTCGACGCCGACGCCCTCGCCGCACGCCACTCGCAGGCCGCGGTCGACGCGCACGGGGCCGGGTCCGAGGAGGCGTTGCACTGGGCCGAGGTCCGGGCGGATCTGGCGATGTTCGCCGGGGATCCGGTGCGCAGCTGCCGGACGTGGCTGGGGGTGGCCGCCGCGCGGCTGGCGGCGGGGCAGCCGGCGGACGCGCCGGCCGTGGAGGCGGCCGTGGACCGGGCGCACCACCAGTGGGGGCAGGTGCGCGACGCGGTGCTGGCACGGGACCTCGGCGCCTCGCTCGCCGACCTGCGCTCGCGGGTGCCGGGACGCCGGGAGGGCGCCCTGGACCATGTCCGGCGCCAGCTGCGGCAGTTGCAGGCCCAGCCCTAGGGGGTGGCCCGGACAGGATCTAGGGGCCCTGGACGAGGTGTGCCAGTGCGGCCGAGACCAGGGTCCGTACGCCCGGGGTGATCGTCGCGAGGTCGGGGGCGAAGTGGGGGCTGTGGTTGCTGGGGACGGCGAGGAACTTCTCCATCAGGTCCGTGCCGGGTGCCGCGTCCCAGACGTCGGCCGGGGTGGTCGTGACGAACCAGTAGGAGTACGGGATCCCGCCCGGTGCCAGGTGGGGGAAGTCCTCGCTGCCCATCACGGGGCCGAAGTCCAGCACCGTCCCGGCGCCGAGCACCTCCTCGTGGACGGCGGCGGTGCGGCGGTCGGTGGCGGCGTCGTTCACGGTCATGGGGAAGGCCGCGCCCACCGTGACCTCCGGCTCGCGCGGGCAGCCGGCGGCGAGGGCCTCGCCCGCCGCGATGCGCCGGACCGCCGCGATCATCCGCTCGCGCACCTCGTCGGACTGGGTGCGCAGGTTGAGGGAGATGTGGGCCTGGGACGGGATGATGTTGTGCCGGGTGCCCGCCTCGATCCGGCCGACGGTCAGCACGGCGGACTCGCGGGCGGCGATCTCCCGCGCGACCACGGTCTGCAGCCGGGTCACGAGGAAGGCCGCCGTGACGACGGGGTCGACGGTCGTCTCCGGCCGGGAGCCGTGCCCGCCGCGCCCGTGGACGACGATGTCGAGGTCCGTCGTCGCCGACAGGATCAGGCCCGGCGAGTGGGCGTAGAAGCCGACCGGGCCGGGCCCCGCGTGCTGGCCGAGCAGCACGTCGGGGCGGGCGAAGCGCTCGTACAGGCCGTCCTCGATCATCGCCAGAGCGCCCTGGCCGGTCTCCTCGGCGGGCTGGCCGATCACCAGCAGGGTGCCCGACCAGGTGTCCCGGCCGGCGGCCAGCGCCTCGGCCGCGCCGGCCAGCCAGGTCATGTGCAGGTCGTGCCCGCAGGCGTGCATCACCCCGGGCACCTCGGAGGCGTAGGGCAGCCCGGTCTCCTCCGGCACCGGCAGCGCGTCCATGTCGGCGCGCAGCAGCACGGTCGGGCCGTCGCCGTTGCGCAGCAGTCCGACGACGCCCGTGCCGCCGACGCCCTCGGCGGTCTCGAAGCCCGCCTCGGCCAGGCGCCCGGCGAGCTTGGCGGCGGTGCGGTGCTCCTGGCGGGAGAGTTCGGGATGGCGGTGCAGGTCCCGGTAGAAGTCCGTCAGGCCGGCGACCGGCAGGTGGGCGGTGAGTTCCAGCGCGGTGCGGGCGGCGGGAGAGGTCACGGGGGCAGGGTAGCGGGAGGGGGCGTACGAATGCCCGGGAAGCCGCCCGCCGGGTCAGCCGGCGTGATGGACTTGCTGCACCTGACCGGCCTGTCCGGTGTCCGCCGCCCGTGCCGGGCCCGCGTTGGCGGCCAGGACCAGGGCGGCCACCGCGATCAGGGCGGCACCGAAACCTCGGGCGTAACGCTCGGAGATGTGTCGAAGCACGGCAACCTCTCAACAGCGTTGTATTAAACGCGCTTAAGACGCCGTTTAACCTAGGGGCATTCGTGGGCAACAGCAAGAGGCACAGGGGGAGTTGGCGTGTCGGAACGTGACGATCCGGTGACCATCGGCCGCAGAGTCCAGCAGCTGCGGACCGATCGTGGCCTGACACAGAAACAGCTGGCCGAACCCGCCTACACCCCCGCCTACATCTCCACCCTCGAGGCCGGCCGGGTGCGGCCCTCCGACGAGGCGCTCCGGTACATCGCCGAGCGCCTCGGGATCGCCTATGAGGAACTGGTCACCGGACGCCCGGCGCACCTCGCCACCGACCTGCGGCTGAGGCTGACCGAGGCGCAGCGCACCCTCGCCTCCGGGGAGGCGGAGGAGGCCGCCGAGCAGTACACCGCCCTGCTCGCCGAGGCCGAGGAGCACGAGCTGGCCGACGTACAGGCCGTCGCGCTGCTGGGCCTGGGCGAGTGCGCCCTGGACACCGGTGAACTCGACGTCGCCCGCGGGTACTTCGAGCGGTCCGAGCAGGTGCTCGCCGACGTACCGCTGCCGGCCCGGGTGCCCGCGCTGCGCGGCCGCGCCGTCTCGCACTATCTGGCCGGTGAACTCCGCTACGCCGTCTACCTGCTGGAGTCCACCCTCGACGAGCTCAACCGCGGCGGACTGCACGACCCGGACGCCCTGCTGCTGCTCTACGCCAGCGCCATCGGCCCCTACATGGACATGGGCGCCCACGCCCGCGCGGCCCAGGCCGCCGAGTTCGCGCTCGCGCTCGCCCCGCAGTCCGGCGACCCCGCGCTCGTCGCCCGGATGCACCGCTCGGTCGCCCGCACCCTGCTCGCGGAGGGCCGGATCGCCGAGGCCGACGCCTCGCTCGCCAAGGCCGCCGAGCTCTACCGCACGCTCCAGATCCGCACCGAACTCGCCAACTGCCACTGGATGCGCGGCTACGTCTGCGCCCAGAACGGCGAACTGGGGCGCGCGGAGGCCGAGTTGCGGCAGGCCCTCGACATGCTCTCCGCCAAGCGCGCCGCCCTCTACAGCAGTCAGGTCGCCGTGGAACTCGCCGACGTCCTGCACCGGCGCGGCAAGTCCGCCGAGGCCGCGGCCCTGCTGCACGACGTGCTCAGCGACCTCAGTTCGGAACGCGGCGCGCTGCACTCCGCCGCCGCCCACCGCCTGCTCGGCATCATCGCCGACGACGCCCGCGACACGGACGCGGCGGAGGAGCACTACGTCCGCGCCCTGAGCCTGCTGGAGCGGGCCGGCGCCGCCGGCGACCTGGCCGACCTGTGCCGGCTGCTCGGCGATCTGCTGCGCCGCACCGGCCGTGTGGAGGCGGCGCTGGACGCGTACCGGACGGGCCTGGGCCACCGGACGGCCCCGGGCACCACCACCCTGGGACCGGCCCCCGCCCAGCCGCCCCTGTAAGCGGTCCGCGGCCCGGCGCGCACCGTGTTTCGCCCCGGGGGGGCAGGGGTAGTCGGGCAGCAATCCGGAGCGGGTGCGCCGCCGGCCCGACCCCTGCCGGGAGCGGGCCCGCCTCCGGGGACGCGCGAGCCCCCGGCCCTCGTCGGCCGGCGAAGGAGGCGGTAGCGGTGCGGCCCACGCCCGACCGCGGCACCTTCCCGGGCGCCGACCCCGGCCCCGGCCGCGGTGCCGATCCCGGCGTTGGTCCTGGCGCCGATCCCGGCCCCGGTCCCGGTCTCGGTCCTGGCCGCGGTGCCGACTCTGGCCCTGGCGCCGATCCCAGCGCCGACTCTGGCCCTGGCGCCGGTCCTGGCCGCGGTGCCGATCCCGGCGTTGGTCCTGGCGCCGATCCCGGCCCCGGCCCCGGTCCTGGCCGCGGTGCCGACCCCGGCCTTGGTCCCGGTGCCGGTCCTGGCCGCGGTGTCGACCCCGGCCTTGGTCCCGGTGCCGGTCCCGGCCGCGATGCCGTCCCCGGCCCTGGTCCTGGCGCCGGTCCCGGTCGCGGTGCCGACCCCGGCCCTGGCGCCGACCCCGGCCCCGGCACCAACCCCGACCCCGGCACCAACCCCGGCCCCGGCGTCGATCGCGGTGCGCGCGGCCGTACCGGGCGCGGCCCCGACCGGGCCCGGGCCGTCGCGTTGATCGCCGACGGGGTGCGCGACGCACGGCCTCCCGAGCTCCCGGACCGCCTGTGCGCCGTCGCGGTACGGCTGCTGCCGGTGGCCGGCGCGAGCGTGTCGCTGCACAGCGGGGGCGTGCCCGTCCGGTTCGGCGTGAGCGGCGAGCGGGCCGCGCGGCTCGCGGACATCCAGGCCACCCTCGGCGAGGGACCCTGCCTGGACGCCGTCCGGGACGGCGCCCCCGTGCTCGCGCCCGATCTCAGCGGCCGGGACGCGCACCGCTGGCCGGTGCTCGCGCTCGCGGCGACGGCGGCCGGGGCGCGGGCGATGTACGCGATACCGCTGGGCGGCGGCGGGACCCCGCTCGGGACGCTCGATCTGCACCGGACCGCCCCGGGCCGGCTGACCGCGCGCAACCTGCGCGACGCGCGGCTCGTGGCCGGTGCCGTCGCCCTGGCCGTCGCCGCGCTGCCGCACGAGGAGGACGCCGATGGCCGGGACGGGTCCTGGCTGAGCGGGCTGACCGCCGAGCACGACCGGATCCACCAGGCCGTGGGGATGACCATGGCGCAGCTCGGCACCGGCGCAGGCGAGGCGCTGGCACGGCTGCGCGGCCGCGCCTTCGCGCAGGGCCGCACCGTGCTGGAGCTGGCGCGGGACGTGGTGGCGCACCGGGAGAGGCTGGACCGAGGCTGAGGGGCCTACGATCCTGTCATGGACATACTGGGGCTCTCCCTGATCATCCTGCTCGTGCTGTTCGGCATCAGCAGCATCGAGAACCGGATCTCCCGTCAGGACAAGCGCGTGGCGCGCGTGGAGCACAAACTCGACCTGATCCTCGACCACTTGGGGCTGCGCGAGCCGGAGCCGTGGTCGGACGAGGTCGGCTCCCTGCTGCGCGACGGCCGGAAGATCGAGGCGATCAAGGCGTACCGGGAGGCGACGGGGGCGGGCCTGAAGGAGGCCAAGGAGGCCGTGGAGAAGCTCGACGCGGCACGCTGACCGCGCGGCCTCCCGCGGCGCGGCGCCGTCAGACGCGCAGCCGCGCCTGCTTCCTGACGTCGGTCAGCCGTGCCACGCCCACCTGGACGAACGCCTGCGTCGTCGCGGCCGACACGAAGCCAGGGCCGCCGTGCGTGAGGGCGATCGTGACGTCCCCGACCCGGACCACGGCCACGTCCAGGGTGAGCACCGTCTGCTCGCCGTCGTCCGTCTCGCGGGTGAACGTCACCCGCAGGCCCTGCCGCGCGTCCCCGACGTCCGGGAGCTCGGCCGCGCCGACCAGGACGCCCTCGCGGGCGCCGTGGTCGGTCGTCGCCATGAACCTGGCGCAGGTCCGGGGCAGCGACCCCAGCCAGGCGAGGGTCCGGTCGACGTCCGCGGGGTCCGGCGTCAGCACCTGGTAGCGCAGCTGCGCCTGGTCCATGGCGTCGTCGAGCCCGGTCACCGCCCGGGTCCCGGGCTCCGTCTCGAACAGGTCGTCGGTGTAGAGCGCGTCGAGCAGCCGCCGGCAGTCCGGTGCCTCGGCGGTCGCCTTCAGCACCCCGTCCCGCCAGGTCGCGGCCCCCTGCGTCGCGGCCCAGGGCTCCCCCAGGTCGCCCTCGGTCACCAGCGCGGCCCGCGCCTGCGCCTCGGTCAGCGGCAGGGCCGACGGCGGCGCGGACGGGGACGGCCGGGCGCTGTGCGAGGGCGCGGCGGGCGCCTGGGCCCTCAGCTGCGCTCCGGCACCGCAGGCGCTCGCGCTCCCCAGGGCCGCCAGGGACAGCGCGGAGGCGACGACGACACGGAACGGAATGCGGATCATCGGGGACCTCCAGCCCACTCCAAGATCGGTGACGTCTCCAAGGGACCACCCCGCACCCCGCCCGACCAGCGCTCCGGGCCGTCCGGGTTACGGCGGGCGCGCACCGTCCCGCCCCCGCCGGGGCCGCGCCGGGCACCCGCGTGCCCCGGCAAAATGCGTCGACCCCGCCCCGCCGTCGCGCTACCGTCCGCTCATGAAGCGCGCCCACTCGTGGTCCACGACGACGCCGGAGAGTGTCCCGGCGCGCTGAGTTGTGGACTGGACGTCCCAAGCCCCGGGCGAGTGGCCCGGGGCTTCGTCGTCGGTCGCTCGTCCGTCACCAGGAGGAGAGAGACCGTGTACGACCACCGCAGGCTCGGCCGTGAACTCGAACTGTTCGGCACCGATCCGCTGATGGGCGCGGGGCTGCCGTACTGGCTGCCCGACGGCGCGCTCGTGCGCCACGTGCTGGAGGAGTACATCCGCGAGCGGGAACGCGCGGCCGGCTACCGGCACGTGTACTCCCCGGTCCTCGGCAAACGCGAGCTGTACGAGATCTCGGGGCACTGGGACCACTACAGCGACGACATGTTCCCGCCGATGCGGCTGGGCGGCGAGGAGGTGGTGCTGCGGCCCAGCCTGTGCCCGCACCATGCCCTCATCTACCGGTCACGCTCCCACAGCTACCGTGAACTCCCCCTGCGGATCGCCGAGTTGGGCGGCATGTACCGCTCCGAGCCGTCCGGCGTGCTCGGCGGACTGACCCGCGTACGGTCCATCCAGCTCAACGACGCCCATATCTTCTGCACCCTGGAGCAGGCGGTCGACGAGGCCCGCGCGGCCCTGGAGCTGATCGGCCGCGCCCACGCCGACCTCGGCATCCGCGCGGTCCGCCACCGGCTGTCCCTGCCGGGCGAGGGCGGCAAGTACGTCGCCGGGCGGGAGCTGTGGCGGCGGGCCACCGCCCTGCTGGAGGAGGTGCTGGCGGGCGCCGGCGTCCCCTACGAGGCGGTGGCGGGCGAGGCCGCCTTCTACGGGCCCAAGATCGACGTCCAGATCGCCGACGCCGCCGGCCGCGAGTCCACCCTCTCCACCGTCCAGATCGACTTCCACCAGCCCGAGCGCTTCGACCTGCACTACATCGGACCGGACGGCTCCAGGCACCGCCCGGTCATGGTGCACCGCAGCATCATCGGCAGTGTGGAGCGTGCCGTGGCGCAGCTGATCGAGGTGCACGGCGGCGCCTTCCCGGTGTGGCTCGCCCCCGTGCAGCTGGTCGTGCTGCCGGTGTCCGAGGCGCAGGAGGAGCGGGCCCTCGACGTCGTCCGGCGGGCCCTCGCCGCCGGTCTGCGGGCGGAGTACGCCGGCCCTGGGCAGGGCAGTCTCGGCGCCCGCGTCCGGGCGGCGCGGCTCGTGCCGTACCAGGCCGTGATCGGGGAGAAGGAGGCCCGCGGCGACCTGGCGGCCGTACGGCTGCGCGACGGGCGGCGTCCGGGGGCCGTCGCGGTGGAAGATCTGCTGGAACGGGCCGGCGCGTGCGCGCGGGCCCGGGACGGCGAGCTGTGGGCGGCCGCACAGGGCCGGGCGCACAGCTCTCGGAGCCCAGAGAGAGGAGCGCGGCCGTGACCGGTCAGCCCATTCCGATGATCATCGACTGCGACACCGGCGTCGACGACGCCCTCGCCCTGCTGTTCGCCGTACGCCACCCCGGCATCGACCTGCGGGCCGTCACCTGCGTCGCCGGGAACACGGACGTCGACGGCGTCGTCCGCAACACCCTGACCGTGCTGGAGCAGGCCGGTGCCCCCGACATCCCGGTCGGCCGGGGCGCCGAGCGCCCGCTGCTCGAACCGGCGCGCTCGGCGCGGCACGTGCACGGCTCCGACGGCATGGGCGACCTCGGCCTGCCCGCGCCCGCCCGCACCGCCGCCGACGTGGACGCGGTCACACTGCTGCGCCGCGAGATCCTCGCCTCCCCGCGCCCGGTCACGCTGGTGCCCACCGCGCCCCTGACCAACATCGCGCTGCTCCTGCGCACGCATCCGGACGTGGTGCGGGGCATCGAGCGGATCGTGTTCATGGGCGGCGCGGTGGCCGCCGGAAACGCCACCGCGGTCGCCGAGTTCAACGTCTGGCACGACCCGGAGGCGGCCGCCGTCCTGCTCACCGCGGGCGTGCCGATCACGATGTACGGCCTGGACGTCTTCACCCGGGTCGTCGTGCCCGGCGCCGATGTGCACCGGCTGCGTGCCGCCGCGGAGCCCGGCACCCGGCTGGCCGGCGAACTCCTGGCCCATCGCCCGGCCCACCCGGGCGAGGCGCCCGAGGCCGAGGAGGCGGGCGGCCTCGGCGACGCGGGCGCGGTGTGCACGGCCGTCGATCCGGCGGGCGTCACCACCCGCCTCCTCCCGGTCGAGATCTCCCTCGCCCCCGGCCCCTCCCGTGGCCAGACCGTCGTCGACCGCCGCCCGCGCCCGGGGGAGTCCGAGATCCACGAGGGTGCCCGCCGGCAGCCGCTGGTGGACGTGGCGCTGGACGTGGACGTGGACCGGTTCGTGAAGCTGTACCTGGAGACGGTGGAGCGGTAGCCGGACAGGACGAACGCCCCGGAGCGGGGGTCTCCGGGGCGTTCGTATCGGGAGTGGTCCGTGGGTGAATCAGCGGGCCGTACGGCGGCGCCGGGTCACGACGACGATCGCCGCACCGGCCGCGAGGAGCGCCGCGGCGCCGCCCGCGACGATGCCGGAGCCGCTGCCGCCGCCGGTCTCCGCGAGGTCGCCGCCACCGCCGTCGGGCGTGGGCGCGGCCTGCGCGGTCGAGGCGGAGGCGGACGGGGCCGGAGCCCCGGTCGAGGGCGTACCGCTCGCGGGCGGGGTGCTCTCCCCGCCCGGCGTCGAGGGCCGACCCGACTCCGGCGTGGACGGCGTGGCCGGCGGCTGCGGCTCCTCGGCCGCCGTGCAGTCCTTCGTGCCGCCGTTCCAGGACGCGATCAGCTTGTCCTTGATGACCGGGTGGTCGGGGCCCTTGGGCAGGTCACCGTGCTCGAAGCCGTCCTGCGCGCCGGGCTTGCCGTCGAACTTCACGGCCCCGCGGTAGAGGTCGATCTGCGCGAAGCAGCCCGCGTCCGGCACCGCGATGTCGAGGGAGCCGGTCTCGCCCCGCTCGACCGTCACCGAGTCGAAGTCGACGAAGACCTGCTCGCCGGAGGTGGCGAAGGACGAGCCGTGGGCGAGGTAGGAGGCGAGCGAGGCCGTGCAGCTCGCCGCGTCGCCCGCCGCACGGACCTTGATGTGGATCTTGCCGTCGCCGGTCGGCCGCAGGTTCTGGTCGTCGACCTTGACCGAGGAGTGGAAACCGGTGCCGTCCAGCGAGAACTCGCAGCGGTCCGTCGCCGTCCTGGTGCCCGCGCCCGTGCCGGGCTCGTAGTGGCCGCCGTGCTTCCAGCCGTCACCGCCGTGGCCGCCGTCGTGGGCCCAGGCGCCGGAGGCGGCGGCGACGGTGGCGGCGCACAGGGCGAGCGACGCGGCGCCCGTCCCGAGGACGCGGCACGCGGTGACACGTGTGGCCATGGACATGCGGGACCCCCACTTCGGCATGTGCTGCCCCGGGCACGGCGGCGCGGGGCAGCATGCGGCAGCCGGCCGTACCGGGGTGAATGGTCTGAGGAACACCTGGCTCATTGGTCACATGAGCCCCAGTGCGATCACATCGTGGATCTCTTGGCCGAACGCTGTCAACCTGCGGTGAAGCGCGGGTAGTTCAATGGTGCATCACAATTTCGCGACATACGGAGAGGGCGGCTCCGCTCGCGCGGTGCCGCCCTGTCCCGCCGCCCCGCTCTCACCTCACCGTCGGGGTCGGACTGGCCGCCTGGCCGGACGGCTCGCCCGGCAGCACCGGCGGCCGGGTGGTGCTGTCGGCCGGCGCGGTGAGCACGACCTGCGGCTGGCCGCCCCCCGGGGGCGGCGGGGTCAGGTCCGTGGCGGGCAGCCTGGGCGGTGTCGTCTCCTGGAACAGCACCTGGTCGAAGTCGACCAGCCCCGTCTGCTCCATGACCGTGATGTGGTCCAGCACGGTCACGTTGGCCTGGTCGGCGAGCGTCCGTACCACGGAGTTCTCGGTCGTGGAGCGGACCTTGGCGATCGTGTTGAAGATCGAACCGTGCGTCACCCGCAGGATGTTGGCGAAGTCCGTGTCGAACTGCTTGCCCTGGTCCGCGGCGAGCGTCTTCACGAAGCCCTGCTGCTGCGGGCTCGCCTCGTTCGGGATCGTGATGTCGAGCATCGTGCTGATCTTGCGGCAGCTGGCGTCCAGCGCCGCGTGCCCGTCGATCAGGTGCTTGCTCGCGACCAGGACCGCCTTGCTCTGCCCCTTCTTCAGGCCCATCTGGCCGACCGGGTACTCCCACAGCCCGGCCGCGCGCACCTTGACCACGAAGTCCCGGTCCTGCTCCGTCAGCGGCCCCCACTGGGTCTGCGCGATGATCCGCGACCCCGAGCTCGACGTGGTGTTGACTCCGAGCATCGCGGGATACGCGAGCGCGGCCAGCGTCACGCTGAGGGCACCGCCCACGAAGAGACCTCCCATCGCATTCCGCGAAAAGCGCACCGTGCCTCCTGCCCGGTCGGGAGCCCGCCGGGGAGGGGCGGGCTCGGACGGAGGGGGATACGGACCGGTGGCGATGCGAAACCTTTTGATTGGGTAAAAACCTCGGGGTGTGAGGCTCGTCTCCCCGCCGCGGTTGACGAAACGTTGACCGTTTCCCGGGAGAGACGAGAGAGGGACGAGGGAGAGTCAAAACGAGGCCCGGACCTAGATTCGGGCCATGCCCCCACAGCTTCCACGGTCCCCGCGCCCCGGCCCGGGCCGGGCGGTCCCCGCCGCGCTTCCCGTCCTGCCCTACCGCAAGCCCACCAAGGGCCGCGACTACTGGGTCCTCGACGACGTCCTGCCCGACGCGGACGCCGTACGGGAGCGCTGTCTGGCCAGGGACGACTGGGTCAAGGGCTACCCGTACACCTCGGAGACCTGGCCGGGCCTGCGCACCATGCCGGGCCTGGAGCCCGCCGAACTCGCCCGCGTGGAAAGGCTGGTGAAGAAGGCGACCGGCGCCGCGGAGCTGTGGGTGCAGCGGGCTCCCGGCGGCGGCACGCTCAACCACAACTGTGTGCAGGTCGTCGGTGCGGGCGAGAGCGAGCCACGCCCGCACACCGACTCCCGCGCGCTGTGCAGGTACGCGGCGGTGCTGTACCTCAACCCCGGCGTCCCCAAGGACTGCGGGACCGCCTTCTACCGCCAGTCGCTGCCCGGCGGCCGGCTCGGCGGGAACGTCGTCCAGGCGCCGCACACCAACCTCGTCGAGGCGCTCGGCACGCGGTTCGTCGCGCCGGACGCCTTCGAGGAGGACGTGCGCGTCCCGCACCGGTACAACCGGCTGCTCCTGTACAACGCCAACATCGTGCACAGCGCGACGGGTTACTGCGGCAGCGCGCTGGAGGACAAGCGCATGACGGCGGTCTTCTTCTGGATGGCGTGAGGGACCGTCAGGTCACTGGCGCCCCGCGCCGCCACTGCCGAAGGAGCCGCTGGAGCCGGGCACCCAGCGCCGGCGGTGCTGATCCTTTCCCGTCCTCGTACTGGAGGAGTGGAGCTCGTAGGGCATCAGCCGGTCCCCGTTCTCCGCGAGCGGCACCTCGTCCGGCTCCCGCATCTCGCGCGACTCCCGGACGGGCCCGCTGTCGGGAAGGTGCGGCTGCTCTTCCGCCTTGGGCCGCGGGGACTCGCGGTCCATCTGACCCATACCCATCCGCACGGCCCACACGAGCGCGCCGACGATGATCAGGCCACCGACAAAAGCGGCAACCACGTTGAGTACGTCGCTCGACGTGGCCGCTACAACAAACGTCGCGGTACTCATGTCCCCATTATCGCGCAACGGGGCCGTTTGCGGAGTCCTGGGCGTTGTCGCAGCTCAGAGAAGGTACCGAAAGTCGGTGAAGAGCGTATTGCCGGGTACGTACCCGTCTGATCCGGTCTGTTCGAGGAGGGTGACGTCTCCTACGGGTTACGGATGCCGCAATCCCTGGTGTCCGGCCGGTGAGCGCCGCACCATGGGGCCATGACACCGGCCCAGAGAGCCATGACCCAGCTGGCGGAGTGGCCCGACCTCAGCCCGTGCGAGGCCGGCTGCGGCACGGGTCCGGCGCTGCGCTCCGCGCGGGACGAGATCGTGCACTTCCACTCCGACCGGGACGTGGACCTGCATCTGACCGCGCACGCGATCCAGCGCCTGCACTACGACTTCGCGGAGTCGACCGCCATCCGCCTGGTGCCGGGCTCGCGCTGGGTCACCGTCCACCTCGACTGCGAGGCCGACGTGGACCTGCTGCTCAGCCTGGTCAGCGTCGCCCTCAAGGCCCACCAGAACGGTCCGCTGCCCGCCGGACCGGCCACGGCCGTCTGCAACTTCCACCGGGTGACGGTGCTCGAACGCGGCGAGGACCCCGGGACGCACGGGACACCCGGAGGCTGACGGCGCCGGGCACCCGTGCTTCTCGCACCGGCCCCGGCGCGGGACGGGCCGGCCCCGGACGGTCAGCCCAGGCAGAGCAGCCCGAGCACGCACACCGATGACGGTGACGTCGCCGTCGGGGTGGTGTCCGGCTGCGAGGCGTTGGTGCCGGAGGAGTTCGGGCCGGACGTGTCCGACGAGGACGCGTCGGAGGAGGACGTGCCCGCCGAGGACGTGCCGCTGCCCGGGGTGGCGGACGGCGACGGCGTCGTGCCGCCGGTTCCGGCCGGCGTGCCCGACGTGCCGGACGCGGTGCCGGCGGCGGTGTGGGCGGTGGTCCGCGGCTGCGTCGTCGGCGCGGTGCGCGGCGCCGAGTAGGGCCGCGTGCGCTCAGACGCGGTGTGCGGCGCGTCCGGCGTCGCGGTGGTCCGCGGCTGCCGGGTGCCCGCCGCGGCCCCGCCGTCCGTGGCCGACGGCGCTCGGTGCTTGCCGGTGCCCGGCTGGGTGGCCGTCGGCACGGTGTACTGCTGCGCCGGCAGGTCCTGGTTGCCCGTGCTGGTGAGGTCCGGGGCCGTGGCGGCCTCGGCCCGGTGACCGGAGCCCTGCTCCAGCGTGGACACGGCCAGCCCGCCGCCGACGAGCGCGACGGTGGTGGCGAGCACGGCCTTGCGCCGGCTCTTCCTCCACCGCGCCCGCTGCCGGCGCCGTGCCGCCCGGCCCTCACCCGGGGGGAGGACCGCCTCGGCGGCCGGGGTCTTTGCGAAGGGCTCGAACGGGTGCGGCTCCGGCCGGGCCGGCCGCTGCGCGGCGACGGCGTCGAAGCCGCCGTGGTGGGTCACCGGTGCGATGTCCGGGGCGTAGGCACCGCAACCGGGGCACACCAGGGCGCCGTTGAGGTGCCGGCGGCACGAGGAGCAGTAGTCCATTCCGCTGTTTTCCTGACGGTCGCACGGGAAAGGTCGAACGGCGAGAACGGTAACGGCGGCTTCGGAAGACTGTGTGACCCCTGTGTGGTGCTCCTGCGCGGGTTCTCCGCGTACGGCGTGCCCGGCCCGCGAACCTCCTGGTCGGGGCCGGGCCGTCGGGTGACGTACCGGACCGTGGCGTTGCTCACGGTCATCGGGAGGTCAGTGGCGGGTGAACGGCGCGAAAGTGTGGCTGAAGTACCAGGTGTCCTGGGCGATCCCGGAGCAGGAGTTGGATCCGGCCATGCCCACGCAGCCGCCGTTGTCGCGCTGGAGCGCCCAGAACGACAGGGTGTTGATGCCCTGCCTCCGTGCCCACCTCTGGACCTTCACGGCGTCCTCGGTGGTGAAGGTCTCCTGCGGGCCGAAGTCGTCGATGCCGGGCATCTCGGTGACGCCGATCATGCGCCAGAGCTTCTGCGGCCTCTGCTTCGGGTACAGGGCGGCGAGTTGGTCCCGCAGGCCGGCCGCCGCCGTCTGCGTGTCGGCGGCCATGTCGTGCGTGGCGCCGTCCCAGTAGTCGAACGTCATGATGTTCACGACGTCCACGCGCGCTCCGTTGTCGACGGCGTCGCGCAGCAGGGCCACACCGTTCGGGGCGAGCCCGGTGGTCGTCGTGGGCAGGGTGTACGAGAACTGCACGTGCCGGCCGGTCCGTTCGGCCCAGCGCCGCACCTTGACGATGGCCTTGTTGCGCCGGTCGATCCCGGCGGCGTTGTTGATGGAGTCGGCCTCGATGTCCAGGTCGATCCGGGAGATCCCGTACGTCGTCACCAGGCTCTCGTAGACCTTGGCGATGGCGTCGACGCTGGTGCAGCTGTCGGCGAGCTCGGTGCCGGTGGTGTCCGCGCCGTAGCCGCCGAAGGACGGGATGACGTTGCCGCCGCGGGCCTGGATCCGCGCGATGTCCTTGCCGAAGGCCGACTTGGCGATCGGCAGGCTCTTGTCGCCGTTCCAGTAGGCGGTGCACGACCCGGGCGCGTCGGTCTGCAGGAACGCCATGGTCAGGTACTTGTTGCCGGAGGCGGCGGCGAGCGTGGCCGGGCTCTCGCCGGTCCAGGCCTCGAAGTAGGGCGCCGCCAGGTGGTCGGGCATGGCGTGCGCGCGGTGGGAGGCCGGGGCCGCGTCCGCGGCGAGCGCCCCACCTCCGCCCAGCGCGAGCAGTGCGGCGGACAGGCCGGTGACGGTGACACACGAGAGCAACGCGCGAAGTGCCGGACGAGGTCGTCTCATTGACGCTCCCACAGGGGCCGGAGGAAGGGGGGTGGGACGAGCGCCGCCCATCTTTGGCCTAGACCAATTGACTGTCAAGGTTCTTTACGGTTCCCTGACCGTGCGTCGGGGGTGCGCCTGCGGACATATCGGTGTCACCGGGCGCGCGATACCCGCCGGTTGGGGAGATTCCGTAGGAGGTTCGGGGGAGGACAACCGGATGTCTTGACGTGCTCTCCACGGACCCGTTGGCTCTTCGTCTCACCCGTGGCCCGCTCCTCCCCCATGCCCGGAAGGCACCAGCACGTGAA
Source organism: Streptomyces sp. NPDC101225 (assembly GCF_044767585.1). Classification (NCBI taxonomy): domain Bacteria; kingdom Bacillati; phylum Actinomycetota; class Actinomycetes; order Kitasatosporales; family Streptomycetaceae; genus Streptomyces; species Streptomyces sp. NPDC101225. The sequence continues at coordinate 39,837 of NZ_JBIWOE010000052.1, forward strand.
GATGCAGACCCCCCGCAGAACCGGCGCGCGCCGTCGCGCCGTACCCCTGATCGCCTCCGTGTCGGCGCTGCTGCTCGCCGGCTGCGGTGCCCTCGACAGCGTCGACGGCGGCGGGAGCTCCGCGAGCCCCGAGAAGGGGGACGACATCACGGTGGGGCTTCTGCTGCCGGACACCGACACGGCGCGTTTCGAGAAGTTCGACCGTCCCCTCATCACGCGGCGGGTCACCTCCCGCACCCACGGCAAGGGCAAGGTGCGCTACGCCAACGCCGGGTCCAGCGCAAAGACGCAGAGCAGGCAGTTCGCGCAGATGATCTCCGCCGGGACGGACGTGATCCTGGTGGACGCGGTGGACTCCAAGGCCATCGCCCCCGAGGTGCGCAAGGCCAAGGACGCCGGGATCCCGGTCATCGCCTACGACCGGCTCGCCGAGGGTCCGATCGACGGCTACGTCTCGCACGACAACGAACTCGTCGGCGAGGTGCAGGGGCGCGCGATCGTCGACGCGCTCGGCGACAAGGCCGCCACCAGCAAGATCGTGATGGTCAACGGCTCGCCCGCCGACCCCAACACGGCCCGCTTCCACGAGGGCGCGATCAGCGAACTGAAGGGCCGCGTGATCGTCGCCAAGTCGTACTACACCAAGGACTGGCTGCCCGAGGCCGCCAAGGCGAACATGCAGAAGGCCATCCGGTCCGTCGGGCTCGGTGACATCGCCGCCGTCTACTCGGCCAACGACGGCATGGCGGGCGCCGTCATCGACGCGCTCAAGGAGGCGGGCGTCCACAAGATGCCGCCCGTCACCGGCCAGGACGCCGATCTCGCGGCGGTGCAGCGGATCGTCGCGGGTGAGCAGCGGATGACCGTGTACAAGTCGTTCCTGCTGGAGGCGGCCGGCGCCGCGGACATGGCGGTGGCCAAGGTGCAGGGCAAGGCGATCGAGTTCGACGCGCTGGCCCAGGACTCGGTCGACAGCCCGACCGAGAAGTCGATCCCCGCGCAACTGGTCCCGGTGGTGGCCCTGACCAAGGACAACATCAAGGCCACGGTGATCAAGGACGGCGTCTACAGCGTGAAGGACATCTGCACCGCGCAGTACGCCGCCGACTGCGCGGCGATCGGTCTCCGGTAGCCGCCACGGGGCGCGAGGGGCCCGAAGGGCGCGAGGCCGGAGCCGTGCCGGTCGGGCCCGGCCGCCGGGCCTCGGCTATTTTCCGGGGCATGATCTATCACGTCGTGCCGGCCGCCGAGTGGTCCGCGGCTCCCGGGCAGCCGTACGCCCCCGCGTCCCTCGCCGAGGAGGGGTTCGTCCACTGCTCCCCCGACGAGGCGACCACGCTCGCCGTCGTCAACGCCTTCTACCGCGCCGCGCCCCGGCCGCTGCTCGCCCTGCTGATCGACGAGGCCCGGCTCACCGCGCCCTGCGTGTGGGAGGCGCCGTCCCCGGCACCCCCGCCGGGGGTCGCCGAGGGCACCCTGTTCCCGCACGTGTTCGGCCCCCTCGACCGCGCGGCCGTGGAGCACGTCCTGGTGGTCGGCTGGGACGGGCAGGGCCGGGCGACGGGGCTCGGGGAGGACGAGCGGAACGGCGGCTGACGGGGCCGCCGGGCGGGAGCGGGAGCGGGGTGGGGGAGTGGCCTCGACCGTGGCGCCAGGCGGTGCCGGTGACCGGCGCGCCCGCGGCGGGGCCGGGCCGGACGCCCTGCGGCGCGGTGCCCAGGCGCCTGGTCACGGACGTGCTCCCTCGCCGAGGGTGGCGCGCACGGCGCGGATCACGTCGAGATAGGGGCTGCCCTCGGCGGCGAGGCCCGCGGCGAGCAGGGCCAGGGCGCCGCGGTGCTCGTGCAGCACGGCGTGGCCCGCGGCCGGGCAGCGTGCCGCGAACTCCAGGACGGCCGGGAGGTGGTCGGGCGGCTCACCGCCGGTCGGCTCCCAGCCGTAGTGCCGGTAGCGGTCCTCCAGCGCGGCGAGCGAGGCGCCCCGGCGCCGGGGGTCGCCGGCGGCGTAGTGGGTCAGGTGCAGGGTGCGCCGGCGGCTGCGGTCGAACGTGGTGACGTACTGGGCGGCGAGGTCGAGCAGCGGGACGTCGGCGGTGCGCCGGCAGAACCGCCGCAGCGACTCGGTCGCCGGGCCGGACAGCCCGCCGATCGACTCCAGCACCAGGGCGCGGTGCGCGGGCCAGCGCTGGTCGGGGTAGCTCAGGAGCAGGGACGCCGCCTGGTGGACGGCTCGGTGCTGGTTCATCGCGGCCCTGCGGCCTTCCGGTCGGGGAACGGTCCGGGGGGCCGGCCGCGGCCGTTCCGGTCGAGCAGGTGCGGCCGGACGCCCGGCGGACCGGCGCACAGGCCGCAGAGAACGCGCCTCACGACGCCGGCCACCGGCATGTGGCGGGGACGGGCTGTGTGTGGGGCGGTGGGTGTGTGGCGGGCGCGGGCTGTGTGTGGGGCGGTGGGTGTGTGGCGGGCGCGGGCTGTGTGTGGGGCGGTGGGTGTGTGGCGGGCGCGGGCTGTGTGTGGGGTCACCGGGGTGTGGCGGGCGCGGGCTGTGTGTGCGGCGGTCGGCATGTGGCAGGCACCGGTCGTGTGTGCGGGGATCGGCGCCGGGGGCGGCGCGAACCAGGTGCGGGGCTCCGGCTCGTGGGCCGCGCTCGCGTGGACGCGGGTGGCGGCGGCTTCCCGGGCGCCGTCCTCGCCGATGCGGACCACGCCGCCTCCGCCGCGCGCCCGGCACGGGATCGCCGGGCCGGGCGCGGGCCTCGCGGCATCACTCCACCAGGACGCCTCGCGCATGCGGATGGCGCACGCGTGCCGGCGCGTACCCGCACCGGGAGAAGGACGCGCCGCACGGGCGGCCGCGCGGCCCGCCTCCGGGCCGGTCGGGGCCCGTCGGCGGGTGGTCCGGTGCCGTCCGCCCGCTTCCGGCGGCCGACCGGCGGCCGGACCCGCCGCTCCGTCCGCTCCCCGCGGGGCTCCGCGCCGTCCCACCCGCATCCACTCCCTACGCCTGGCGATTCCGCTGCTGCCAGCGTCGGGCATCGGTGACACGGTGAAGCCGGGTGACCGCTCGCTGTTGAGGGTCTCTATACGGAGATTTTCTTGGCCTTTGCACTGATCGCGCCCGGCACCCCGCGCCGTGGCGGCCACCCTGGGCGCCGGCCGCGCGTTCGCCCGCGCATGTTCACCTGGGCCTGACACGATCGCGACGTTCGGCCATGACGCGGAAGGGTGTGGTGAGGCGCGGTGCCGGAGCATGACGCGAACGGGGACCTGGACCTGGACCTGGAACGGGCGCTGGAGGTCGCGACCGGGCTGGCGGCCTGGGCCGTGGAGACGATCCGGCGTCCGCGCTCCCCCGCCACCGCGACCGACGTGCGGGAGAAGGACGGTCCCGCGGACATCGTGACCGACACGGACGAGGCCGTGGAGGCGCATGTCCGCGAGCGGCTCGGCCGCGCCTTTCCCGGGCACGGGATCGTGGGCGAGGAGTACGGCGGGACACAGGGCGCCCCGGGCGCCCCGCACTGGGTGATCGACCCGGTCGACGGCACGACCAACTACGCCCACGGCATCGGCTGGTGCTCCTTCTCCCTGGGCCTCGCGGCGCCCGACGGCACGCCGCTGCTCGGCGTGGTCGCCGACCCGTGGCGGGGCGAGACGTTCACGGCGGTCCGCGGCGGCGGAGCGTTCCACGACGGCACCCCCGTCCGGGCCGCGGACCACGCCACCCTCACGGGCCATGTCTTCATGACCGAATGGGCGGCCCACGCCCACTGGCCGGGCATGGACGCGCTCCTGACCGCCCTCGCGGACCGCCACTGCACGGTCCGGGTGATGGGCTCCACGGCCCTGTCCCTGGTCCAGGTGGCGGCGGGCCGCGCCACCGCCGCGGCGATCGGCGCCTTCCACGCCGTCGACGGCCTGCCGGCCCTGCTCATCGCCCAGGAGGCGGGTGCCGTGGCCCTCCCCGAACTCCCGGCCCACGACGAGCCGTTGCTCCTGGCGGCACCGGGCGCGGCGGCGGAGGCGGCGGCGCTGTGGCACCGGTCGCGGGAGGCATCCCGCCGGGCGAGGTGACCGGGCCGGGCGCGAATCCGGTGCGGGCCCGGTGCGAGCCCGGTACGCGTGGGGGCACGGCCGCCGGCCCCACACCCGTGGCGCCGCCCGCACCGCCGCCCCAGGAAGGGCCGTTGCCGCCGACGGCACCAGGCGGGCCCCGGGCCCCGCTCGGGCCCGTACCGCCGCCCCGCGCTCGCCCCCGTCGCCGGGACGTGCCCGACGTCCGCGTCGAGCGCTGCCCTCCGGCGGACCGGACCCCGTCGGCGACATGGCGGTGACGTCCGGACGCCGGCCGGCGGGGCCCTGACCGTGGCCGTGCGCGCCGCGCGCGGGGGCGCGAGGCCGTTTCGTGCCGCGAGCGCGAGCGCGAGCGCTGGCACCGGCACCGGCACTGGCACCGGCACCGGCACTGGCGCGGGCACCGGCACCGGCACTGGCGCGGGCACCGGCACTGGCGCTGGCACCGGCACCGGCACTGGCGCGGGCACCGGCACCGGCGCTGGCGCCACAGGCGGGCTGCCGTTGTCACGGGCGCGTCGGCTCGCCGCGGTCGCGCGCACCGGGGCGGGAGCGTCCGGCCGGGAGGAACCGGGGGCCCGGCGGGCGGTGGCCGTCCTGGCGTGCGTGGCGCCCGGTGGTCACGTGCGGCCGCCGCGGCCAGGAATCCGCCGCGGCCGGCCGGCCGCGGCCCCATCGGCTCCCTCCCCTTTCTGGACTTGCCGGTCCATTTTCTGCGGCGCACAGTGGGCCGCGACGTCCCGGCACTGCGCAACGGACAAGGGAGAGCACAGCATGAGTGAACGACTGCGGAACAAGACGGCCCTGGTCACGGGCTCGACCAGCAACATCGGCCGGGCGATCGCGGAGGTGTTCGCCGCCGAGGGGGCACACGTCGTCGTGTCCGGCCGCCACCGCGAACGCGGGACACGGGTCGTCGAGGGAATCCGGGCGGGCGGCGGCCGCGCCGACTTCCTCGTCGCCGACCTCGACGGCAGCGAGGAGGCGTCCCGGGACCTCGCCGAGCGGGCCCGCGAGACGCTGGGCGGGCGGATCGACATCCTGGTCAACAACGCCGGCGTCTACCCGGCCCCCGGCACCGCCGCCACCGACGAGAAGACCTTCGACCAGGTCTACGGCGTCAACGTCAAGGCGCCCTTCTTCCTCACCGCGGCCGTCGTCCCGGCCATGGCGGAGGCCGGCGGCGGTGCGGTCGTCAACCTCGGCTCCTGGATCGCGCGCCTCGGCGTACCGCTCGGCGCGCTCTACAGCTCCACCAAGGGCGCCATGGAGACGCTCACCCGCGCCTGGGCCGCGGAGTTCGGCCCGATGGGCGTGCGCGTGAACGCCGTCTCGCCGGGCGTGATCCTGCCGCCGTCCCCGGAGGGCACCGAGCCCCACCCCGGCGAGGTCATGATGAAGGGCACCCCGGCCGGCGAGGTAGGCACCCCGGACGCCGTCGCCCACGCCGTGCTCTGGCTGGCCAGTGACGAGGCGGCCTTCGTGCACGGCACCGTGGTGGACGTCGACGGCGGCCGGACGGGGGTCGCCGTCATCGCCGCGTAGCGCGGGCCCCCCGGCCCGGCCGCCGGACGGCGCCGCCGTGCGACGGCGTCACCGGACCCCGACGCCCTCCAGCAGGGTGTGCAGGTCGTGCGCCGCCTCGGCGGTGGCCAGGGTCGCCGCGGCCAGGACGGCGGCGGTGGCGGTGGCGAGGACGGGGTGGCGCCGCAGCGGAGGCGCGAGGAGGGCGGCGACGCGGCGCGGCACGGGGCCCGCCGTCGCCAGGGGGTTGCGGCGACCGAGGAGGCCCAGGGCGGCGCTCGTGACGCGGGCGCGGATCGGGGTGCGCCGGGCCGCCAGGGCGGCCTTGCCGACGGTGCGGGCGACCTGCTTCCGGTCACCGGAGGCGGCCGCCGCCCGCTCGTCCGCCCAGCGCTCGATCGTGTAGGTGACGGCGGTGGCCAGCGGCCGCATCAGCGGGTTCGCGGCGGCGCCGAGCTGGGCCAGGGCGACGAAGGCGTAGTGGTGGCAGGACAGATGGGCCCGCTCGTGCGCGAGCAGGATGTCGTGCTCGGTCTCGTCCAGGGTGTGCAGCATGCCGGTGGAGACCACGATCCGCCCGGGCAGGCCGGGCAGCGCGTAGGCGTCGGGGGCCTCGTCCTCCACCACGACCAGGCCGTTGCGCTCGGGCATGCAGGCGGCGTCCACCGCCGCGGCGGCCAGCGTGCGGGCGCGGCGCCAGAGCATCCGGGCGGCCGCGAGCACCGCGCCGCCGAGCAGCAGTCCCGCGGCGAGGGCGATCGACAGCTCGGTCGGATCGTCGCGCTGCGCGCTCGGGGCGGACCAGTGGCCGAGCCCGGCGATCAACGGGAAGCGGATCAGGCCGGTGACGGCCAGCAGCCCCAGGGAGACCGTGCTCGCCGCACCCAGGACCAGCGACGCGGCGGTGAGCAGCCAGGTCGCCAGGCGGGGCTCGCAGCGCTCGGACAGCGGCCGCGCACCGAACGGGGCGAGCAGCGAGAGCAGCAGCGGCACGTAGACGGCGATACGCATCCGGCGGGCCCTTCCTGTTTCTCCTGTCCGGACCGCGCCTACTGTCCGGGGTGCTGGCCGGGGTCGAGCAGCTGGCGCAGCAGGTCGGCGTCGTGGTCGGACAGCTCGTCCGCGAAACGGGCGAGGACGGCCTCCCGGTCGGACCGCTCCTCGAGAACTGTACGCATACGCCGGGCGGCGAACCCCGCGTCGTCGGTCACCGGGGCGTAGGCGAACGCCCTCCCGCGCGCGTTGCGCCGGAGCACGCCCTTGGTGTGCATGCGGGTGAGGATCGTCACCACGCTGCTGTACGTCAGCTCGCCGCCGAGGAGGTCGGTCACCTCGCCCGGGGTCAGCGCGGCCTCCGCCTGCTGGAGCAGGCCGAGGATCTGGGTCTCGCGGACACCGTTCGCCCGTTTCGGGCCCCGTCCGTGTGTGTCGGCCGCCATGGGATTTTGTGGTTCTCCGGTTCGTCTTCTACAGTCGTGTAGAACTTCTACGATCGTGTAAAAGCTCCCGCCTCCCCGAGTGTGCCATTGGACCGCCCATGAGTGCCATCAGCATCGGTCAAGCCGTCTTCCTCGGCGTCGTCGAGGGGGTGACCGAGTTCCTGCCCGTGTCCTCGACCGGGCATCTGAAGATCACCGAGGGGCTGATGGGCATCCCCGTGGACGACAGCTCCGTGGTCGGCTTCACCGCCGTCATCCAGGTCGGCGCGATCGCCGCCGTGCTCGTGTACTTCTTCAAGGACATCGTGCGGATCGTCTCCGCCTGGGGCCGGGGCCTCGCCGACAAGGAGGAGCGCTACCACCACGACTACAAGTTCGCCTGGTGGGTCATCTACGCCACGATCCCGATCGTGATCGTGGGTCTGGCGGCCAAGCCGCTGATCGAGGGGCCGCTGGCCTCGCTGTGGGTGGTGGCGGCCTCGCTGATCGTAGGGTCGGGCGTGATGTGGGCGGCCGACCAGATGGGCCGGCACAAGCGCGGTGAGGACGACACCACCTTCAAGGACGCGATGCTGGTGGGCTCTTCGCAGATCCTGGCGCTGCTCTTCCCGGGCTTCTCCCGCTCCGGTGCGACGATGTCCACCGCGCTGATCCTGGACCTGGACCGGGTGGCGGCCACCCGGCTGTCGTTCTTCCTCGGCATCCCGGCCCTGACCGGCGCCGGCCTGTACGAACTCAAGGACGCCGTGGGCGCCGGCGTGGGCGCCGCGCCGCTCGCCGTGGGCACGGCGGTCTCCTTCGTGGTCGCCTACGCCTCCATCGCCTGGCTGCTGAAGTTCGTCGCCAAGCACTCCTTCAACGCCTTCGTGGTCTACCGGATCGTCGTGGGAGTGGCGCTGCTGGGGCTGCTGGCGACGGGGGCGCTCGATGTGTGAGGGCGGTCCCCGGGCCGCTGCCGCGGAGGTGACGCCTGCTCCCTTCGGCACTCCGGAGGGCGCGGCACCGACGGGTGCCGCGCGCGTGCGGTGTGCGGCGGCCTGACGGCGCGCGACGTCCCCGAAGCCCCGCGCAGGGCCGCGGCCGGCCGGGACGGCGCGGACCGGGTGTCCGCGCCGCCGCACGCCCCGACGGAGGACGACCGATGAGCCGGGAGGGCCGAACGGCCACCGCGAAGCCCGCCCCGGCGCGGCAGATGTGGCCCCTGTACGCCGCCGGGTTCACGACCGCCTTCGGCGCGCACGGCGTCGCCGCGAGCCTCGGCGCCGACGCCGAGGGCGCCGTCACCTCGCTGCTCGTGCTCGGCGGGCTTTTGGCCCTGTACGACGGCGCCGAGGTGCTCCTCAAGCCGGTCTTCGGCAGCCTCGCCGACCGCGTCGGCGCCCGCCCCGTCCTGCTCGGCGGGCTCGCCGCGTTCGCCGTGGCGTCCGGGCTGTACGCCGTCGCCGGCAGCCCGGGCTGGCTGTGGGCCGCCCGCCTCGGCCAGGGCGCCGCGGCCTCCGCCTTCTCCCCCTCGGCCTCGGCGCTGGTCGCCCGGCTCAACCCGGCCGCCAAGCACGGGCGGGCGTTCGGCAGTTACGGCTTCTACAAGTCGATCGGCTACACGCTGGGCCCGCTGCTCGGCGGCGTCCTGGTGTGGGCCGGCGGCCTGCGGCTGCTGTTCGCCGTCCTCGCGGTACTCGGCGCCGCCGTCGCCGTGTGGGCCGTCCTCGCCGTACCCGTCGTACCCCCGCTCCCCAAGGCCCGGCAGACGGTCCTCGACCTCGCCCGGCGCCTTGCCGACGCGTCGTTCCTCGTCCCGACGGCCGCGCTCGCGGCGGCGACCGCGGCGCTGTCGGTCGGTGTCGGCTTCCTGCCGGTCTCCGGCCGCACCGCCGGGCTCGGCACCGTCGCGACCGGCGCGGCCGTGTCGCTGCTCGCGGCCTGCGCGGCCGTGGTCCAGCCGCGGTCGGGCCGCGCACTGGACGCCGGGCGGCTCACCACCCGTTCCGGACTGACCGCGGGCCTGCTGATCACGGCGGCGGGCCTGGCCTGCGCCATGCTGCCCGGTCCGACCGGCATCCTGGTGGGCGCGGCCCTCATCGGCGCCGGCACGGGCCTGATCACCCCCCTGGGCTTCGCCGCCCTGGCCTCCGCCACCCCGCGCGAACGCCTCGGCCAGACGATGGGCGCCGCCGAACTGGGCCGCGAACTGGGCGACGCGGGCGGCCCGCTGCTCGTCGCCGCCGTGGCGGCGCCGACGACGCTCACCCACGGATACGCCGTGCTGGCCGCGCTCGTCGCCGTCGGCCCGCTGGTGGGACTGGTGCTCCGGCGTCCCAACTCGCCGGGCCCGCCCACCGGTTCGCCCTAGCGCCGGCACCCGGGGAGAATCGGTCCCATGCCCAGTGCCCCCACCCCCTCCTGGACCGTCGGCGGCAGTACCGTCCACCGCATCGACGAGACACCCCTGCCGCCCGGGACCGGCCCCTGGCTGCTGCCCGACGCCACCCCCGACGTGGTGCACCGGCACGGCTGGCTGCGCCCCCACTTCGCCGACGGGGCCGGCACCCTGCGGCTCCACAGCCACAGCTTCGCCTTCGAGGCGGGTGGTCTGCGCGTCCTCGTCGACACCGGCATCGGCAACGGCAAGACCCGCGCCAACCCGGCCTGGCACGACCTGCGCACCGGCTACCCCGACCACCTCGCCGCCGCCGGATTCCCCCCGGACACCGTGGACCTGGTGATCCTGACCCATCTGCACACCGACCACGTCGGCTGGAACACCCGCGAGGCCGACGGCGTGTGGGTCCCCACCTTCCCCAACGCCCGCTACGTCACCGCCCGTACCGAGCGCGCCTTCTGGGCCGGGTGGGCCATGGACGAGCCACGACGGCAGATGTTCGACGACTCGGTGGTCCCGGTCGAGGAGGCGGGGCTGCTGGATCTCGTGGACGTGGCCCCCGAGGGCACCGAACTGACCCCCGGCGTACGGCTGTTGCCGACCCCCGGCCACACGCCGGGCCACATCGCCGTGGAGCTGAGCGGCGGCGCCGGGGGAAACGCGCTGATCACGGGCGACTGCATCCACCACCCCGTCCAGTTCGCGCATCCCGGCATCGGCTCCTGCGTGGACATCGACCCGGAGCAGTCCGAGCGGACGCGCCGCGCCCTGCTCGGCAGGCTGGCCGGCACGGACACCCTCGTGCTGGGCACGCACTTCCCGCCGCCCACGGCCGGCCGCGTGGTCGCGGACCAGGACTCCTACCGCCTGCTGCCGTAGGCGGCCGCGGACGCAATGCGGGGGGAGGAGGCGCTTGCGGATGTGCCCCATCCGCCGCCCGCGTAACCTGGTCCGGGTACTTCGGACCGCGCCCCAGGGCGTGCATTCGTCACTCCCGCATGCCTCCGCACTCCCGTCGCCGGGGCATGCCCGGACGAAGCGGAGGATCTGCGATGGGTACAGTCACCACCGACGACGGCACCAGCATCTTCTACAAGGACTGGGGGCCGCGCGACGGCCGGCCGATCGTCTTCCACCACGGGTGGCCACTGAGCGCCGACGACTGGGACAACCAGATGTTGTTCTTCCTCGCGCACGGCTACCGCGTCATCGCCCACGACCGCCGTGGACACGGCCGCTCGAGCCAGTCGGCCACCGGCCACGAGATGGACACCTACGCCGCCGACGTCATGGCGCTCACGGACGCGCTCGACCTCAAGGACGCCTGCCACATCGGCCATTCCACCGGCGGCGGCGAGGTCGCCCGCTACGTCGCCCGCGCCAAGCCGGGACGCGTCGCGAAGGCGGTGCTGGTGAGCGCCGTCCCGCCCGTCATGGTCAAGTCGGAGTCCAACCCGGGCGGCCTGCCCATCGAGACCTTCGACGCCTTCCGCGAGGCCCTCGCCGCCAACCGCGCCCAGTTCTACATCGACGTCCCCTCGGGCCCGTTCTACGGCTTCAACCGCCCCGGCGCGAAGGTCTCGCAGGGCCTGATCGACAACTGGTGGCGCCAGGGCATGACGGGTGCGGCCAACGCCCACTACGAATGCATCAAGGCGTTCTCCGAGACCGACTTCACGGAGGACCTCAAGCAGATCGGCGTCCCGGTCCTCGTCTGCCACGGAACCGACGACCAGGTCGTCCCGTACGAGGACTCGGCACCCCTGACGGCCGCGCTCCTCAAGAACGGCACCCTCAAGACCTACGAAGGCCTCCCGCACGGGATGCTCTCCACCGACCCGGACGTCCTCAACCCGGACATCCTGGCGTTCCTGCGGTCCTGAACGGCGCCGGCCGGGTCAGCCCTGATCCGGCACGGCCATCTCTCCCAGCTCGGACCAGCCCTCCTGCTCGACGGTCGTGTTGACGATGCGCGGGGTCTCCGCGAGGTAGGGGGGCAAGGTCCTGCGGGCGGTCCGGAAGTGCTCGGACCGCACGTGGGCGGCGCCCGCCTCGTCGTCCCGGAAGGCCTCCACGAGGACGTACTCGGCCGGGTCGTCGAGGCTGCGGGACCAGTCGAACCAGAGGCAGCCGGGCTCGGCGCGGGTCGCCTCGGTGAAGGCGGCGGAGATCCGCGGCCACTGGTCCGCGTGCTCGGGGCGGACGCGGAACTTCGCGGTGATGAAGATCATCTGTGGGCTCCTCGGCGGGTCGGTTCGGGTCGGGGCACCAGGATCGCGCGTCCGCGGACCCGCTGCCGCGCGGCGCGGAGCACGAGCCCGCGCGGGTCGTCGCGGCGGCCCGGCGAAGTGGACGACGGTCCCGGCGCCCTGACCGCCCGCGAGGCCCGGCACCTCGTCCGCCTGCCTCCCGTCCGCGACGCCCCCGTGGCCGCCCCCGTGGCCGGCGCCGGCGATCCCGGCCGCGGCGAGCGCCTCCCGCATCCGGATGCCGGTGCGGCCGGGGCCCGCCGGCACCGGTCACGACGCACCGGTCCGCCGGGCGGCCGTGCGTGCGGCTGCCGGAGGTCAGTGCTCGTGGGGGCCCGGGCGGTGGACGGGACCGTGGGCGTCGTCGCAGTGGTCGACGGCGTCGGCGGTCGGTGCGGTGATCTGCAGCAGCTCCGCCGATCCCGCGTCCTCGCCGAGGTGGTCGACCTGGAGGGTGGTGTGGGTGATGCCGTACTCGTGCTCCAGGAGCTTCTCCAGGTCGCGGCGGACGGCGTGGCAGTCGCCGCCGGGTTCGACCAGGACGTGGGCCGAGAGGGCGGGCTGGCCGGAGGTGATCTGCCAGACGTGCAGGTCGTGGACCTCGACCACGGCCGGCTGCGCGACGAGGAGGTCGCCCACCTGGTCGGGGTCCATGCCGGCGGGGGCGGCCTCCAGGAAGATCCGCCCGGACTCGTGCAGCAGCCCGTACCCGGCCTTCACCATGAGGACGACGACCACGAGGGTGGCGATGGGGTCGGCGCGGTCGAAGCCGGTCAGCACGACGACCAGGGCGGCGATCGCGGTGCCGAGGAAGGCGAACAGGTCGTTGAGGATGTGCTGGTAGGCGCCCTCGACGTTGAGGGAGGAGCGGTTCGCCCGGGACAGGCACCAGGTGGCGACCAGGTTCACGGCGATGCCGGCGAGCGCGGTGGCCAGCATCAGCCCGCCCTCGACCTGCGGCGGCGAGATCAGGCGGCGTACCGCCTCGTACGCCAGCCACGCCCCGAGCAGCAGCAGCGTCAGGCCGTTCGCCTGCGCCGAGAGGATCTCCGCCCGCTTGAGCCCGTAGGTGAAGCCGCCGCGGGCCGGGCGCGCGGCGAGCCGCATCGCGATCAGCGCGAGCACGATGGACGCGGCGTCGGTCAGCATGTGCGCCGCGTCGGAGATCAGGGCCAGGGAGCTGGCGATGACGCCGACGGTGACCTCGCCCGCCATGAAGACGGTGATGAGGGTGAGCGCGATGCCGAGCCAGCGGCGGTCGGCGTCCGCCGACACGCCGTGGGCGTGCCCGGCGTGGCCGCCCGCGCCGTGCCCGTGGCCCTGCCCGCCGGGACCGTGATCGTGCCCGGCGTCGTGACCGTGGTCGTGCTCGCTCATGCCCTGTGCCCTCCCCCTCGCGACGGATCCTCCGAGCGCAGTGAAACGCATCGAGAGGGCAATCGCCAAAGGCTGCACCGGTGACCGTTGTCATCTCCGTTAACGCCGCTCTGACGCGTAAATAGCGGCAGGTCAGTGTGGGTGTGGGCAGGTCTGAGTGCCCGGTGGCCGTGGTGGTCGCCGGTGTCCTGGCTCTGGCCGGT
>NZ_JBIWOE010000053.1:0-49979 GCF_044767585.1 Streptomyces sp. NPDC101225
CGCCCGGTTACATTCCGAACCCGGAAGCTAAGCCTTACAGCGCCGATGGTACTGCAGGGGGGACCCTGTGGGAGAGTAGGACGCCGCCGAACAATCATTCAGAAAACCCCCGGCCGGGGATACCGGTTCGGGGGTTTTCTGCGTTCCGGGTTCGATTGTTTTTGGGGCTCTCCAGAAAGAGCCCCTTGGCCCTACATGCCGTGTCCTACAGGCGTCCGGCGGTCTTCAGCGCCAGATATGCGTCCGCCAGTGCCGGCGCCAGTTCGTCCGGTGTCTCGTCGACGACGGTGACGCCGTGGCGGCGGAGTTGTTCTGCGGTGCGGTGGCGTTCGCTTTGGGACTGCGCTGCGGCCGCGGCGTCGTAGACGGCCTCGGTGTTGCCCCGGGACGTGGCCATCCGGGCGATGTGCGGGTCCGCGACGGAGGCCACCAGAACCGTGTGGCGCTGGGTGAGTTGAGCGAGGACGGGGAGCAGGCCCTCTTCCACCGGGGCCGTGTCGAGGCTGGTGAGCAGGACGACGAGCGAGCGGCGAGGGGCCGTACGGAGAGCGGTCGCCGTCAGGCCTCGGGCGTCCAGTTCGACCAGTTCGGGTTCGAGCGTGGCCATCGCGTTGACCAAGGACGGGAGGACGTCGCGCGCCGTGCGGCCCTGGACGTGGGCGCGTACCCGGCGATCGTAGGCGAGCAGGTCCACCCGGTCGCCGGCGCGGGAGGCGAGGGCCGCCAGCAGCAGCGCAGCGTCCATGGAGGCGTCGAGGCGCGGAGCGTCGCCCACGCGGCCCGCGGACGTACGGCCCGTGTCCAGGGCCAGGAGGATGTGACGGTCGCGTTCGGGGCGCCAAGTGCGTACGGCGACCGCGGACTGGCGGGCGGTCGCGCGCCAGTCGATGGAGCGGGTGTCGTCGCCGGGGACGTACTCGCGCAGGCTGTCGAATTCTGTGCCCTCGCCGCGGGTGAGCACGCTCGTGCGGCCGTCCAGTTCGCGGAGGCGGGCGAGCTTCGAGGGAAGGTGCTTGCGGCTGGTGAAAGGCGGCAGGACGCGTACGGTCCAGGGGACTTTGTGCGTCCCCTGGCGGGCGAACAGGCCGAGAGGGCCGTACGAGCGGATCGTCACCCGGTCCGCCTGGCGGTCGCCGCGGCGGGTCGGTCGCAGCCGGGTGGTGAGGCGCCGGCGCTCCCCTGCGGGGACCGTGAGGCGGTGGCGGGACGCTGCGACCTCCGTGCCGGGCTCCCAGCTGCTCGGCGGCCAGGCGTCGCGCAGGCGGGCCCTGAGGAGGCGACGGGACGGATTGGTGACGGTGAGGGTGACGTCCGCCGCCTCGCCCAGGCGTACGGACGTGTCGCCGGAGCGGGCCAGGCCGAGGCGTCGTACCGGAGCAGCCAGGGCGAAGTCGCAGGCGCAGGCCGCGGCGATGGGGGCGTTCACGGCGAGCAGGCCCGTCCAGCTGGGGTCCCAGATGCCGACGGGGAGGGAGCCGAGGGCCGCGAGGAGCGCGGCGCGTCCGGTGATGGCCATCAGCGGGGGACGGGGACGTGGGCGAGGATCGCGTTGATGACGGAGTCCGCGGTGACGCCTTCCATCTCGGCCTCGGGGCGCAGCTGCACCCGGTGGCGCAGGGTGGGGAGGGCCAGAGCCTTGACGTCGTCGGGGATGACGTAGTCGCGTCCGGTGAGCCACGCCCACGCGCGCGCGGTGGCCAGGAGCGCCGTCGCGCCGCGCGGGGAGACGCCCAGGGTGAGTGACGGCGACTCGCGGGTGGCTCGGCAGATGTCCACCACGTAGGCGGTGATCTCCGGGGAGATCGCCGTCTTGGCGACGGCTGCGCGGGCGGCCTCCAGGTCCGCCGGGCCTGCCACGGGGCGTACGCCGGCGGCGCGCAGGTCGCGTGGGTTGAAGCCCTCGGCGTGGCGGGTGAGGACGTCGATCTCGTCCTGCCGAGAGGGCAGAGGGATCGTCAGCTTGAGGAGGAAGCGGTCCAGTTGGGCCTCGGGGAGGGGGTACGTGCCCTCGTACTCGACCGGGTTCTGGGTCGCGGCGACCAGGAACGGGTCGGGGAGCGGGCGCGGAGTGCCGTCGACCGTGACCTGGCGCTCCTCCATGGCCTCCAGCAGGGACGACTGGGTCTTCGGGGGCGTGCGGTTGATCTCGTCGGCCAGGAGGAGGTTGGTGAAGACCGGGCCGGGCTGGAAGGAGAACTCCGCGGTGCGGGTGTCGTAGACCAACGAGCCCGTCACATCGCTCGGCATCAGGTCCGGGGTGAACTGCACGCGCTTCGTGTCGAGTTCCAGGGCGGACGCCAGGGCGCGCACGAGCAGGGTCTTGGCGACTCCGGGGACGCCTTCGAGGAGGACGTGCCCGCGGCAGAGGAGCGCCACGACGAGGCCGGTCACGGCGGGGTCCTGGCCGACCACGGCTTTGGCGATCTCGGCACGCAGGGCCTCCAGGGAGGCCCTGGACCGGGCCGGGTCCCCGGCGTACCCGGCGTTGTCAGTGGTCGGGTCCATCATGGACGGCGTACCTCTCTTTCGAGGGCGTCGAGTTGGTCGGCGAGTGCGATCAGGGCCGTGTCGTCGCTGGGCGGCGGGCCGAAGAGGAGTGAGTGCAGCGACCGTCCGTCGCCGTGGAGGTGGGCGGACAGGGCGGGGAGCAGGGCCTCGGGCGCGTGCGCCTGGGCGACGGGGACGCCGACGAGGGGGGCGAGGCGGATGCGGGAGGCGGAGCGAAGAGCGGCGGCCGCGCGGTCGCGGGCGTTCGCCTTGCGGTAGAGGCGGGCACGGCCTTCGACGGTTTCGGAGGCGCGGATCGCCACGGGGAGTTTCTCGGGCACGAGGGGGCCGAGCCGGCGTGCCCGCCAGAGGGCGGCGAGGGCTGCCGCGACGAAGAGCTGCAGCGTGCCCCAGACCCAGCCGGAGGGCAGCAGGTCGAGGAAGCCCTTCTTCTCGCCCGTGTCGGTGGCCGAGGTGTCGGAGAGCGAGGGGAGGTACCAGACCAGATGAGGGCGGGAACCGAGGAGCTGGAGGGCGAGCGAGGCGTTGCCCTGCTGGTCGAGACGGTTGTTGAGGAGGATGTCGGGGGCGCCGACGACGACGGTGTCGCCCTTCTCGGAGGTCGCCGGGAGGCGCAGGAGGGTGGCCAGGCGTTCGCTCGGGTAGCACTCGTCGGCGTCGACGCGGGTGGTGGTGTAGCGGATGCCACCCGTGTCCGCGGCGCCCGCGCGGCGGGCGGCGGGCAGCCGGCACTCGGGGGTGAGCGTCGAGTCGAAGCTGTTGGCGGGGTCCGCGGTGACCCCGGGGACGAGCGTTTCGACGGACGCTCCGCTCGGCGCGACGAGGACGGTGCGGCCGCCGGAGCCCGCGACCGCGGAGTGCAGCCGGCTCTGCTGCGACTTCGTCAGAAGGTCGGGGACGGCGACCAGGAGGGTGGTGTCCGGGGCGGCTGCGGCTCGGGCCCCGTCCAGGGTGGTCACCACGCGCGTGGACACCCCGCGCTCGGCGAGGAGTTCGGCGACGGCGCGGCTGCCGTAGGGGCCGACGGAGCGCGGGTCGAGTTCGCCGTGCTTGGTGTCGGAGCGGATCACGGCGATCGCGACGGCCGCCGCCAGGAGGAGCACGAGGGCGAGCGCGATGCCGCGTGTGCGGGTCCACACCTGGCGGGCGGTGGGCGAGGCCGAGGTGGACGGGAGGGTGGCCTCGGTGGTCATCCGGCGGCTCCCTGGCGGGCGCCGTCCGCGGTGCCGGCGCTGCTGCTCGCGAGCCGGGGCTTGCTGCGCTCGAGGTCGCGGTCGAGTGCGGCCATGCGGTCGTACGACTCCTCGGTCGCCCTTCGCCCGCCGTACGTCACGTCGTCGAAGTCCCGGGCGGCGGCCCGCAGGCGGTCGGTGTGGGCGGGCAGGGCGCGGCCTGCTTCGGCGGCCGCCTCGTCCGCGGTGCGGCCCGGGCGGACGTCGAGGAGGGCGCGCTCCTCCAGGGAGCGGACGATGGCGCGCGTGCGCTCCTGGACGGCCTGGTTCCAGTGGCCCTGGGCGGCGTGCGCCTCGGCGGCGGCGCGGTGTTCGGCGGCGCTGCGGGGGCGGTCGTCGAACAGGGCGGCGGACGAGACGGGTTCACGGCGCGGCGTGCCCAGGCGCCACCACAGGGCGCCCAGGACGGCGACGACGGCCACGATGATGACGACCAGGCCGAGCATGCCCCCGGGCGTCGCGGCCGCGGCCGAGCCGAAGAGCTTGTCGACCCACTCCCAGAAGGCGTTCAGGGCGCGCTGGAACAGGCTGGGGTCGTTCTCGTGGTACATGCGTTTGGACAGCTCACGACGGGCCGCCTCACGCGCGGGGTCCCGCGCGATCGTCACCGGCGGTTCGTCGCCCGAGCCGGCCGGCGACAGGACCGACGCGTGTGCGGCCCTCGTCAGGGTCCGTACGGCCGATCCCGCGGCGTGCGGCAGGGCTGTGGGCACCGCCGTGAGAACTCCCCCCGTCAGGCTCACGGCTTCAGCCTCCCGAGCCGGCGCCGGCGCCGTAGCCCGCGACGCCGGAGGCGCGGGCCAGTTCGAGGTCGAGGGCCTCGCGGCGGATGCGCTGGTCGATGTAGAGGAGCACGGTGACGCCCGCGTTGATCGGGTACGTGATCATGGAGCCGATCACCGAGCCGATCCCGCTGATGATCAGGAAGGTCCAGCCGAGGTCGCCGGTCCCGGCGGTGAGGAGGCCGGTGATGCCGTCGCCGCTGAACGCCGCGGCGATGAAGGTGAAGGGGATGACGACGATCGCCGAGATGATGTTGGCGATGATCCCGGCGAGCAGGAGGATGCCGAACACCCGCCACCAGGAGCCGCGGACGAGCTTCACCGACCGGCTCATCGACTTCACCACGCCGCGCTTCTCCAGCATCAGGGCGGGCGAGGCGAGGGAGAAGCGGATCATCAGCCACAGGGCGACGATGCCGCCGCCGAGCCCGCCCAGGGCGGCGAGCGCGAAACCGGCCGCGGTGTTCGCGAAGACGGCCACGAGGATGCCCGGCAGCATGCCGCCGAGGACGATCGCGACGGCGATGACGAGCAGCAGCAGGATCAGGCCGAGCAGCTTGAGCACCTGGGGCCGGGCGTCGCGCCAGGCCTCACCGGTGGTCACCGGCCGGCCGAGGACGGCACGGCTGGTCACGGTGGTCAGCAGGGCGGTCGCGGCGACCGTGGCGATCAGGGAGACCAGGAAGACGGCACCGGAGCCGAGCATGGCGTCGCCCAGGGCACGCGTGAGTTCCTTGGCGCTGGCGCTGGGGTCGTCGAGGGCGGCCGTACTGGTGTCGTTGAGCACGAGGCCCTGGAGCAGGATGACGACGACCTCGGCGACCACCGCGACGGTCAGGGAGATGCCCAGGACCGTGCGCCAGTAGGTGCGCATGGTGGAGACCGCGCCGTCGAGGATCTCGCCCACGCCCAGCGGGCGGAGCGGGATGACACCCGGCTTGGCGGCGGGCGGGGGGCCTCCCCAGCCGCCGCCCCACGCGGGGTGGCCGGGCGCGCCGTAGGCACCGTAGCCCTGGGGGGGCTGGGTGCCCCAGCCGGGGCCCGGGGGCGGTGGCGGCGGAGGGCCGGGCGGGGCGGCGTCGCCGGGCCCCGTGGGCGCGGACCACCGGCCTGGCGGCGGCTGCTCCTTGGACCACTGCGGGCCGTGGTCCTGTGCGCCGGCACCGTCCTGCTGCTCGGGGCCGGGCCGGTCCGCGGGACCGGGACGGTCGGCAGGGCCGGACGTGCCGGACCCCTGCCCGTCGGAGGGGGCAGATCCGGGCGAGGCCCAGCCCGGAGTGTCTTTCATCGTCGCTCCTTCACGGTGCCCGTCCGCGGTCGCGGCTGCAGGTTGGCAGCCATCGTGCCATGGGGTGGTCATCCGGGTACCGGCCGCGGTATGGGCTGGACACCTTCAATTGTCCGCCGCGGAAGGGGCAGACTGACCGCATGGCTGATCAGTACGCGCATTCCGGCGAAGACAGCAGGCCGACCGAGATCCCGGTGATCCGATGGGAGGAACCCCCCGAAGGCCCGGTGCTGGTTCTGCTCGACCAGACGAGGCTGCCGGCGGAGGAGGTCGAGCTGGTCTGCACGGACGCGTCCGCCCTGGTGGAGGCGATCCGTTCGCTGGCCGTGCGCGGGGCGCCGGTGCTCGGGATCGCGGGAGCGTACGGCGTCGCGCTCGCCGCCGCGCGCGGATTCGACGTGGACGAGGCCGCGACCGTGCTCGCGGGTGCCCGTCCCACCGCGGTGAACCTCGCCGCCGGTGTGCGCAGGGCGCAGGCGGCGCACCGGGCCGAGTTCGCCAGGACCGGCGATGCCACGGCCGCGGCGACCGCTGCGCTCGCCGCGGCGCAGCGACTGCACCGGGAGGACGCCGACGCCAGCGCGCGCATGGCCGCGCGCGGACTGGCGCTGCTGGACGAACTGCTGCCGGCCGGCGGGCACCGCGTCCTCACGCACTGCAACACCGGGTCGCTGGTGTCGGGCGGGGAGGGGACGGCGTTCGCGGTGGCGCTCGCGGCGCACCGGGCGGGGAGGTTGCGGCGGCTGTGGGTGGACGAGACGCGTCCGCTGCTGCAGGGCGCCCGGCTGACCGCCTATGAGGCGGCGCGCAGCGGCATGGCGTACACCTTGCTCACGGACAACGCGGCGGGCTCGCTGTTCGCCGCCGGTGAGGTGGACGCCGTACTGATCGGGGCGGACCGGATCGCGGCCGACGGGTCGGTGGCGAACAAGGTGGGCAGCTATCCGCTCGCCGTGCTCGCGCGCTACCACCATGTGCCGTTCATCGTGGTGGCGCCGGTGACGACGGTGGACCTCGACACCCCGGACGGAGCGTCGATCGAGGTCGAGCAGCGGCCCGGTCATGAGGTGACCGAGGTCGTGGCGCCTCAGGTGGCGGTCGCGGGTGCGGAGGCGGGAGCCGGGATCCCGGTGGCGCCCCTGGGCACGCAGGCGTACAACCCGGCGTTCGACGTGACGCCGCCCGAGCTGGTGACCGCGATCGTCACGGAGGAGGGCACCGTCTCGCCGGTGACCGCCGAGGCGCTGGCCGAGCTCTGTGCCGGGTCGCCCCAGGTGACGATCGGCTGAAGAGGACCGGCGGCCCGCCCGGTGCCGGTGGGCCGCGCGCACTCCGGATCGGCCCGCCGGGCGGGTCCGGCGCCCGTCCGCCGGGCCGACCTCGTGGTCAGGGTGCGCCTACGCTGGGTGAGGGACGGCCGTTGACGACAGCGGCGTCGGTGGACGAGGCAGACAGTGACGGCGCAGTACGACTATCGTCACGGGCCAGTGACCCTGCTCACCAGCGCCTCTGTCACTGTTACGAGAATGGGATGATGTCGTTTATGAAGGGACGAGTCCTGGTCGTCGACGACGACACGGCACTGGCCGAGATGCTCGGCATCGTGCTGCGTGGTGAAGGTTTCGAGCCGTCTTTCGTGGCCGACGGCGACAAGGCGCTGGCCGCCTTCCGTGAGAGCAAGCCCGATCTCGTGCTGCTCGACCTGATGCTGCCCGGACGGGACGGCATCGAGGTCTGCCGCCTGATCCGGGCCGAGTCCGGTGTGCCGATCGTGATGCTCACCGCCAAGAGCGACACCGTCGACGTGGTGGTCGGGCTGGAGTCGGGCGCCGACGACTACATCGTCAAGCCGTTCAAGCCGAAGGAGCTCGTCGCCCGGATCAGGGCGCGGCTGCGGAGGTCGGAGGAGCCGGCGCCGGAGCAGCTGGCCATAGGCGACCTCGTCATCGACGTGGCCGGTCACTCCGTGAAGCGGGACGGGCAGTCGATCGCGCTGACGCCGCTGGAGTTCGACCTGCTGGTGGCGCTGGCGCGCAAGCCGTGGCAGGTGTTCACGCGTGAGGTGCTGCTCGAACAGGTGTGGGGCTACCGCCACGCCGCGGACACCCGCCTGGTCAACGTGCATGTGCAGCGGCTGCGCTCCAAGGTGGAGAAGGACCCCGAGCGGCCGGAGATCGTGGTGACCGTCCGGGGCGTCGGTTACAAGGCAGGGCCGAGCTGACATGTCCGGTCACAGTGCCGCTTCGGCGCCCGGGCCGGGCGAGGCCCGCGCGGAGCGGCCTGTCGGCCGGGGAGCGGCCGGCTCCCGATGGGAGCAGCTGCTGGAGGGCGGTCTGCTGCAGGGCGGCGTCCAGGGCAGCCCCGTCCTGCGCCTGTTCATGCGCTGGGTACGCCGGCCGCTGCTGCCCGTCATGCGGCTGTGGCGCCGCAACATCCAGCTCAAGGTCGTCGTCACGACGCTGCTGATGTCGCTCGGCGTCGTCCTGCTGCTGGGCTTCGTCGTGATCGGGCAGGTGCGCAACGGCCTGCTGGACGCCAAGGTGAAGGCCTCGCAGAGCCAGGCCACCGGCGGCTTCGCGGTGGCCAAGACGCGGGCCGACGAGGCCGCGGCGGCAACCACCGACGGCAGCGGCACGACGGCCGACAACCGTCCCTCGCAGAACGTCATCCAGTGGATGAGCGATCTGGTCTCCTCGCTGTCCAGCGGCGGTCAGGGCGCCTTCGACGTGGTCACCCTGCCCGCCGGGGACAACGGCGGCGGCGGGCGCGGTCCGCGCGCCTCCGGCGACGTCGACCCCTCCGCCAGCGTCCCCGAGGACCTGCGGACGCGGATCGGCGACGGGGCGGGGGCCGCCCAGAGCTACACCAGCATCGTCTACAGCAACGCCAAGGAGTCCCAGCCGGCGCTGGTCATCGGCAAGCAGGTCAACGACCCGAACGGCGACCCGTACCAGCTGTACTACCTCTTCCCGCTCACACAGGAGGAGAAGTCGCTGAGCCTGGTCAAGGGCACCCTGGCGACCGCCGGGCTCTTCGTCGTCGTCCTGCTGGGGGCCATCGCCTGGCTGGTGGTGCGGCAGGTCGTGACGCCGGTGCGGATGGCGGCCGGGATCGCCGAGCGGCTGTCCGCCGGGCGTCTTCAGGAACGGATGAAGGTCACCGGTGAGGACGACATCGCGCGGCTCGGCGAGGCCTTCAACAAGATGGCGCAGAACCTGCAGCTGAAGATCCAGCAGCTGGAGGACCTGTCGCGGATGCAGCGGCGGTTCGTGTCGGACGTGTCGCACGAGCTGCGGACGCCGCTGACGACCGTACGGATGGCCGCCGACGTCATCCACGAGGCGCGCGAGGACTTCGACCCGGTCACCGCGCGGTCGGCGGAGCTGCTGGCCGATCAGCTGGACCGGTTCGAGTCGCTGCTCGCGGACCTGCTGGAGATCAGCAGGTTCGACGCGGGGGCGGCGGCGCTGGAGGCCGAGCCGATAGACCTCAGGGAGGTCGTGCGGCGGGTCGTCAGCGGGGCGGAGCCGCTGGCCGAGCGCAAGGGCACGCACATACGCGTGACGGGCGACCAGCAGCCCGTCGTGGCGGAGGCGGACGCCCGGCGCGTGGAGCGGGTGCTGCGCAACCTCGTCGTCAACGCCGTGGAGCACGGCGAGGGCAAGGACGTCGTGGTCAAGCTCGCCTCGGCGGGCGGGGCGGTCGCGGTCGCGGTGCGCGACTACGGCGTCGGGCTCAAGCCCGGCGAGGCCACGCGCGTGTTCAGCCGGTTCTGGCGGGCCGACCCGGCACGCGCGCGTACCACCGGCGGTACGGGCCTCGGTCTTTCCATCGCGCTGGAGGACGCGCGGCTGCACGGCGGCTGGCTGCAGGCGTGGGGCGAGCCGGGCGGCGGCTCGCAGTTCCGGCTGACGCTGCCGCGGACCGCCGACGAGCCGCTGCGGGGCTCGCCGATACCGCTGGAGCCCAAGGACTCGCGGCGCAACCGCGGACTCGACGACGCGGGGCTGCCGCGCGGCGGCAGTGAGAAGGCCGCCACCGTGCCCGCGCAGCCCGCCGGGGACCAGATACCGATGGCCCCGCGGCTGAACGGCACGGCGCCCAACGTCGACCCGGCTGCGCTGCCGGGCAACGGCGCGCGGGTGGTGCCCCGTCCCGCCTCGGGAGCGCGGCGGCAGGACCAGACGTCCACCGAGGGTGGAGCACCGGAGAAGACCCCTGGCCGGGGTCCCGGGCCGGAGGAGTCCAAGAAGCAGGGGGAGGCATTTCGTGGGCGCTGACCGCGACGGGGGTGGCCGGCGCCGACCGGCTCGTGCGGCGGCGTACGGCGTCTGCGGCGTCGTACTGCTGGCGGGGTGCGCCTCGATGCCGGACAGCGGGGACGTCAGCGGCGTCGACTCCACGCCGCGCCAGGACACCCAGGTACGGGTCTTCGCCATGCCGCCCCCGGACAACGCCCAGCCCTCCGACATCGTCTCGGGCTTCCTCGAGGCGCTGACCAGCGACGACCCGAGCTATTCGACGGCGCGCCAGTATCTGACCAAGGCGGCCTCGCGGGCGTGGAAGCCGGGACTGTCCAGCACCGTCCTCGCCGACGGGCCGGGCATCGACGTCAACCGCCTGGGCAGCCGGGAGAACAGCAACGACCTGTCCTTCACGCTGACCGGGACGAAGCTCGCCAGGGTGGACGCGCAGCAGGCGTACGCGCCCGCGAGCGGCTCGTACAACGAGCCGGTGCACCTCTCGCGCGACAGGAAGACCAAGCAGTGGCGCATCGACACGCCTCCCCAGGGCGTCGTCATGGGCAAGTCGGACTTCCAGCGCAACTACATGGCCGTGAGCAAGTACTACTTCGCCACCGACACCGCGAGCCGGTCGGCGTCGCGGCCCGCGGCCGTCGCGGACCCCGTGTACGTGCGCCGGCGCGTGGACCCGATGACGCAGATGGTCCGCTCGCTGCTCAGCGGGCCCACCCACTGGCTCGATCCCGTGGTGCGGACGAGTTTCCCCACCGGTACGCAGCTGCAGAAGGGCGTCGCCGCGCTGGCGCCCGACGACCAGAACAAGCTGACCGTGCCGCTGAACGCGAACGCCGCCCGGGCCGGTGCGGCCAGGTGCAAGGAGATGGCGGCGCAGATCCTGTTCACGGTGCAGACCCTCACGCCCGCGGTGGACGAGATACAGCTGCGGTCGGGCCGGACGCAGCTGTGCTCGCTGGTGGAGGGGCGGGCCAACGACGTCGCCTCGCTCGGCTCGGCGCGGCAGCCCGACTACGTGTACTTCCTCGACAACAAGAGCCGGCTCGTACGGCTCGCGGCCGGCGCCAACAGCACCAAGGCGGAGCCGGTGCCCGGGGCGCTGGGCGAGGTCGGCAGGCAGCTGCGGTCGGTAGCCGTCTCGCGCCACGAGGACAGGGCGGCCGGTGTGAGCGCCGACGCCAAGAACCTGTACGTCGCGTCGCTGGCGTCCGGCAGTTCGCTCGGCGCCCCCGTTCTGGTCAGCCACGGCACGACGGAGCGGGACCGGCTGTCGGCGCCCAGCTGGGACGCGAACGGCGACCTCTGGGTGGCCGACCGCGACCCCGCCAAACCCCGGCTGCTCCTGCTGGACCAGGGCAAGGGCGAGCCGGTCGAGGTGAGGACCCCGGACCTGGACGGCAGCATCCAGGACGTTCGGGTGGCCGCCGACGGCGTGCGGATCGCGCTCGTGGTGGCGAAGGGCGGCAAGACGTCGCTGCTCATCGGGCGGATCGAGCGGCGGCAGGAGTCCGCGGAGACCCGGCCGACGGTCTCGGTGCTCGAACTGCGCTCCGCGTCGCCCGAGTTGGAGGACGTGACGACCATGTCCTGGGCCGGGGACGGCCGGCTCGTGGTCGCCGGTCGCGAACAGGGCGGAGTCCAGACCATGCGCTACGTCCTGGTGGACGGCTCCACGCCGGAGGGCCCGGCGCCCGCGGCTCTCAGCGGGATCAAGGAGATCACCGCGACCGAATCCGACAGCCTGCCCATGGTGGCGAACTCGGAGGACGGGATCGTACGGCTGCCGTCCGGGATGCAGTGGCAGAAGGTCACGGACGGGCAGGCACCGGTCTATCCCGGGTGAGATCCGTGCGGGGTAAGGCCGGGCAGGCCGGTCGCGGGGTCTGACGGGGACGACAGCCGCGTGCGTCCGCGCAGGCCCGCCGCGTGCGTCCGCGCCGGGTTGCCGCGTGCGCTCGCGGACTGCCGTGTGGCGGGCCTGGTGTGCGCCGGGGACGAGTTGTCCACAGGGAGTTTTCCACAGGGGTGGCCGGGTGACCCGGGCATGGGCACAGTGGTGGTCATGCGGGGGTGGTGGCAGGACCTCACCGACCTGGTGCTGCCGGCCGAGTGCGGAGGCTGCGGGATGCCTCGCACGGTGCTCTGTGCGAAGTGCCGTGCCGCCCTGAGCGGGGCCGCACCGGGCCGGGTGCGACCGGTGCCGGAGCCGCCCGGGCTGCCCGTGGTGCACGCGGCCGCCCGGTACGCCGACGAGGTCCGGGCCGTGCTCCTGGCCCACAAGGAGCGCGGGGCGCTGTCTCTCGCCGCACCGCTCGGCACGGCCCTGGCAGGGGCTGTGCGGTCGGGGCTCGGTCAGGCGCCGGGTGCGGCGGCCGTGGGCGGCGCGCCCTTGCTCCTCGTCCCCGTGCCGTCCTCGCGCGCGGCCGTGCGCGCACGGGGACACGATCCGGCGCGGCGGATCGCGCTCGCGGCGGCGGGTGAGCTGCGGCGGGCCGGGACCGCGGCCAGGGTGCTCGCCGTGCTGCGGCAGCGGCGTGCCGTGGCCGACCAGGCGGGTCTCAACTCCCGGCAGCGGCTGGAGAATCTGGCGGGCGCCCTGACCGTGGCGCCCGGAGGTGAGCGGCTGCTGCACGCCGGCCCGGTCGTGCTCGTCGACGACCTGATGACGACGGGCGCCTCCTTGACGGAGGCGGCGCGTGCCGTACGGGCTGCGACGGCGCCGACGGAAGGGCTCATTCCGTACGGAGAATCAACTGGGCCCGTGTACGCGGGAGCTGCGCGGGAAGTGATGGGAGAACAGAGGCTTGGATCAAGAGAAGAAGAGACCGGCCGAGGGCACGCGGTGCCGCTCATGGCGGGCGCGTGGGCCGCGCGTGACGTCGTCCGTGCGGCCGTGGTCGCAGCCCCGCCGGGTTCTTTCGAAATAAACCGGAACTGACTGCTTAGTTGCATCGTTGCAGGTAATGAGAGGGTCAATTCACCTGAACGGAGGTACGCCGCAGTAGAGGGTGACGCCATCCGTCCGGGCGAGATATGTTCGGTTGTGAGAGAAAGGCGCAGGCCATCCCTCGCACACCCGAATGCCGGGCTGCGGGTTTTCACAATCACCCGCAGCGGTGGAGTGGAGATCTTGTCCGCGGGGGAGGAGGTGGAAGTCACCGAGTCCGAGGTTCCGGAGTTGCCGGGGCCTGGTGCAAAAGGGAGATGCTCCGCCGCCGAAGCGGAGTGATCCGGGAACGGAGTTCTGCGTGGACATCGTCGTCAAGGGCCGCAAGACCGAGGTGCCCGAGCGGTTCCGCAAGCACGTGGCCGAGAAGCTGAACCTGGAGAAGATCCAGAAGCTCGACGGCAAGGTGATCAGCCTCGACGTCGAGGTGTCCAAGGAGCCCAACCCCCGACAGGCCGACCGGTGTGACCGAGTGGAGATCACGCTCCGCTCCCGCGGTCCCGTGATCCGGGCGGAGGCAGCGGCCAGCGATCCGTACGCCGCCCTCGACATGGCGGCGGAGAAGCTGGGCGCCCGGCTGCGCAAGCAGCACGACAAGCGGTTCTCCCGCCGCGGCGCGCGCAGGATCTCGGCGGCCGAGGTCCCCGACCACGTCCCCGGCGCGGCGACGCTCAACGGCAATGGCGAGGCGGTCCGGGACGACGAGCCGGACGGCGTGCCCACCAAGAAGATCGGCTCTCTCGAGGTGAAGGGCGAAGGCCCTCTCATCGTCCGCGAAAAGACTCACGTAGCCGCCCCGATGACACTCGACCAGGCCCTCTACGAGATGGAACTGGTCGGCCATGACTTCTATCTGTTCGTCGACTCCGAGACCAAGGAGCCCAGTGTCGTCTACCGGCGGCACGCCTACGACTACGGGGTCATCCACCTCAGCACGGACCCGATGATCGCCCAGGCGCAGGCTCCCGCGCCGGGCGGCACGCTGGGTGGCTGACGAGCGCGGCTGACGGCTGAGCCGGTGCCCCTGGAGCGCCTGTGCGCCCCCAGGGGCATCGGTGTGCGACCACTGCGCGCCCCGTTCGGTCACCGCATGGTCGCCCGGGCATGGAATCATGGCCGCAACGGCCCAACCGGTGGGCCGCTGCCTTGGGTTGGCGTTGGCGCAGCACCACAGGCCACAGCCTCAGGGGGAGGAACGATGGCGGACAGCTTCGGACCGATGCGTGACGAGGATGCCGACGACGGCGTCGTCGGCATGGGCCCAGAAGCGGGCTCCCCACGCAAGGAGCCGATCAGAGTCCTGGTCGTGGACGACCACGCCCTTTTCCGCCGGGGTCTGGAGATCGTGCTCGCGGCCGAGGAGGACATCCAGGTCGTCGGCGAGGCCGGGGACGGTGCGGAGGCCGTGGACAAGGCCGCCGACCTGCTGCCCGACATCGTCCTGATGGACGTGCGGATGCCCAAGCGCGGCGGGATCGAGGCCTGCACCTCCATCAAGGAGGTCGCCCCCAGCGCCAAGATCATCATGCTGACGATCAGTGACGAGGAGGCCGACCTCTACGACGCGATCAAGGCGGGCGCGACCGGATATCTGCTCAAGGAGATCTCCACGGACGAGGTGGCCACCGCCATTCGCGCGGTGGCCGACGGGCAGTCGCAGATCAGCCCGTCCATGGCGTCCAAGCTGCTCACCGAGTTCAAGTCGATGATCCAGCGGACCGACGAGCGCCGGCTGGTCCCCGCCCCGCGGCTGACCGACCGGGAGCTGGAGGTCCTCAAGCTCGTCGCGACCGGCATGAACAACCGGGACATCGCCAAGGAGTTGTACATCTCCGAGAACACCGTGAAGAACCACGTGCGCAACATCCTGGAGAAGCTGCAGCTGCACTCCAGGATGGAAGCGGTGGTGTACGCGATGCGGGAGAAGATCCTCGAGATCCGGTGAGGCTCAGCCCAGCGCGCGGGTGAGTTCCACGGCCAGGGGAGCGCGCAGCTCGGGTGCCTCCACCCGCTCCACGCGCACGTCCGTGCAGTCCACCCAGGCCGCCGCCTCCACGAGGGCCCGGGCCACCGCGGGGACCGCCTTCGGGCCGTCCAGCGTGACCTGCCGGGCCACCAGCGTGTGTCCCTCGCGGGCCGGGTCGACACGGCCGACCAGCCGGCCGCCTGCGAGGACCGGCATCGCGAAGTAGCCGTGCACGCGCTTGGGTCTGGGGACGTAGGCCTCCAGGCGGTGGGTGAAGCCGAAGATCCGCTCCGTGCGCGCTCTCTCCCAGATCAGGGAGTCGAAGGGCGACAGGAGCGTGGTGCGGTGGCGGCCGCGCGGCGGGGTCTCCAGGGCCGCCGGGTCGGCCCAGGCCGGCTTGCCCCAGCCCTCCACCGCGACCGGGACCAGGCCCGAGTCGGCGATCACCGCCTCCACCTGTTCGCCCTTGAGGCGGTGGTAGTCGGCGATGTCCGCGCGTGTGCCCACGCCCAGGGACCGGCCCGCCAGGCGGACCAGGCGGCGCAGGCACTCCGTGTCGTCCAGCTCGTCGTGCAGCAGCTCCTGCGGGATCGCGCGCTCGGCGAGGTCGTAGACCCGCTTCCAGCCCCTGCGCTCCACGCACACGACCTCGCCGTACATCAGCGCGCGCTCGACGGCGACCTTGGCGCCGGACCAGTCCCACCACTCGCTGGTGCGCTTCGCGCCGCCCAACTCCGTGGCGGTGAGGGGGCCTTCGGCGCGGAGCTGCTTGACGACCTGGTCGTAGGCGCCGTCCGGCAGCTCGTGGTTCCAGTGCGGGCGGCCGCGGTAGGCGCGACGGCGGAAGGCGAAGTGGGGCCACTCCTCGACGGGGAGGATGCACGCGGCGTGCGACCAGTACTCGAAGGCGTGCGGACGGGCGGAGGGGGCCTTCCAGTAGGCGCTCTCCACGGTCCTGCGGCCCACCGCGCCGAGCCGGGCGTACGGGATGAGCTCGTGGGAGCGCGCCAGGACCGAGATCGTGTCCAGCTGGACCGCGCCGAGACGGCGGAGGACGCCGCGGACTCCGGCCCTGCGGTCGGGGCTGCCGAGCAGGCCCTGGGCGCGGAGCGCGATACGGCGGGCGTCGTCCGCCGAGAGGTCGGTGATGGGGCGCGGGGTCGTCATGGTCCGCACGATAGAAGGCGGCACTGACAATCGCCGACGACCTGCGCATACGAGAGGAGGGTGCCGGTGTTGAGGCAAGGGCCGGGGAGCGGCTATGCGCCCGGCGGCGGCAGATAGGGCGCCGTCGAGGGCAGGCCCAGGTCCGAGGGCAGCAGCGAACCCACCCAGCAGTCCCGGCGCACGCCCTGGTGGACGATCGCGGAGCGCAGGACGCCCTCGACGACGAAACCGGCGCGCTCCGCCACCGCGCGCGAAGCCCTGTTGCCCACTTCCGCCCGCCACTCCACGCGGTCGACCGCCAGGTCGGTGAAGGCCCAGCGGGACGCCGTGACGGCGGCCTCGGTGACGTAGCCCCTGCCGCGGTGCTCCTTGGTGCCCCAGAAGCCGATCTCGGCCACGCTCAGGGAGTGCATGGTCAGGCCCAGCATGCCCACCAGTTCCTCCCCTTCGGGGAGGAAGAGGCCGAAGGTGAGCATCGAACCGTTCGTCCAGCCCTCGGGGACGAGCTGGTGGGTGAAGGTCCGCGCGTGCTCCGGGAGATACGGGGAGGGGATGGTGGTCCAGCGCAGGATGTCGGGGTCCTGGGCGGCGGCGTGCACGGCGTCGGCGTGCTCGGGTCCGACCGTGCGCAGCAGCAGGCGGGCGGTCGTGAGGGTCACGGGTTCCATCGGCCGATTCTGCTTGGGCGGTCGGTGAAGGCGCCATCTTTTTGGCCGTGCGTGAGCGGGTGATCACAATTCGCGTAATTCGGCGGCGGGGTGCGGCACCATCGGCAGGGCCCGTCCGTTGTCCCTTTTGAAGAAGATTTTGAAGCGGTGCGAGGTGCCTCCTGCGGTCGTCGTCCCGGCAGGCTCCCGGCTTGGTGGGGTCCTCGCATACGATGGCCGTTGCTCAGTACGTCAAATGGAAACCGACCGTCCCAGGCCCGACCGGCAAGGAGACCAACCCCCGTGTCCGTCCTTTCGAAGATCATGCGTGCAGGCGAAGGCAAGATCCTGCGCAAGCTGCACCGCATCGCGGACCAGGTCAACTCCATCGAAGAGGATTTCGTCGCCCTCTCCGACGCCGAGCTGCGGGCCCTCACCGATGAGTACAGGCAGCGTTACGCGGACGGCGAGAGCCTGGACGACCTGCTGCCCGAGGCGTTCGCCACCGTGCGCGAGGCGGCCAAGCGCGTCCTCGGCCAGCGCCACTACGACGTGCAGACGATGGGCGGCGCCGCCCTCCATCTCGGTTATGTCGCCGAGATGAAGACCGGTGAGGGCAAGACCCTGGTGAGCACCCTGCCGGCGTATTTGAACGCGCTGTCGGGAGACGGTGTCCACATCATCACGGTCAACGACTACCTGGCCGAGCGCGACTCCGAGATGATGGGCCGCGTCCACAAGTTCCTGGGCCTGAGCGTCGGCTGCATCCTCGCGAACATGGCGCCGGCCCAGCGCCGCGAGCAGTACGGCTGCGACATCACCTACGGCACGAACAACGAGTTCGGCTTCGACTACCTCCGCGACAACATGGCGTGGTCCCAGGACGAACTCGTCCAGCGCGGGCACAACTTCGCCATCGTCGACGAGGTCGACTCCATCCTGGTCGACGAGGCCCGTACGCCGCTGATCATCTCCGGCCCGGCGGACCAGGCCACCAAGTGGTACGGCGACTTCGCCAAGCTGGTGCTGCGCCTGAAGAAGGGCGAGGCGGGCAACCAGCTGAAGGGCGAGGAGGAGACCGGCGACTACGACGTCGACGAGAAGAAGCGCACGGTCGCCATCCACGAGCCCGGCGTCAGCAAGGTCGAGGACTGGCTGGGCATCGACAACCTCTACGAGTCGGTGAACACGCCTCTGGTGGGCTACCTGAACAACGCCATCAAGGCCAAGGAGCTCTTCAAGAAGGACAAGGACTACGTCGTCATCGACGGCGAGGTCATGATCGTCGACGAGCACACCGGCCGTATCCTCGCCGGCCGCCGCTACAACGAGGGCATGCACCAGGCGATCGAGGCGAAGGAAGGGGTGGACATCAAGGACGAGAACCAGACCCTCGCCACGATCACCCTGCAGAACTTCTTCCGCCTCTACGACAAGCTCTCCGGCATGACCGGTACGGCGATGACCGAGGCCGCCGAGTTCCACCAGATCTACAAGCTCGGCGTGGTCCCGATCCCGACCAACAGGCCGATGATCCGCATGGACCAGTCGGACCTGATCTACCGCACCGAGGTGGCGAAGTTCGAGGCGGTCGTCGACGACATCGCCGAGAAGCACGAGAAGGGCCAGCCGATCCTCGTCGGTACGACGTCGGTCGAGAAGTCCGAGTACCTCTCGCAGCAGCTCTCCAAGCGCGGCATCCAGCACGAGGTGCTCAACGCCAAGCAGCACGACCGGGAGGCGACGATCGTCGCCCAGGCCGGCCGCAAGGGCGCCGTCACCGTGGCTACCAACATGGCCGGCCGTGGTACGGACATCAAGCTCGGCGGCAACCCCGACGACCTCGCCGAGGCGGAGCTGCGCCAGCGCGGCCTCGACCCCGAGGAGCACATCGAGGAGTGGTCCCAGTTCCTGCCCGGCGCCCTGGAGCGTGCGGAGAAGGCCGTGAAGGCCGAGTTCGAGGAGGTCAAGGAGCTCGGCGGGCTCTACGTCCTGGGCACCGAGCGGCACGAGTCGCGCCGTATCGACAACCAGCTGCGCGGTCGTTCCGGCCGTCAGGGCGACCCCGGCGAGTCCCGCTTCTACCTCTCGCTCGGCGACGACCTGATGCGGCTGTTCAAGGCCCAGATGGTCGAGCGCGTGATGTCGATGGCGAACGTCCCGGACGACGTGCCGATCGAGAACAAGATGGTCACGCGCGCGATCGCGTCCGCGCAGTCGCAGGTCGAGCAGCAGAACTTCGAGACCCGCAAGAACGTCCTGAAGTACGACGAGGTCCTCAACCGCCAGCGTGAGGTCATCTACGGCGAGCGCCGCCGCGTCCTGGAGGGCGAGGACCTGCAGGAGCAGGTCGGCCACTTCATGGACGACACGATCGACGCGTACATCTCCGCCGAGACCGCCGAGGGCTTCGCCGAGGACTGGGACCTGGAGCGCCTGTGGGGCGCCTTCCGGCAGCTCTACCCGGTGAAGGTCACCGTCGAGGAGCTGGAGGAGGCGGCGGGCGACCGGGCCGGTCTGACCGCCGAGTACATCTCCGAGTCCATCAAGGACGACATCCACGAGCAGTACGAGGGCCGCGAGACGCAGCTCGGCTCCGAGATCATGCGTGAGCTGGAGCGCCGGGTCGTGCTGTCGGTCCTCGACCGCAAGTGGCGCGAGCACCTCTACGAGATGGACTACCTCCAGGAGGGCATCGGCCTGCGCGCGATGGCGCAGAAGGACCCGCTGGTGGAGTACCAGCGTGAGGGCTTCGACATGTTCACCGCCATGATGGAGGGCATCAAGGAGGAGTCCGTCGGCTACCTGTTCAACCTGGAGGTCCAGGTCGAGCAGCAGGTCGAGGAGGTTCCCGTCGAGGACGCGGCGCCGGTCGACATGGACAAGCAGGACGCCGTGCCGGCCCAGGCGGGCGCCCGTCCGGAGATCCGCGCGAAGGGCCTGGACGCCCCGCAGCGCCGCAACCTCCACTTCTCCGCGCCCACCGTGGACGGCGAGGGCGGCACCATCGAGGGCGACTTCGTCGGCGACGACGAGCCGGTGCGCTCCGAGGCCGACGGCCTCACGCGCGCGGAGCGCCGCAAGCAGGCGCGGGGCGGGCGGCGCCGCAAGAAGTAGCCGGCGCGGGAGCGGCCGGTGCGGGAAGCCGGCCGCCCGTGGCACCGAGCAGCGGCGCCCGCGGCGTCGTGATGGCCGGGAAGGGCCGGGTCCCCACGGGAGACCCGGCCCTTCGGCGTGCGTGCCGCGGCACCCGCCAGGGCGTGTTTCGGGAGTCCCGCCTGCCCTCCGGGCGGACGACGCTCCTTGCGCGGCACCCCCTAGCCGTCGCCGGTGGGGCGCGGGGGCCGGGGGCCGCCGAGTTCCACCGCCGTGCAGCGCCAGCGGAGGTCCCTTCCGCGTTCCAGACGGAAGGCCATGGCCCGCAGCTGGTCGCCGGCGCCGACGCGGGCGAAGGCCTCGACGGCGCCGGGACGGGCCTCGTAGTAGCCGATGTCGCGGACGACCGGGCGGGCGCCGCGGGCGCGCAGGGGGCTGCGTTCGGCGAGCCAGGCCAGCTCGTCGTAGGCCCGGCCCGCGGTGTGTCCGAGCATCGCGTGGACCGGGCGCAGGCCGCTCAGCACGGCGACCAGGAGCTCGGCGAAGAGGTCGGTGGGGCGGGGCTGGGACACGGGCCTGGTGCGTGCGCCGGCCGGCGTCCTGGCCGGCGCGGCAGGGGCTGTCGGCGGGCGGCTGTCGGCAGGCCGGGTGCCGGAGGAGAGGGCGTCGGTCCGGGCGCGCGGCGGGCGGCCGTCGCCCGCCGCGGTGCGGGTCCGGGTGCCGCCCGGTGTGCGGGGCGGGGCGCCTGCGGGGCGGCGCGCGTCGCGGCGGCCGGGCGGGCGGGAGCCCGGCTGGTGCTGTGCCCTGGTCATGACCTTGTGCATGCGCGTCCCCGTTCGGCGGGGCCGGTCGATACCGGCCGGTAACTTGCTGTCGGAGATCTTGTACGGGGCGGAGGACGGCGGCGGCAAGCACCCGCGGACCCGGGTCGGGCCGGCCGGGATGTTCACCTATCAGGGTGACGGAGGGGGCGTCCGGGCCCATGATCACGGGGGTGGGCCGGGTGAGTCGCGAGCCCTCGGGTGGACGCTCCCGGGCCGGTGGGCGGGGACTCGAAAGGGGACCCCCGCACGTATCCTGAAGGCCCTCCGAGCGGCGCGTGGAGCGCCCAGCCACCGACCACGAAAGCAGCGGCCATGCGCGTCTACGTCCCCCTGACCCTCTCCGGTCTCGCCGAGGCGTACAGGACGGGAGAGCTGGGAGCGGGGCCGCTCGTCGCGTACGCCGTCACGCCCGCCCTGCGCGAGTGGTACCTCTCGGACGACATCGAGGAGCTGGAGTACGCGGCGCTGAACCGCGCCGCCCTCGCCTCGCTGCGGCTCCTGGCGGCGGACCCCGGGGCGGCACGGCGCCGGGTCGTGGTCGCGGTCGACGTGGCCGACGGCGCGGCCGCCGCCGACCCCGACCGGGGCCTGGACCCGGCCGCGCTCGGCGAGGTGCGGGTGACCGGGCCCATCCGGCTGGCCAGGGCGGCCGCCGTGCACGTCGACCTCGACGACGCGGAGGCGGACGTGACCGCCGCGGCCGGGGCGCTGGCCGCGGCGGACGGCGGGGACGACGACGCGCAGTTCGTCGTCGACGGGGCCGAGGACCACGAGCTGCTCTGGTACGCGACGCAGGAGATCCCCAACCTGGTGGGACCCGGGGAATAACCCCGCCGCGCCCACGGCCCGGCCTCGCAGCCGGCTTGCCCGCGCCCCCGCCCGCCATCCGCCCACACGTCCTGTGACCTGCGGAACTCTTCACTGTCAGTGGCGGCGGGTACTTTTCTGGCATGGGGAACGAGACAGGGGCGGCGCACATCGTCTGGGACTGGAACGGCACGCTGTTCCACGACAACGACGCGATCATCGGGGCGACGAACGCGGCCTTCGCCGAGCTGGGCCTGGACCCGATCACGATGGACCAGTACCGCGCGCTGTACTGCGTTCCGGTGCCGAAGTTCTACGAGCGGCTCCTGGGCCGGCTGCCGACGGACGCCGAGTGGCTGGTCATGGACGAGACCTTCCACCGGTACTACGCCGAGCAGCGGGCCCTGTGCGAGCTCACCGCGGGCGCGACGGACCTGCTGGCCGGGTGGCAGTCGGCGGGCCGCAGCCAGTCGATCCTCAGCATGTACGTGCATGACGAACTCGTCCCGCTGGTGCGGGGGTTCGGGATAGAGCCGCACTTCGTACGCGTCGACGGGCGGACGGGACCCTCGGGCGGCAGCAAGGCGGAGCACATGGTGCGCCACCTCGGCTCGCTGGCCGGCGTGGACCCGGTGCGGACGGTGGTCATAGGCGACGCCGCGGACGACGCGGTCGCCGCGCGGCACGCCGGGGCGCAGGCCGTCCTCTACACGGGGGGCTCGCACAGCAGGGCGAGCCTGGAGGAGGTCGGGGTGCCGGTGGTGGACACACTGGCGGACGCCGTGGAGCAGGCGCAGCGGCTGGCGGCGTGACCGGCGCCGCCGCGCCGACGGATCGCGCCGCGCCGACGGATCACGTCACCGGTGCCTTCGCGCGCAGCACCGTCAGGAACTCGCGCATCCAGCTCGGGTGGTCCGGCCAGGCGCGGGAGGAGACCAGGGTGCCGTCGACCACGGCCTCGGTGTCCTGGAAGTCGGCGCCGGCGGCCTGCATGTCGGGTTCCAGCGCGGGATAGGCCGTGACCCGGCGGCCGCGCAGGCTGTCGACCGCGGCGGTGAGCAGGGGGCCGTGGCAGATCTGGGCGACCGGCTTGTCCGCGTCGAAGAAGGACTTGAGGATCTTGCGCAGTTCCGGGTCGTTGCGCAGGTACTCGGGGGCGCGCCCGCCCGGGATGACGAGCGCGGCGTACTGACCGGGGTCCACCTCGGCGAAGGCGAGGTCGGCGGGCCAGGTGTAGCCGGGTTTCTCGGTGTAGGTGTCGAAGCCGGGTTCGAAGTCGTGGACGACGAACCGGAGCTTCTTGCGGGAGGGGGCCGCGACATGGACCTCGTATCCCTCCTCTTGGAGGCGCTGGTAGGGGTACAGGACCTCGAGCGACTCTGCTGCGTCGCCGGTGACGATGAGGACTTTCGCTGCCATGACGGGCCGCTCCCCTCGGGCGGGCGGATGCGCTGTCCTGGGCAACGTGCCTCCTGGGCGCGGCGTTGCCAAGAGGTCCGGTCGTTTTCGTGCAAGGGGGATCGGATGACGGGCCGGAGTGACCGACCCGCACGACAGTGGGGTCCGCGCCCCTGTGCAGAGTGTCAAAGTTCGACCCCTGGTTTTGTACACATACGGCTCATGACGGGCCCCCCTGGGTGAGCGATAGCCTGGTGGCGTGATCAGCGCGATATCTCGCGGGGGCAGTGCTGCCCCTGCCCCGCGCCCGGTGAGCACGGACCACCTCCGTGACCGGGCGGCAGTCGCTGGTCCTCGCGGGCGGGACGGGGTCGAAGGGGCCCCCAGGACGCCGTGCACACCCCGGAAGCGGATGCCGCAGCGACCGGCGTCCCACTCCCCGGTCGTGTCGAGAATGGCTGATAACCCCCCGCTCGTCTCACCTTGCGGCATAGCGTCGGAGCAGACCGGAGAACCCGGGCCGAGGCGTCGCACCGCAGGGGAAGAAGCCGTACTTCCTTCTACGTCACGCAACGGCGCGCGACAGGAGCCAGAGGACAATGCAGACCAAGCTGGACGAAGCCAAGGCCGAGCTGCTCGAAAGGGCCGCCCGGGTAGCTGAGAACAGCCCGGTCGGGGGGCACCTACCGACTGGGACGAAGGAAGAGGGCACCCCGGACCGGGACTCCGTGCTCGCGTTCCTCCAGCGCTACTACCTGCACACCGCTCCGGAGGACCTCACCGACCGCGACCCGGTCGACGTCTTCGGGGCAGCGCTCTCGCACTACCGGCTGGCCGAGAACCGCCCCCAGGGCACGGCCAACACACGGGTCCACACGCCCACGGTCGAGGAGAACGGGTGGACGTGCAGCCACTCCGTCGTCGAAGTCGTCACCGACGACATGCCCTTCCTCGTCGACTCCGTCACCAATGAGCTGACGCGGCAGGGACGCGGCATCCATGTCGTCATCCACCCGCAGATCGTGGTCCGCCGCGACGTCACCGGCCGGCTGATCGAGGTGCTCTCCTCGCAGCACAACGGCGGCGAGCTGCCGCACGACGCGCACCTCGAGTCCTGGATCCACGTCGAGATCGACCGCGAGACCGACCGCGGCGACCTCAAGCAGATCACCGCCGACCTGCTGCGCGTGCTGTCCGACGTCCGTGAGGCCGTCGAGGACTGGGACAAGATGCGGGACGCGGCGCTGCGCATGGCCGACGAGCTGCCCGCGGAACCGGTCGCCGCCGACCTGCGCGAGCAGGACGTCGAGGAGGCCCGCGAGCTGCTGCGCTGGCTGTCCGCCGACCACTTCACCTTCCTCGGCTACCGCGAGTACCAGCTGCGCGAGGACGACTCGCTGGCCGCCGTGCCCGGCACCGGCCTGGGCATCCTGCGCTCCGACCCGCACCACTCCGAGGAGGAGGGCCACCCGGTCAGCCCGTCCTTCGAGCGGCTGCCCGCCGACGCCCGCGCCAAGGCCCGGGAGCACAAGCTCCTCGTCCTGACCAAGGCCAACAGCCGTGCGACGGTGCACCGGCCGTCGTACCTGGACTACATCGGCGTCAAGAAGTTCGACGCGGACGGCAACGTCGTCGGCGAGCGCCGCTTCCTCGGCCTGTTCTCCTCCGCCGCCTACACCGAGTCGGTGCGCCGGGTTCCGGTCATCCGCCGCAAGGTCGAGGAGGTGCTGGAGCGCGCCGGCTTCTCGCCCAACAGCCACGACGGGCGCGATCTGCTGCAGATCCTCGAGACGTACCCGCGCGACGAGCTCTTCCAGACCCCGGCCGCCGAGCTCGAGTCGATCGCCACCTCCGTGCTCTACCTCCAGGAGCGCCGGCGGCTGAGGCTCTACCTGCGCCAGGACGAGTACGGGCGCTACTACTCCGCCCTCGTCTACCTCCCGCGCGACCGCTACACCACCGGCGTCCGGCTGCGGATCATCGACATCCTCAAGGAGGAACTCGGCGGTATCAGCGTCGACTTCACGGCCTGGAACACCGAGTCGATCCTCTCCCGGCTGCACTTCGTGGTCCGCGTCCCGCAGGGCACCGAGCTGCCGCAGCTGTCCGACACCGACAAGGAGCGCATCGAGGCGCGCCTGGTGGAGGCCGCGCGCTCCTGGGCGGACGGTTTCGCCGAGGCGCTGAACGCCGAGTGCGGCGAGGAGAAGGCCGCCGAACTGCTGCGCAAGTACGGCAGTGCCTTCGCCGAGGGCTACAAGGCCGACCACACGCCGCGTGCCGCGGTCGCCGACCTGGTCCACCTCGAGGAGCTGAGCGAGGCCCAGTCCAGGAGCGGCAAGGACTTCGCCCTGAGCCTGTACGAGCCGGTGGGCGCCGCACCCGAGGAGCGCCGGTTCAAGATCTACCGCAAGGGCGAGGCCGTCTCGCTGTCCGCGGTGCTGCCGGCCCTCAGCCGGCTCGGCGTCGAGGTGACGGACGAGCGGCCGTACGAACTGCGGTGCGCGGACCGCACCACGGCGTGGATCTACGACTTCGGCCTGCGCATGCCCCGGGCGCAGAACGGCAGCGGGGACTACGGCGGCGACGACGCCCGCGAGCGCGTCCAGGACGCCTTCACCGCGACCTGGACCGGCAAGGCGGAGAACGACGGCTTCAACGCGCTCGTGCTCAGCGCCGGTCTGACCTGGCGTCAGGCGATGGTGCTGCGGGCGTACGCGAAGTACCTGCGGCAGGCCGGCTCCACCTTCTCGCAGGACTACATGGAGGACACCCTCCGCAACAACGTCCACACCACCCGGCTGCTGGTCTCCCTGTTCGAGGCGCGGATGTCGCCGGACCGCCAGCGTGCGGGCCACGAGATCGTCGACGCCCTGCTCGAAGAGGTCGAAGCGGCCCTCGACCAGGTCGCCTCGCTCGACGAGGACCGGATCCTGCGGTCCTTCCTGACCGTCATCAAGGCGACGCTCAGGACGAACTTCTTCCAGGAGGCGGCGGGCGGCAAGCCGCACGAGTACGTCTCCATGAAGTTCGACCCGCAGGCGATCCCGGACCTGCCGGCGCCCCGCCCGGCGTACGAGATCTGGGTGTACTCGCCGCGGGTGGAGGGCGTGCACCTGCGCTTCGGCAAGGTCGCGCGCGGCGGTCTGCGCTGGTCCGACCGGCGCGAGGACTTCCGTACCGAGATCCTCGGCCTGGTGAAGGCGCAGATGGTGAAGAACACCGTCATCGTGCCGGTCGGCGCCAAGGGCGGCTTCGTCGCCAAGCAGCTGCCGGACCCGGGCGTGGACCGGGACGCGTGGCTGGCCGAAGGCGTCGCCAGCTACCGGACGTTCATCTCGGCGCTGCTCGACATCACCGACAACATGGTGGCCGGCGAGGTCGTGCCGCCGCAGGACGTGGTCCGGCACGACGGGGACGACACGTACCTCGTCGTCGCCGCCGACAAGGGCACCGCGACCTTCTCCGACATCGCCAACGAGGTCGCGGGCAGCTACAACTTCTGGCTCGGCGACGCCTTCGCCTCCGGCGGCAGCGCGGGCTACGACCACAAGGGCATGGGCATCACCGCCCGTGGCGCCTGGGAGTCCGTCGAGCGGCACTTCCGGGAGCTGGGCGTGGACACCCAGAGCGAGGACTTCACGGTCGTCGGCATCGGCGACATGTCCGGTGACGTGTTCGGCAACGGCATGCTGCTGAGCGAGCACATCCGCCTGGTCGCCGCCTTCGACCACCGGCACATCTTCATCGACCCGAGCCCGGACGCGGCCACCGGCTACGCCGAGCGCCGCCGCGTCTTCGAGCTGCCCCGATCGAGCTGGGCCGACTACAACACGGACCTGATCTCCACGGGCGGCGGCGTGTTCCCGCGCAGCGCCAAGGCCATCCCGGTCAACGCGCACATCCGCGAGGCCCTCGGCATCGAGGGCAAGGTCACCAAGATGACCCCCGCCGACCTGATGCGGGCGATCCTCCTGGCGCCGGTGGACCTGCTATGGAACGGCGGCATCGGCACCTATGTGAAGGCGTCCACCGAGACCCACGCGGACGTCGGCGACAAGGCCAACGACCCGATCCGCGTCGACGGCGCCGACCTGCGCGTCCGGGTCGTCGGCGAGGGCGGCAACCTGGGCCTGACCCAGCTCGGCCGGATCGAGTTCGCTCGCCAGGGCGGCAAGATGAACACGGACGCGATCGACAACAGCGCGGGCGTGGACACCTCGGACCACGAGGTGAACATCAAGATCCTGCTCAACGGCCTGGTCGCGGACGGCGACATGACCGTCAAGCAGCGCAACAAGATCCTCGCCCAGATGACCGA
Source organism: Streptomyces sp. NPDC101225 (assembly GCF_044767585.1). Lineage (NCBI taxonomy): Bacteria > Bacillati > Actinomycetota > Actinomycetes > Kitasatosporales > Streptomycetaceae > Streptomyces > Streptomyces sp. NPDC101225. Next base: position 27,243 of record NZ_JBIWOE010000053.1, read on the forward strand.
CGAGGTCGGCAGCCTGGTCCTGCGCAACAACTACGCGCAGAACACGGCGATCGCCAACGCGCTGGCCCAGTCGAAGGACATGCTCCACGCCCAGCAGCGCTTCATGAAGCACCTGGTGCGCGAGGGCCATCTGAACCGGGCGCTGGAGTTCCTGCCCACCGACCGCCAGATCCGCGAGCGCCTCGCCCAGGGCCAGGGCCTGACCGGCCCCGAGACGGCCGTGCTGCTGGCGTACACGAAGATCACGGTCGCCGACGAGCTGCTGCACACCTCGCTGCCGGACGACCCGTACCTGCGCGGGCTGCTGCACGCCTACTTCCCGACGGCGCTGCGCAGCGAGTTCGGGGAGCGGATCGACAGCCATCCGCTGCGCCGTGAGATCACCACGACCGTCCTGGTCAACGACACGGTCAACACCGGTGGCACGACGTATCTGCACCGGCTGCGCGAGGAGACCGGCGCCTCGCTGGAGGAGATCGTCAGGGCGCAGACCGCGGCCCGCAGGATCTTCTGCTCGTCCCCCGTGTGGGACGCGGTGGAGGCGCTCGACAACCGGGTCGAGGCGGACGTCCAGACCCGTATCCGGCTGCACTCGCGGCGGCTGGTGGAGCGTGGCACGCGCTGGCTGCTCAACAACCGGCCGCAGCCGCTCCAGCTCGCCGAGACGGTCGACTTCTTCGCCGAGCGCGTCGAGCAGGTCTGGCAGCAGCTGACCAAGCTGCTGCGCGGCGCGGACCTCGAGTGGTGGCAGCAGATCTACGACGAGCTGACCGCCGTCGGCGTCCCGGACGAACTGGCCACGCGCGTGGCCGGGTTCTCCTCCGCCTTCCCGGCGCTCGACATCGTCTCGATCGCGGACCGCATGGGCAAGGAGCCGATGGACGTGGCCGAGGTGTACTACGACCTCGCCGACCGGCTGCACATCACCCAGCTGATGGACCGCATCATCGAGCTGCCCCGCGAGGACCGCTGGCAGTCCATGGCCCGCGCCTCCATCCGCGAGGACCTGTACGCGGCCCACGCGGCGCTCACTTCGGACGTCCTGGCCGTCGGCAACGGCGCCTCGACCCCCGAGCAGCGCTTCAAGACCTGGCAGGAGAAGAACGCCGCGATCCTGGGCCGGGCGCGCACGACGCTGGACGAGATCCAGGGCTCGGAGACGTTCGACCTCGCCAACCTGTCGGTGGCCATGCGCACGATGCGGACGCTGCTGCGCACGCACTCGTAGGTCCCGCGGCGACGAGGGCGACAGGACACGAAGGGCGACGGAAGGGGGGCGCGCCGGGCCGGACGGCTCGGGGCGCCCCCCTTCGTGCGCGGTTGCTCAGCTGGGCTGCGGCACCTTGGGCGCGGCCGCCTTCGGCCGGGGCCGGGTCTTGTCGCGCTTGTCGCCGGTGAACGCCTCGTACTCCCTCATGACGTCCTCGGTGGGGCCGTCCATGCGCAGTTCGCCGCGCTCCAGCCACAGGACCCGCTCGCAGGTGTCGCGGATCGACTTGTTGTTGTGGCTGACCAGGAACACGGTGCCCGCCTGCTCGCGCAGGGCGCGGATGCGCTGCTCGGAGCGCCTCTGGAAGGACCGGTCGCCGGTGGCGAGGGCCTCGTCGATGAGGAGCACGTCGTGGTCCTTGGCGGCGGCGATGGAGAAGCGCAGCCGGGCCCCCATGCCCGAGGAGTAGGTCCGCATGGGGAGGGTGATGAAGTCGCCCTTCTCGTTGATCCCGGAGAAGTCGACGATGTCCTGGTAGCGGTTCCTGATCTCCTCGCGGGACATGCCCATCGCGAGGCCGCCGAGGAAGACGTTGCGCTCGCCGGTCAGGTCGCCCATCAGGGCCGCGTTCACACCGAGCAGCGAGGGCTGGCCATTGGTGTAGATATGGCCGTTCTCCACCGGCAGCAGGCCCGCGACCGCCTTCAGCAGGGTCGACTTGCCGGAGCCGTTGGTGCCGATCAGGCCGATCGCCTCGCCCTTGTAGGAGACGAAGGAGACGTTCCTGACGGCGTGCACGGTGCGTACGCCCGCCGCCCGCTCGGCGTGCCCGCGGCGCAGCATGCGGTTGAGCGCGGCGGTGGCGGAGCCGCGTCCGGCGCCGGTGCCGTTGACCCGGTAGACGATGTCGACGCCGTCCACGACGACGGTCGGGATGCGGGGGTCGTTCGCGTGATCAGCCACGGCCGTAGGTCTCCTCAGCCTTCCAGAAGTAGATGAAGCCGCCGACGCCGGCGAGCAGGGCCCAGCCGGTCGCGAGCGCCCACACGTGCGGCGGCAGCTGCTTCGCGTGGTAGCTGTCGATCAGGGCGTAGCGCATCAGGTCGATGTAGACGGCGGCCGGGTTGGCCTTGAGGACCGGGGCCACCCAGGACGGCAGCCCGCTGCCCTTGCCGGTCAGCTTGTCGATGTTCCACATCACGCCGGAGATGTACATCCAGGTGCGCAGCACGAACGGCATCAGCTGTGCGATGTCCGGCGTCTTGGCGCCCATCCGGGCCATGATCATCGCCACGCCCGCGTTGAAGGCGAACTGCAGCACCAGGGCGGGGAACGCCAGCACCCAGGAGAAGGCGACCGGCACGCCGAAGCAGAGCAGGATCACGACCAGCGCGGCCATGGAGAACAGCAGCTGCTGCAGCTGCTGGAGGCAGAAGGAGATCGGCAGCGCGGCCCTGGGGAAGTGCAGGGCGCGGACGAGGCCGAGGTTGCCGGAGATCGCGCGCGTCCCCGCCAGGATCGAGCTCTGCGTGAACGTCCAGATGAACACGCCCGTCACCAGGAACGGGATGTAGTCCGGCACACCCTTCTTGGTGTGCAGCAGGACACCGAAGATGAAGTAGTACACCGCCGCGTTCAGCAGCGGGGTCATGACCTGCCAGACCTGGCCGAGCTTCGCCTGGCTGTACTGCGAGGTGAGCTTGGCGGTGGCGAAGGCGGTGATGAAGTGGCGCCGGGCCCACAGCTGCCGGACGTACGCGGGCAGGGAGGGGCGGGCGCCGCTGACCGAGAGGCCATGACGGGCGGCCAGCGCCGCGAGGTCGTCGTCGGCCGGGGCCGGCGACGGGGGCGGTGTGTGGAGGACCTGGCTCACATCCGCTGCTTTCGCTCGGGGGGAGGCGTTTCTTTACGCTTCCGTTGAGGTTCTTTTACGTCGGGACGGGACCGTATCGTCGCAACGTGAGCGTAGGCCCGATCGACGTCGGAACGCAACCGTTTCGTCGTCACGCCCCTATGCTGGTCGCATGACGACGAACGCCGACGAGCCCCAGACGCGTCCGCGCCGCCGCACTCCCGCCGGTGCGGCCGTACTCCGGGAGGACGTGACGGAGGCCATCCGGGCCGCCGTCTTCGAGGAGCTGGCGGCCGTCGGTTACGCACGCATGTCCATCGAGGGGATCGCGCGGCGCGCGGGCGTCGGCAAGACCGCGGTGTACCGGCGCTGGCGTTCCAAGCTGCATCTGGTGCTCGACGTCGTCTCGGCGATCGCGGTGATGGGCCTGCCCACGCCGGACACGGGCAGCCTGGAGGGCGATCTGCGGCTGCTGTACGAGGTCACCTCGCGGGCCCTGCGGCACCCCGTGGCCTCGCAGATCATCCCGGACCTGCAGGCCGAGGCGGCCCGCAACCCCGAGATCGCCGAGGCCATGCAGAAGACCCTGCGCGAGGGCCAGGAGGGCGTGGCCAGCAAGATCCTGGTCGCCGCCGAGCAGCGTGGCGAGATCCGCGAGGGGTTCGACGACGAGCTCGCCCTCGACCTGGTCTCCGGCCCCCTGTACTGGCGCTCGGTGGTGATCCGCAGCCCCAGGCTGCCGAAGGGCTACCTGGCGTCGCTGGCCCGGGCCACGGCGGCGGCGGTCAAGGCGCTCTGACCGGGCGGCGGGGCCGGCGGCGCCGGTGCCAGGATCTCGATCCCGCCGTCCCGGGCCGGCCCGACGAGACCGTCGCGGCGCGGGCGCGCGAGAGCCCGGTTGGCGGTGACCCGGGTGACCCCGAGCAGGCCGGCGAACTCGCGCTGACCGCCGTCCAGGAGCACGCACCCGTCCGCGGCCGGCCGCAGGGCTCCTGGGCGCTCAGCCCCGCGCCGCCTCCGGATGCAGCCGGACCCAGCCCTCCCACGCCGACGTGATCATGTCCTGGACGTCGTGCTTCGCCGTCCAGGACAGTTCCGTCGCGGCGCGGTCGGCGGACGCCACGACGCGGGCCGGGTCGCCGGGGCGGCGGGCGGTGACCGTCGGCGGGCGGTCGTAACCGGTGAGGGCGTTGATGCGGTCGATCATCTCGCGGACGGACACGCCCTCCCCGCGGCCGATGTTGAGGGTGAGGTCGCGGCCGGGGGAGGAGCGCAGGGCGCGGGCGGCCGCGACATGGGCCTCGGCCAGGTCGACCACGTGGATGTAGTCGCGTACGCAGGTGCCGTCGGGGGTCGGGTAGTCGTCGCCGAAGATGCGCGGGGGCGCGTTCTCGGTGAGCTTCTCGAAGACCATGGGGATGAGGTTGTGGACGCCGACGTCCGCGAGTTCGCGGGCCGCCGCGCCCGCCACGTTGAAGTAGCGGAGCGAGGCCGTGGCGAGGCCCGTCGCCCGGCCGGTCGCGCGGACCAGCCACTCACCGGCCAGCTTGGTCTCCCCGTACGGCGACATGGGCGCGCACGGCGTCCGCTCCGTCACCAGGTCCACGTCGGGCATGCCGTACACGGCCGCGGACGAGGAGAAGACGAACGACGCGACACCGGCCGCCGTCACCGCCTCCAGGAGCACGCGCAGGCCCTCGACGTTCTCCCGGTAGTAGTGCAGGGGAAGATCCACGGACTCGCCCACCTGCTTCTTCGCCGCCAGGTGCACGACTCCGGTGACCTCGTGGTCGGCGAGGACGCGGGCGATCCCCTCGCCGTCCAGGGTCGACCCCGTCACCAGCGGCACCTCGTCCGGTACGCGCTCGGCGATGCCCGTCGACAGGTCGTCGTAGACCACGGCCCGCTCGCCCGCCGCGGTCATCGCGCGGACGACGTGCGCCCCGATGTAGCCGGCGCCGCCGGTGATCAGCCAGGTCATGTGCGGCCGTCCCCTCGTCAGTTGGCCTGTGATGTGCGGTGTCCCCCTGAGGCCGGTATCAGTGAAGCAGGCGGGCGCGTCACGCGTGCACGGCGGCGGGAACTGCCTGGGTGTCCGGGGGCGCGCGGTGCGGCCGCGGCGGGGCCGGCGGCGGCGTGGCGGTGGAGCGCCACAGCCGGGTGAGGGACAGGACGGCTGCCGCGGCCAGCAGGCCGTTGCGGGCCAGCATCAGGGCGCAGCCCGTCCAGGTGCACTCCCTGACCTCGGAGTACAGGGCGGGATAGGCCACGGCGGTGATCGCGGTGGCGACGACGACCAGGGCGGCCACCGGCCGCTGCACGGTGTGCCGCGAGGTCAGGCACACGGCCGCCGCGCCCAGCAGCCAGATCATGTACTGCGGGCTGATCACCCGGCTGGTGACGGTGAACAGGAGCACGGCGCTCAGCGCGGCGTCGAACGGTGTCGCGGGCGTCCAGTGCCGGGCCCGCAGCCGCCACAGGAGCAGCAGCGCCAAGGCCGCCGCCGTGAGCGCGAGCATCAGGTGCGCGACGGTCCGGACGTGCGGGCCGGTGAACTCCAGCGAGCCGTACTGGTAGCGGACCTGCCCGGGCCACCCGGCGTGCGTCGCGAGCGCGAGCGCCGTGCCGCCGAGGGACTCGATCTGCACGCCCCTCCCGCCCTGCTCCTCCAGGAACGCGAGCGGGTCGGTGAACAGGGCCGTGAGCAGGGCGAGCGCCGCGGTGCCCGTGGCGGCGGCCCAGGTCCACGCGGAACGCGTCGCCCGCCCTCGCGGCGCACCCAGCAGCACCAGCGCCGGCCACACCTTCACCAGCGCGCCGAGCGCCGCGAACGCCCCGTACGCGCGCGTCAGGCGCGGCAGCGCCAGCAGGGAGAGGACGGCGAGCGCCGTGACCTGCACGTCGTAGCGGACGAGCGGCATGTGCAGCAGAAGCGGGAGGGCGCCGATCCACAGGGCGGCCCCGAGGAGCGTGCGGCCGGGGCGGGTGCCGGCCCCGGTCAGCGCCAGCGTGATGGCCGCGTCGGCGGCGAGGGTGAGGGCCACGAACGCCTGGAAGTACGTCAGGCCCGGCAGCAGCGCGGGCGACAGCAGCACCGGGCCCGCGCCCGGCGGGTACTGCCAGAGGGGGTCGTGCGCGGGGAAGGCGCCCTGCGCGAGGACGCCGTACCAGTGCTGGTAGAGACGCGACACCTCGCGGGCGACCGAACCCCGGCCGAGCAGGGGGGCGGCGTTGTGGACGAGCAGCCACAGCATCAGGGCCCGGGTGGCGAGCCAGGCGCCGCCGAGAGCGAGGAGGCGGTGTTTCCGGACGGCGGTCGTCACGGTGGTCGTCACTGCGTTCATCACACCGGATGGTAAGCCGGGCGAATGGTGTGCAGCGTCTGAAACACCGTCAATCCATGGCAAGAGCATGGCTACCGCCCAAAATCAGCCGTGTGCTGATCGAGGTGGCGGGGCGGGCGAACCGCCGGCGGATGCGTACGGAGGCCGTGGCCGTGGCGGTCCCCACGGCCGTCATGCTCGCGATCGGGCTGTGGGGTCTCGACCGGGGTGGGATGTGGGGCGACGAGAGCGTCACCTTCCTGGTCGGGCGGCGCTCGGTGCCGCAGATCTGGCAGCTGCTGCACGGGATGGACGCGGTGCACGGCCTGTACTACCTCGCCATGCACCTCGTGCTCGCGGTCCACCCCGGCGAGGTCGTCCTGCGCCTGCCGTCCGTGTGCGGGGCGGCCGCGACGGCCGGCCTGGTCGCGGCGCTGGGCGTACGGCTGGCCCGGCCGCGGGTCGGCCTGTGGGCCGGCCTGATCTACGCGATCACCCCGCTGACCGGCCACTACGCACAGGAGGGGCGGTCGTACGCCCTCGTCTCCGCGGGGGTCGTGGGGGCGACCCTGCTGCTGGTGCCGGTGGTGCAGGGGCGGCCGCGTCCGGGCTGGTGGTGGCGGTACGGCGGCCTCCTCGCGCTGACCTCCGTGCTGCACGAGCTGGTCGTGCTCGCCCTGTGCGCGCACGCGACGACCCTGGGACTGGCGCGGGCGCCGCGGACGGTGTGGCGCGACTGGCTGCGCGCGGCCGGGCTCGTGGGCGTCGTCGTACTGCCGGTGGTGTGGGTGTCGCAGCGGCAGTCCGGCCAGGTCTCGTGGCTGGTCGCGCCGGACTGGGACAAGGTGGAACAGCTGGTGCGGGACTTCGCCGCCGGACCGGCGGGCGTGGTGTTCTGGGTCTGCGTCGCCCTGGTGGCGCTCGGGGTCACGGCCCGGCGCACGGCGGTGGTCGCGCTGCCGCTGCTGGTGCTGCCACCCGCGATCCTGATCTCCGTGTCGCAGTACCGGCCGCTGTTCCACGAGCGCTACGTGCTCTACGCGCTGGCGGGCGCGCCGCTGCTGGCCGCCGCGGGCACCGACCGCGTGGTCGTGTTCCTGGCGCGGCTGCGGCCGGGCGGCCCGCGGCCGCGCCCCGGCCGCCTCGGCACGCTCACCGGCGTCCTCGCCGTCACCGCCGCCTTCGTCCAGTGCCTCCCGCTGTACCGGCAGGACCGCTCCCCGGCCCACCGCCCCGAGAACCTCGCGGCCGTGGCCGCCGTCGCGGCCCGCGACATCCGCCCCGGCGACCCCGTCCTGTACCTGCCGTCGAGCTGGCGGCTCGCCGCGCTGACGTATCCGAAGGGGTTCCGGGAGGCCCGCGACATCGCCCTGACGGAGTCCGGGCCGCGGTCGGGGACGCTGAGCGGCCTGGAGACCACTCCGGCGGAACTGCGGCGCAAGCTGGTCGGCCTGAAGCGCCTGTGGGTCGTCGCCGACTCCAGGATGCTGAACTCGGACCGGCGGCCGGGCAACCCGACCGACCGCGTCAAACTCCAGGTCGTGGAGGAGCGGTTCACCGCCCGGGGGAAGTACGTCAGCGGCCGGGTGGCCTTCTGCCTCTACGTCCGCCGCCCGGCGCGTGCGGCGGCCGCGCCGGGGGCGCACCGCGCGGCCGGGTCCGGGGCCGCGCCGGCGCCCGCTACGCCGGTTCCGACGACACCGCGGCCGCGTCCAGCGCGCTGGTGAGCTCGTCGAGCCGGGCCCGCAGCTGACGGATCTCCCCGACGTCGAAGCCCGTGGCGGCGGCGATGCGGCGCGGCACCTGCTCCGCCCGCCCACGCAGGGCGGTGCCTTCCGCGGTCAGCCCCACCTCCACCGAGCGCTCGTCCCGGGTGCTGCGCTCGCGCCGGACCAGGCCGGCCGCCTCCAGCCGCTTGAGCAGCGGGGAGAGGGTGCCGGAGTCGAGCCGCAGATGCTCGCCCAGCTTCTTGACCGGCAGGTCGCCGTGCTCCCACAGCACCAGCATCACCAGGTACTGCGGATAGGTGAGGCCGAGGTCCTTGAGCAGGACGCGGTAGACGCCGCCGAAGGCGCGGGACGCGGCGTTCAGGGAGAAGCAGATCTGCTGGTCGAGCCGGAGCCAGTCGGTGGCCGGGGCGTCGGGCGTGGTGGACATGGAACCAGGGTAGCTCCCGCGGGACCATTTAGTTGTGCACAATTGAATTGTGTGCTCTACTTATGGTCGTGAGGCGGCCGCGGAAGAGCCGCCGGAACGTGACTTCGAGAGGGATGGTTTCCATGGACGCGCTCTACACCGCTGTCGCCACCGCCACCCACGGCCGGGACGGCCGAGCCTTCACCAACGACGGCAAGGTCGACGTCAAGCTGGCCCCGCCGGTGGAGCTGGGCGGCAACGGGGAGGGCACGAACCCGGAGCAGCTGTTCGCCGCCGGATACGCCGCCTGCTTCGGCAGCGCCCTCGGCCTCGTCGGCCGCCAGGCCAAGGTCGACGTCAGCGACGCCGCTGTGACCGCCGAGGTCGGCCTCGGCAAGCAGGGCGAGGGCTTCGGCCTCACGGTCACCCTCCGCGTCGAACTGCCCGACACCGTGGACGAGCCGACCGGCCGCAAGCTGGTGGAGACCGCCCACCAGGTCTGCCCGTACTCCAACGCGACCCGCGGCAACATCGACGTCGAGCTCGTCATCGAGTAGAGCTCGTCCGGCACCTGTCGGGCGCGGACGCCGGTCACCCGGCGTCCGCGCCTTCGTGTCCGTCCGTGACGGACCGTCAGTTCAGCGAGGGCGCACGCTCGGTGGCGGGCGCGGGAAGCAGCGGCGCCGGCTGCGGCGGCGCCGGCCGCTCGCCCAGCAGCACCGTGCGGACGACCCGTTCGGCGGCCCGCCCGTCGTCGAACTCGCAGAACCGCGCGCGGAAGGCGGCCCTCAGGCCCGCCGCCTCCGCGTCCTGCCAGGTCCCCGAGGCGAACAGCCACGCCAGCTCCCGGTAGGAGCGCGACACATGGCCCGGCGCCTCGGCGGTGATGTCGAAGTAGGCGCCCCGGCTCGCCGCGTACGCGGCCCAGTCGTCGGCGTGGACCACGATCGGCCGGTCCAGGTTGGCGTAGTCGAACATCAGGGCCGAGTAGTCCGTGACCAGCACGTCGGAGGCGAGCATCACGTCCTCGACGTGCGGCTCGTCGGTCGCGTCCACCAGGACGCCCCGGGCGTGCAGATCGGCGAGGCCCAGGCCGCGTGCCGTGCCGGTGGCGAGGGAGGGGTGCAGCCGTACGACGAGGGTGTGGCCGGCGCCGAGGTCGGCCGCGAACCGGGCCAGGTCGATCCGGTCGACGTGCCCGCCCCGGCGGTACTCGCGGCGGGTCGGCGCGTACAGCACGACGGTGTTCCCGGCGGGGATCGAGAGCCGCTCGCGGACGGCGGCGGCGCGCTGTGCGGGGGCGTCGACCAGCACGTCGTTGCGCGGGCTGCCCGTGCGCAGCGAGGTGAAGTGGCAGGGGTACGCCCGGTCCCACACCAGCTCGGAGTGCCGGTTGGCGACCAGGCTCAGGTCCCAGCGGTCGGCGCGGTGCAGCATCTTCGGCACGCTGAAGCCGTGCCGGGCGCCGGGCTTGTCCAGCAGGTCGGCGCCCATGTGCTTGAGCGGCGTGCCCTGGTGGGTCTGGAGGTGGACGCTGCCGGGGCGTTTGGGCAGGGCGCCGGGCCAGTTGACGTTGTTCACCCAGTACGTGGCCCGGGCCGCCACCGCGTGGTAGCCCCGCGAGCCCGGCGTCACGTAGTCGGTGCCCGGCGGCAGCGCGTCCACCGCGTCCTGACGGACCACCCACACGCCCCTGATGTGCGGGGCGAGTTCGCGGGCCTTGGCGTGGATCGCGGCCGGGTCGCCGTGCACCCCCGCGTGATGGGTCGCCGAGTAGACCGCCAGGTGCGGGTCGAGCGGGAGCTTCGAGCGGACGCCGTACGCGGCGCGCCGGGCCGCCTTCGAGGCCCTGCCCACGGTGCGGCGCTTGCCCGCGCCGGCCAGGGCGCGCAGACCGCGCCCGGCGCGCAGGGCCGCGTAGGAGGCGTAGGGCGAGGAGGCCAGCAGCCGCATCTCGGTGCCGCGGGGACCCTGCGGCGGGGTGAAGTCCGCGGGCCGGTGGCGGTCGTGGAAGGCGCGCATCTCACGGTGGAAGGCCGGCCGGTCCGCCGCGGTCACCCGGTCCTCGCGGGCGATCACGAACAGCATGTGGTCCAGGGCCCGCTCGAAGAGCGGCGGCCGGGCCCAGGCGAGGTCGTCGCGCTCCTCCAGGAAGGCGAACAGGCCCTCGTACTGCGGAAAGATGTCGAAGTGCCGGCGCCCCGGGGTCTTGGTGATCGCGCCCTGCCGGCGCTGCCGGTACTCCACACCGATGCGGTTCAGGCACGCGATGCGCTCCGCCAGCACCATCGACCGGTAGGTGACCGGCGCGTCCTCGTACAGGCCCGGCTGGTACCGCAGTGCGTGCTGCTGGAAGAAGGCGCGCCGGTACGCCTTGTTCCAGGCGACCAGGAACAGATGCGCGTACTGAGGGCTCTCGCGCAGGCTGAAGACGTCCTGTCCGGCCGCGGCCAGCAGGACGGAGGCGTCGCTGGGGCCGCCCCGGCCCCACCAGTGCGTGCGGACGTGGTCGAAGACCAGGATGTCCGGGTCCTCGGCGCTCCCGAGCCGGTCGGCGACGGCGGCCAGCAGGCCCGGGGTGTAGAAGTCGTCGCTGTCGAGGAAGAGGACGTAGTCGCCGCGCGCCCGCTCCAGGCCCGCGTTGCGGGCCCGGCCGAGGCCGACGTTCTCGGGCAGGTGCAGCACCCGCACCCGCTCGTCGCGCGCCGCGTACGCGTCGAGGATCGCGCCGCAGCCGTCGGGCGAGCGGTCGTCGACGGCGATCACCTCGAAGTCCGGGTACGACTGTCCGAGCACCGAGTCGATGCACTCGTGCAGAAAGCCCTGCACCTTGAAGACGGGGACGATGATGCTGAAGCGGGGCACGGCTGAGCTCAGCTCCTTACGAGGGGGGAGGCGGCGGGGGCCGGGACGCGCTCCGCGAGCGGGACCACGGGCGGGATCGACTCGGGCGGCTCGCCCAGCAGCACCCGCCGCACGACGCGCTCGGCGGCGAGGCCGTCGTCGAACTCGCAGAAGCGGGCCCGGAAGGCGGCCCTGGCCGCGGCGGACTCCGCGCCCGCCCAGGAGCCGTCGCGGAAGACGCGGGCCAGCTCGCCGGGGGTGCGCGCCACCGCTCCCGGCGGGTGCTCCAGCACGTCGAAGTAGACGCCTCTCAGCTCCCGGTAGACGTCCCAGTCGTCCGCGTAGACGACGACGGGCCGGTCCAGGTTGGCGTAGTCGAACATGATTGACGAGTAGTCGGTGATCAGCGCGTCGGCGGCCAGGCACACGTCCTCGGACGAGCGGTGCGCGGTGACGTCGATGACCTGACCGGTGTGCTTCGCGGTGCCCCGGTCGTAGAAGTAGTGGGCGCGCAGCAGGACGACGAAGTCCTCGCCGATCTCCTCGCACAGGGCCCGCAGGTCCAGGCCCGTCTCGAAGCCGGTGTGGTGGTCGCGGTGGGTGGGCGCGTAGAGAAGGGCCGTCTTGCCCTCGGGGATGCCCAGTTCGCGCCGGATGCGGGTCACGTCGTCCGCGGTCGCCGTGTAGTAGACGTCGTTGCGCGGATAGCCGTACTCGAGGGTCTCGTGCACGGCCGGGAAGGCCCGCTCCCACATCTGGGTGGAGTGCCGGTTGGAGGAGAGGTTGTAGTCCCAGCGGTCGACGCGGGCCAGCAGCTTGCCGAAGCTGCCGGTCGCGGCCGCCACCACCGGGTACGTCGCCTGGTCGACACCCATCTTCTTCAGCGGGGTGCCGTGCTGCGTCGACAGGTGCACGCTGCCCGCGCGCTTGACGACGGCGTCCGCGAAGTTGGCGTTGTTGACGAGGTACTTGGCGCGGGCCAGCACGTCCCAGTACTTCGCGCTGCCGATGACCGCGTGCTCGACGTCCCCGGGCAGGGTGTGCGCCTGGTCCGGTTCGACCAGGAACACCGAGCGCAGGTGCGGGGCGAGTTCGCGGGCCTTGGCGTGGATCGCGGCCGGGTTGCAGGCGTAGCCGCGTCCCCAGTACGCGCAGTACACCGCGAGGCCGGCGTCCAGCGGGCGGCGCAGGGCGCGCGCGTACCGCAGACGGGTGCGCACCATGCGCGGCCGCGGCAGGCGCCCGGCCGCCCCGGCCACCGACCGGTTGACGCCGCGCAGGGCGCGGAAGGCGGTGTACGCGCCGGTCGCCAGCAGCCGGTGCTGCACGCCGAGGCTGCCGCCCGGCAGGCGGTGACCGGCGGGCCGGTGGCGCCGGTAGAGCCGGCTCGCCTGCCGGAAGAAGGCACGGCGCCCGGCGGGCAGCCGCCCGGGATGGGCGGCGGTCTTCAGCACGGCCGCGAAGAGCTGCTCGAAGAGCGGGCCCAGCCGGTCGGGGGACAGGCCCTCCTCGGCGGCGCGGGTCAGCACCAGGTCGGTCTGGGTGAGGAGTTCGAGGTGGTGCTCACCGGGCAGGCCGAGCCGGCTGCCCTGCCTGCGCACCAGGTGCCGGACCACTACCTGGTGCAGGACGGCGGCCTTCTCGGCCCTCAGCAGGACCAGGCCGCCGAAGCCGACGTCGGTGAAGTACCCCGCGGGGAAGGCTAGTTGCCGCTCGGCCAGGAAGGTCCTGCGGTAGGCCGCGCTCCACGCCGGGAGCTGCACGCCGGTCAGCTCCGGCACCTCGTCGGGGGAGAAGGCGCCCGCCGGCCGCTTCGGCAGGACCAGGGCGGCCGGGTTGCCGGGCTCGCCCTCCCACCAGGGGACGCGCTCGTGCTCGACGTACAGGACGTCCACCTCGCCGGTCTCGGTGAGGCGGGCGTCCAGCGCCGCCAGCGCGCCCGGGACGAGGACGTCGTCGCCGTCGAGGAACAGCAGGTACGCGCCGGTCGCCGCCCGCAGCCCGGTGTTGCGCGCCCCGGCCAGGCCGCCCGACGGGGGCGCGTGCACCGGGCTGACCCGGGAGTCCCGCCCGGCGTGTCCGGCGGCGACGTCCGCCGCGGGCGTGCCGGGCGCGTCGCAGACCGGGATCAGCTCGAAGTCGCCGAAGGACTGCGTCAGGACGGAGTCCAGCGCCTGGGACAGCCGGCCTGACACCCCGTGCGACGGGACGATGATGCTGAAGCGGGGCATTCTGCTCTTTCTGTCGAGGTGCTTGCGGGGCTCGGCGGTCGTGGGCTCAGCCGAGCCGCCCCGGCCGGCCTGCGGGACGCCAGGTGGACGGTCTGCTCGGTGTGGGCCGCGACGGGCTGGAGGGCATGCGAACTCCCCTGATCGAGAACGGCGTTCAGTGGACGTCGGTGACGGTCGCCGGGCCGGCGGGCTGCGGCACGGTGGCCTGCGGGGAACGGATGCGGGCCGCGGCCGCGGACGGCACGGGGTGACGCTCGGCCGGCGGGATCACCGGGGGGAGGTCGGTCTCGCCCAGGACGACCCGGCGGACGACGCGCTCGGCCGCGCGCCCGTCGTCGTGCGGGCAGAAGCGCTCGCGGAAGGCGGTGCGCAACTGGGTGGAGCGGGAGCCGCGCCAGTGGCCGGTGGCGAAGATGTCGATCAGCTCGTCCTCGCTGCGGGCCACCGCGCCCGGCGGGAAGGAGCGCAGGTCGAAGTAGGTGCCCCGGGCCGCCTCGTACGCGGCCCAGTCGTCGGCGTGGATCACGATCGGCCGGTCCAGGCCGGCGTAGTCGAACATGATCGGCTCGTAGTCGGTGAGCAGGGCGTCCGAGGCGAGGCAGAGATCCTCGATCCTGGGATGGCCCGTGACGTCGATGATCCGCACGCCCTGCTGCACGGGGTCGTGCGTCCGCGCCAGGACGACGAAGCGGGGGCCCAGGCGGCGCAGGAGACGTTCCAGGTCCAGCGGGGAGCGCTGGGTGCGGCGGTAGTCGCGGCGGCAGGGCGCGTACAGCACGGCCACGCTGTCCTCGGGGATGCCGAGACAGGCGCGCAGTCGGGCCACGTCCGCCGACGTCGCCTTCTGGAACACGTCGTTGCGGGGGCTGCCGTGCTCCAGGGTGGTGTAGCCGCCCGGGAAGACGCGCTCCCAGGTCAGCGTGGAGTGGAGGTTGCCGGACAGGACGTAGTCCCATGTGTCGACGCCGTCCAGGAGCGCGGCGAAGTCCATGTCGCGGGCGGCCGCGGGGCGTTCCTGGAGATCCAGGCCCATGTGCCCGAGCGGGGTGCCGCCGTGCGTCTGCACGAGGACCTGGCCGCGGCGCTTGACCAGACGGCGCTCGAACTCGGCGTTGGACACGAGGTACTTGGAACGGGCCAGGGCCGTCCAGTAGGCGGCCGTGCCGGGGCTGACCCGCCCGGTGGCCGCCGGGACGGTGTGGTGGTGCTCGGGGCGGGCGATCCACGCCGTGCGGATGTGCGGCGCGTGCGCGCGGAACGCCGCCTCCAGGGCGCCCGGGTGGCAGCCGTGGCCACGCCCGTCGGACGCGGTGAAGACGGCGCGGTCGGCGCGCAGCGGGAGGCGGAGCTGGAGGCGGTAGTGCAGCCGCAGGGCCGCCGCCCGCGCGGTGCGCAGGAGCCCCACGCCCAGCTTGGCGGTCCTGCGGTACAGCGTCGCCGTGTGCTGGAGGCAGCGGTATGTGCGGTGCAGGCCCCAGCGGACCAGGGTGTGCCGCAGACGTGCGGGTGCCGGCAGCGGTGCGCCCCGGACGCGGTAACGGCGGTGGTGGGCGCGGGCCTTGCGCAGGAACTCGGCACGCGCGCCGCGCGGCAGACGCTCGCGGTGGGAGAAGATCTTGGCGAGGTGGTCGGCCATGCGGCGGAACAGCACCGGCCGCCAGCGGGCGAGTTCGGGGTGCTCGTCGAGGAACGCGAAGACCCGGTCGTACTGGTCGAACACGTCGAAGTGCCGCCGGCTGCTGGTGCCCAGGATGTTGCCCTGGCGGCGCTGGCGGTAATGCACGCAGACGCGGTCCAGCGTCGTGAGGGACTCCGCGCTCATCAGGACCGGGAAGGTCCAGGGGGTGTCCTCGTAGTAGCCCGGCGGGAAGGTGAAGCCCTCGCGTTCGACGAACTCCCGCCGGCAGGCCTTGTTCCAGGCCACCATCAGCAGGTGCAGCAGGCCCGGGCGGTCCTCCAGGCGGAAGGGGGCCGGGCCCTGCTCGGTCAGCTGCACCGAGACCACGTTGCGGACGGTCTCGCCCGACCAGTAGGTGCGCGCGTAGTCGTAGACCAGGACGTCCGGTTCGCCGGTCTCCTTCAGGCGGTCGGCGATCGAGCGCAGGGCGTGCGGGGTGAGGGTGTCGTCGCCGTCCAGGAAGATCAGGTAGTCGCCGCTCGCCTGCTCCATACCGGCGTTGCGGGCGCCGCCGAGGCCCCGGTTCGCGGGCAGGTGCAGGGGGCGCACGCGCGGATCGCGGGCCGCGTAGCGGTCGATGATCGCGCCGCTGCCGTCCGGCGAGCAGTCGTCGACCGCGATCAGTTCGAGATCGGGATACGACTGCGACAGCACCGAGTCCAGGCATGCGTGGAGATACGCCTGAACCTTGTACGCGGGGACGATGACACTGAACCTGGGCAAGGCACATCCATGGGTCTGCGCGGACGACTGGGCCTTGCCCGGGAACGGCCGATGGAGTGACTTGGTTACGTCCCCTACGGCATACGGGGGATTGCCGGTGAACGGAAGGGGCCGGGACCGTGACGTCCCGACCCCTTCGTTCCGTTGTCGTCAGGCCCGCTTCGCCGTCGGGCCTACTTCACCGCGCCCGCCATCACGCCGGACACGAACTGCCGCTGGAACGCGAAGAACACCACCAGCGGGACCACCATCGAGATGAACGCGCCGGGCGCCAGCACGTCGATGTTGTTGCCGAACTGCCGTACCTGCTGCTGGAGTGCGACCGTCAGCGGCTGCGACTGGGAGCTGGAGAACACCAGCGCCACCAGCATGTCGTTCCACACCCACAGGAACTGGAAGATGCCGAGGGAGGCGATCGCCGGTGCGCCCAGCGGCAGGACGACGGTGAAGAACAGCCGGGTCTCGCCGGCGCCGTCCAGCCGTGCCGCCTCCATGAGTTCACGCGGGATCTCCGCGAAGAAGTTGCGCAACAGGAAGATGGCGAACGGCAGTCCGAAGCCGACGTGGAAGAGGACCACACCGATGATGTCGCCGAAGATCCCGATCTTGCCGAAGAGGTCGGCGAGCGGGATCAGGGCCACCTGGACGGGGACGACGAGCAGGGCGACCACCACCAGGAACCACCAGTCGCGGCCCTTGAAGTCCATCCAGGCGAAGGCGTATCCGGCCATCGCGCCGATGAGCACCACGAGCAGCGTGGCCGGGACCGTGATCCAGACCGTGTTCCACAGCGCGTGGGTGATCGCGTCGTTCTCCAGCAGGGACTTGTAGCTCTTGGCGGTGAGCTGGCTCGGCGCGGTGAACACCTTCCACCAGCCCGAGGAGGCGATGTCGGTCGGATCGCGGAACGACGAGACCAGCAGGCCGAAGGTGGGCACCAGCCAGAACAGGGCGACGAGGATCAGGAAGACCCGCATCACCCCGCCCCCCGCACCGCTCGCCACCCGCGAGGCGAGGGAGCGCCTGCCGTGCACGGACGTGTCGAGGGCGGTCATCGGCGCTCCTTCCGCAGCCGGCGGATGTTCACGATCATCACCGGCAGTACGAGCAGCAGCAGGATGACGCCGATTGCGCTGCCGACGCCCTCGTTGCCGCCGCCGCCGAAGGAGGACAGGAACAGCTGCAGCGCCAGGACGTTGGCGTCGGGCTGACTCGGCTGCGGGGCGATGATGTAGACTAGGTCGAAGATCTTCATCACGTTGATCATCAGCGTGATGAGGACGACCGCCAGGACCGGTGCGAGCAGCGGCACGGTGATCTTGCGGAACACCTGCCACTCGTTGGCCCCGTCGACCCGCGCCGCCTCCAGGAGGTTGCGGTCCACGCCCGCGAGGCCCGCCGCGATCAGCACCATCGCGAAGCCCGCCCACATCCACACGTAACTGCCGATGATCGCCGGCGTGACGAGCGTCGGGCCGAGCCAGTCGATGCCGTTGTACGGAGCCGAGAAGTTCGAGGCGGGGAGCCTGAGCCGGGCTCCGTCGGCCTGGTCGGGAAGGCTGAAGGTGCCGTCCGCCGCGGTGGTGGCGGAGGCGACCGTCGTGCCGCCCTTCACCGCCTCCACCTTCACGCCCTTCAGCGCCTTCTCACCCGGGTCGATCTCGCCCTTCGTGCCGCCGCCGCCCAGCTTGAAGTCCAGCCAGACGGTGCCGGTCACGCCCGAGCCCGTCGCCGCCTTGGCGTTCTCGGGGTTTCCGGGCAGCTTGTTCGGGGCGATGCCGACCAGCGGGAGCAGGGCGGGCGTGCCCGCCTGCACGGTGCCGGTCGTCGTGAACGACCCGCCGCCGGAGGGTCTGAGGTCGCTCGCCGTCGCGTTCGGCCGGGCGCCCGGATACACCGAGGACGACACGAAGGTGTCGTGGATGCTCTTGACGACCGCGTTGGCGGCGCCCAGGTTGGGGTCCTGCTCGTACACCAGGCGGAAGATGATGCCGGCGGCGAGCATCGAGATCGCCATCGGCATGAAGACGATGAGCTTGAACGCCGTTCCCCAGCGCACCCGTTCGGTCAGCACGGCGAAGATCAGACCGAGCGCGGTGACGACGGCCGGGGCCACCGCGACCCAGATCGCCGTGTTGCGTACGGCGGTCAGCGTGGAGCTGTTGGAGAAGATGTCGCCGTAGTTCTTCAGCCCCACGAAGCCGGAGCCGTCGGCGTCGTAGAGACTGCGCCAGATCGAGTACACGATCGGGTAGACCACGAGCGCCCCGAGCAGCACGAGCGCGGGCAGCAGGAACAGCACCGCCACCCACAGCCGTGTGCCCGTGACGCTCTTGCGCGGCGAGACGGAGGGCGTCGGCAGTGTGCCGGCGCCCCCCGTCGTATTCGCTACCGACGTCATGGCGCGTCGTCAGCCGGTCGAGTAGGCCTTGGCCGCGTCGGCCTCCAGCTTCTGCTGGGTGCCGGCGACGTCCTTGGGGTTGCGCAGGAAGTCCTGCAGGTCCTTCCACTCGCCGACGCCCGCCGTACCGCCGAAGGCGGCCGGCGCCTGGTCGGACATGTCGAACCGGAAGTTGTCACCGGCCGCGAGCAGCGACTTCGCGATCTGGCGGGTGATGTCGTCCTTGTAGGCGCTCTGGTCCATCTCCTTGTTGGGGGAGAGGATGCCGCCCTGCGCCGCCCAGATGGCGGCCGCGTCGGTGGAGGCCAGGAAGGTCAGCAGCGCCTGGGCGCCCTTGCCGTCCTTGAGCGCCACGGCGACGTCGCCGCCGCTGACCACGGGCGCGATGCCGCCGACGGTCGGGAACGGGAAGACCTTGGCGTCCTTGCCCAGCACGGCCTTGGTGTCGGCGTTGATGTTGGCCGTCACGAAGTCGCCCTCGAAGACCATCGCGGCCGGGTTGTCACCGGAGAAGGTCTGGGTGACCGACTTCGGGAACTCCGTGTTCAGCGCACCCTTGTTGCCGCCCGCGATCAGGTCGTTCTTGCCCCAGAGCTGGGCGAGCGTGGTGAGCGCCTTCGTGACCGACGGATCCGTCCACTTGATCTTGTGCGCGGCCAGCTCGTCGTACTTGTCCGGCCCGGCCTGCGAGAGGTAGACGTTCTCGAACCAGTCCGTGAGCGTCCAGCCGTCCGCACCGGCGACGGAGACGGCGGGGGAACCGGCGTCCGACAGCGTCTGCGCGGTGCTGAGGAAGGTCTGCCAGGTCTTGGGCGTGCTCGTGATGCCCGCCGCCTGGAAGGCCGCGGTGTTGTACCAGACCAGGGACTTGTTGGCGGCCTTGGCGTAGACGCCGTACTGCTTGCCCTTCCAGGCGCCCAGGTCGACCCAGCCCTTGGAGAAGTTCTTGTCCAGCTGGGCCTTGGCGTCCGCGCCCATGGGCTTGAGCCAGCCCTTGTCCGCGAACTGGTGCAGCACACCCACCTGGGGCAGGAAGGCGATGTCCGGCGGCTTGCCGCCCTGGATCTTGGTCCCGAGGAAGGTCGAGGTGTTGTTGCCCGTGGGCACGAAGTTGATCTTGGCGCCGGTCCGCTTCGTGAACTCCTCCATGACCTTCATGAAGTTCTTCTGCTCGGCGCCGGTCCAGACGGCGGCGACCTCGAGGGTCTGGCCGTCGAGCTTGGGCAGCGTCACGCCGCCACCGCTGCCGCTCGCGCTCGCCGTGGAGCCGCCGTTGCTGCTCTTGTTGTCGTTGCCGCCGCAGCCGGTGAGTGCCAGCGCGAGGGCTGCCGCGAGGAGGGCGGCGGCGGGTTTGGCGGCCTTGAGTGTCCGGTTCTTGCTGCTCGTGCTGCGCATCACTGCCCCGTTCTTCGATCTTCGTCGAACGTCGAGCGCTGTCCCGTGGATCTGGTCTACGCCCGTCGGAATGGGTCGGCAAGTGCGCGTCCGTTGTCAACCGGGGGATCGTGACCGCGTCGTGACCGGGTGTTCGGTGTGGGCGTGACCGTCGGCCCGGGAGGCGGGAGCGTCACAGCAGTGAGGGCACCTCCGTGGCCGAGACCTCCCGGGCCGCTCGTTCCAGGGCACTGGCCAGGAGGGCCAAGTCGGTGGGGCCGTTGCCCAGTTCTCGTACGGTGCGGCGGGCCGGGGGGTCGCCCGTGCGGTGCCAGTCGAGAGGGACGACCGTCGGGCGGAGCGTCGCCGTGCGGGGGATGCGGCCCGTGACGCGGCCGCCCTGGAAGGGGGCGGACCGGCCGTCGGGCCAGGTCAGCCGGCCGCGGCCCGGGGCCGGTTGGTCCGGTCCGGTGGCCGGGGCCTCCAGGGTCACGCGCAGGGTGGCCCGCCGGGCGGGTTCGGTCTCCGCCGTACGGCCGCCCGGGGCGGCGGCGGCCACCAGGTGGACGCCGAGGCGCCCGCCCTCGCGGGCCACGGCTTCCAGCGCCCGCACGACGGAGCCCGCGGCGGGCCGGCCGGGCGAGCCGAGCGCGGGGCGGACCAGGGCGTCCAGGTCGTCCACGACGACCACGAGCCGGGGCAGCGCCGGTGCCGCCTCGGTCTGCCGGCGGGCGGCTCCCGGGCGCAGGCGCAGGGTCGAGCTGGGCGGGCTGTCGAGGTCGCCCGTCGCGGTCGTGCCGGTCGCGCGCTGGGCGACGACCCGGCCCGAGAGCTCCCGGCCGGTGTGCCACTCCGCGAACCCGCCGCGGCCCAGCAGTTCGGACCGGCGCTTCAGCTCGGCACTGAGGGACTGCGCGAACTCCCGCATCCGGACGGGGTCGTTGGCGGTGAGGTGGGTCGTCACGTGCGGGACGTCCGTACAGACCCGCAGGCCGTCGCCCTGGACGCCCGCCCCGGAGGAGGTGCCCGCGGAGCCCACGCTGTCCCGGCCGTCCATCAGGACGATGCCCAGCCGGTCGGGGCGCTCGGCCGCGGCCAGGGAGGCGACCACGGCCCGCAGCAGCTCCGTACGCCCGCTGCCCGCCGGGCCCTCGATCAGCAGATGCGGGCCGTCGGCGCCGAGGTCGGCGCAGACCGGGCCGCGCGGACCGGCGCCGAGCACCGCCCACGCCCGTCCGCCGAGCGCCTGGGTGTCGTCCGCCGCGTCCGCCCAACGCGCCATCAGCGAGGCCGGGGTGGCCCGCGCGAGGCCCAACTCGTCCAGCAGCCGCGCCGCCTGGGGCAGCGGCACGGAGACCCGCGCCTGCCGCTCGGTGCCGGAACCGTCCGTCCTCAGCGGTGCCAGCGCCCGCGCGAACCGCTCGGCCCAGGCCAGGGACACGGCGTCCACGACGGCCATGGTGCCGGGGCCTATGGGGGCGGCGTGCGTCCCGGCGTCGGCCGCGGGGGCGGAGCCGCCGTCCGGCCCGTCCGGTGCCCGGCCGGCGGGAGCGCCGGGGGCGGTCCGTGCCACCCGCATCAGCCGCAGCGCCGTCGCCACGTCGCCGCTCAGCAGTGCGACCGCGCCGCAGTCCCGGAAGGCCGGTGCCACCGCGCAGGCCGCCTCGTACGTCTCCGTCACCGGGGACGCGGGCGACGCGGACGCCGTCTCGGCGAGGCAGACGACGTGGATCCCGGCCCGCGGGCCCTCCAGCGCCAGACGCGCCACCGCCTCGCGCACGGCCGCGCCTCCGGGGTCGCCGTCCACGACGACGACGGTGTGCGGACCGGTGAAGCCGTCCGCCGGCTCCGGGCCGTCGTCCTCGCGGGCCCAGGAGGGCCTGCGGGCGGCGGCGCGGGGCGGGCCCGCGGGCGTGCGGGCCGGCGGCCGGGTGCCGGCCCGCACCTCCGCCTCCTGGTCGTCCAGGCGCCGCAGCAGCTCGCCCGTGCGGGCCGTGGCCTGCTCCCGGTCGTAGGCGAGCAGGAGGCGGCAGTCCTGGCCGTGGCCGGGGCGGAGGTGGGGGAGCCAGCCCAGCCAGGACCACTCGGCCGCCCGCTCCGCCACGGGGCGGGCGCGGTCCGCGCTGATCAGGACGATCTCCAGGGACTCCGGGGCGTGCAGCGCGGCGAGCTGCGCCACCACCGCGCGGGCCAGCCCGGACAGCCGCGCGCGCGGGCCGGCCAGGCCCAGGGACCCGGCCTCGCGCAGGTCCGCGGTCACCGGCACCGCGGGCAGCAGCCCGGAGCCGCCCGGCGCCGTACGGTCCGCCGTGCCCAGCCGGACCGTGAGCGCCTCGGGGTGGCCCGGGGTGCGCTCCCACAGCCGTGGCCCCGGGCCGAGCGCCGTCAGCAGCAGGGCCGCCGGGTCGGGCCAGGTCTCCGGGAGCCCGGGTCCGCCGAGCGGCTCGGGCCGCGGCGCGGCGCCGGAGCCGTCCTCCTCGTCGTACGCCGCGCCGTCGGGCGGCAGGTGCTCACCGCGTCCGCCGGCCAGCCGCCGTGCCCAGGCCGACAGCCCGCCGCGCCTGCGCAGGCCCTGCGGCACCTCCGTGCCGCGCGGCGGGGTGCCCCCGTGCCCGCCGGACGGTTCGCCGTCGGCCGCGGGGGAGGAGGCCGCGTCCCATGCGACGGCGCCGTACCGCCCGGCGTGCGTGTCGCCGCGCGCTTCCGCGTCCCTGCTCTCGATGTGCGGTGCCCCGCCCTGCCCCGGCACCAGCGGCTGACCGGCCGGGCCGGGGCCGTGGGGGGCGGGCAGGCCGCGCGAGGGGGTGGCGGCCGGGTCGCCGCCGTCGGGCACGCGCGCGTGCGGCAGCGGTACCGCGGACGGCACCGCGCCCCCCGGGGGCGGGCCGGCCCCGGGCGCCCGGCCCGCGGGGGTCTCCACCCCCGGCCGCCCCCGCCAACGGCCCCCCCCCGCCCGGGCCGGCGG
>NZ_JBIWOE010000054.1:0-49484 GCF_044767585.1 Streptomyces sp. NPDC101225
CCATGCTCAAGCACCGCACCCTCTACCAACCCGGGCACGAACAAGCAGCCTGACCAAGCCCACAGACCTTGACCGAACAGATAGAAGCACCCCCCCGGCCGTCCGGTCGGCCCGCCTGGACGTCGGGGCGTCGGGGCCGCGGTGGGCGAGGAGGGCCTGCATCCCGTGCGGGACGCGGGCCCTTGTTCCTGTCCTGCGACGCTCCAGCCACCCCTGCCCCTTCGGGCCGCGGAGAGCCACACGCCGTCTTGACGGCGTCACATTCCGTAGGTACCCAGAAGACAGGGCCTGTTCTCCGAGCGGCCCGCGGAGGTGGCGTATGACGGCGACGGTCAGGCACGAGACGCGGGCCCTGCTCCGTGCACATCTGTCGGCCGCCTCGTCGTACGGCCACCTGACCCGCCACTGCCCGATCTGTCACCACCTGCTGCGGCTGGCGATGGACTCGCCGCCGAGGGCCGCCGAGGTCTCGGACGAGCCCGCGGAGAACGAAGGTCCGGCCGGCGCGTGACCGCCGGCGGCCCCAACACCCGCCCCAGCGTGGGGCCGTGGAACGCGGGGCTCCTCTAGCGCACCCGTGGCGGAGGGGACAAGGACTCTGTCATGTGACGGGAGTCACCGCATGAGTTTCTGAAAGCGCGGTACTTACGCCCCACCTACAACTGGTCAATTTAATATGTGCAATTGCACCGCCCGGGAGGCCGCTCCCCGGCACGGCCCGGGGGCCTCCCACAGGAGATCCGACAGCCCTCCCCAGACTCCGACAAGGCCACTCACAGAGCCGCGGGGGCGGGCACGCTGCGCACACAAAAAAGATCGCGCCGGACTCGGCGGAGTCCAGCGCGATCGACGACGCACCCTGTCACTTGTCTGAGAAGCTCTGATGAGCCTGGGCGTGGAGCCTGTTGGGGCAGACCCCGCGTCGCTTGGAGCTAGGGTTCCGGACACCTCGGCACGTTGGGGGACCTGCCGTTTTGCCCGGTTATGGAGTTGTTGTTCAGGCTTCGCTGCGCTGCTGCGGAATGCCCGCCAGCAGGGCGCGGACCTCCGCCTCGCGGTAGCGGCGATGCCCGCCGAGCGTGCGGATCGAAGTGAGCTTTCCGGCCTTCGCCCACCGCGTGACCGTCTTGGGGTCGACGCGGAACATCGTGGCGACCTCAGCCGGGGTCAGCAGCGGCTCGGCATCAGGGGTGCGAGCGGTCATGAGCGGCCTCCTCGGGAGAACCGAACCTTCTCGGTTCTTTCCTCTAAATTCTGCACCTTGACCCGCGTTGCCCGAAATGGCGGACGCGAGTCGAGTCGGTTATAGGACGAACGGCTTGTCCTCGGCACTACAACTACACCATCTGTCCAGCCGCGTCGGCCAAACCGATGGAATTGCCCCTCCAGGTGTTCATCAGCGACGGAAGCCGATGGACCATGCCATAGCGGACAGTCACGCCACTGTGACGATCAGTCACAGGACGATCAGGAGTCACCAGACCCCCCAAAGCGTGCAATGCGGACGGAGCCCTCCCCGGACTCCTTGTCCTATTTTGGCATGAGGAGGGGCATGAGACGCAAGAGCCGTGTACGTGCGGTCCATCACGCTTGACCGTGTTTGAGCGCCACTTGAGGTGAACGCCCGGATCGTGACCTACGTCCCCTGTCGGAGAGACCTCAGCGCGCGCACGGCACACGTCGGTGCCAGGACAAAACCCCAAAACGGGCGGAACGTCAAACGTCAGTTCGCGGAGCGCCGGTCCCTGACGGAGCGCCAGCGCTCCACCAGCCGCGCGTAGGCCGCCCCGGCGGCCGCTCCGTCGCCCCGCCGCAGCGCCTCGATGCCCTCGGCGACGTCCGCCGCCGAGCGGTCGTCCTCCAACTCGCCGGCCGGCAGGACGTGCACGAGACCGCCGTAGTCCAGCTCCACCAGCGAGCGCGGGTGGAACTCCTCCAGCCAGCGCCCCACGTCCACCAGGCCGTCGATCAGCGGCCCTTCGTCGATGCCGTCCTTCAGCGCCCGCAGGGCTCTGGCCACGCGCCGCCGCGCCTGCACCATCGGCGTCCGGTAGCGCAGCATCGGGGGAATCTCGCCCGAACCCTTGTCGAAGCGCCGCTCCTCGTCGGAGACCAGCACGAACCAGTGCAGCGGCACCTGCCAGGTCGCGGTGCGGATCCAGGGCCGCGCGTCCGGGTTGCGGGTCAGCCAGCGCTCGTAGTCCTGGGCGGCCTGGCGCCGCACGACCTCCGGCAGCACCGCCTCCAGGACCGGCCTGGGCAGCTCCTCGGGCAGCTCCTGGAGCGCCTGCCAGCCGCGCAGCCGGGTACGCCAAGGGCACACGCAGACCACCCCGTCGACCTCGGCCACGAAGGCGTCGCCGCTCTCGTGCACCGGCACCGGGACGGGCGGGGTGGGCACCAGGTCGGCCAGCGAGCGGCGCAGTTCGTCCTGGTACGAGGGACGGTCGGCACGCCGGGCGTACCGCGCCCAGTGGCCGCGCTCCGGTTCGGGGAAGGCGGCCAGTGGTTCGTACACGCGCAGATACGTCGCATACGGGACGATCACCGAGGACACCTTGGGCACGCCTGCTCCCTCCCCCTCCCACCACCGGGAAAACCTCCGGAACCCGCTCACGAACAGGCGGGAAATCCATGCAAATCGTCGCACGCCCGTACGCCGCGAGCAGGTGATCCTGAGCACTGCCCGGATGGCGGGGCCCACAGGCTCTAATGTCGTCCTCACAGCCCCGCCACCCACACGGGGCCGGTCTCCACCCGCCGCTATTTGCTCAGGAGTCACCACAGTGACCGACGTAACCGGCGCACCTGCTGATGTACTGCACACCCTGTTCCACTCGGACCAGGGCGGACATGAGCAAGTCGTGCTCTGCCAGGACCGCGCCAGCGGCCTCAAGGCCGTCATCGCCATCCACAGCACCGCTCTGGGCCCCGCGCTCGGCGGTACGCGCTTCTACCCGTACGCGAGCGAGGCCGACGCGGTCGCCGACGCCCTCAACCTCGCGCGCGGGATGTCGTACAAGAACGCCATGGCCGGACTCGACCACGGCGGCGGCAAGGCCGTGATCATCGGGGACCCGGAGCAGGACAAGTCCGAGGAACTGCTGCTCGCCTACGGCCGGTTCGTCGCCTCGCTCGGCGGCCGCTACGTCACCGCCTGCGACGTCGGCACCTATGTCGCCGACATGGACGTCGTGGCGCGCGAGTGCCGCTGGACGACCGGCCGCTCCCCGGAGAACGGCGGCGCCGGCGACTCCTCCGTCCTCACCGCCTTCGGCGTCTACCAGGGCATGCGCGCCAGCGCCCAGCACCTGTGGGGCGATCCGTCGCTGCGCGGCCGCACGGTCGGCATCGCGGGCGTCGGCAAGGTCGGCCACCACCTGGTGGGGCACCTGCGCGCGGAGGGCGCCGAGGTCGTCGTCACCGATGTGCGCGAGGAGGCCGTGGGGCGGATCCTCGCGGCACACCCGGAGGGCGTGACGGCCGTCGCCGACACCGCGACCCTGATCCGCGTCCAGGGCCTCGACATCTACGCCCCGTGCGCGCTGGGCGGAGCCCTGAACGACGACACCGTGCCGGCGCTCACCGCCGCGGTGGTCTGCGGCGCCGCCAACAACCAGCTCGCCCACCCGGGCGTCGAGAAGGACCTCGCCGACCGCGGCATCCTCTACGCGCCGGACTACGTGGTGAACGCGGGCGGTGTCATCCAGGTCGCCGACGAGCTCCACGGCTTCGACTTCGAGCGGTGCAGGACGAAGGCCGCGAAGATCTTCGACACCACGCTCGCCATATTCGCGCGTGCGAAGGAAGACGGTATTCCGCCGGCCGCCGCGGCCGACCGGATCGCCGAGCAGCGCATGCACGAGGCGGCCGCGGCGCGCAAGCTCTGACCGTCTGGAGGTTTGGCCGGTACCCGTCGGCGCACACTTAGAGAGAACTCTCACGTTCGTCGGCGGGTCGCCTGCCGAGAAGTGGTTAAAATCGCGGTTGACCAGCGGGGACGACGCGCCCCGAGGGTCCTGGATCCGGGCCCGTACTGTGGGCGACGTACCGTATGGGCGCGGGCTCAGGTACCGTGGAAGCCCTACGGACCGGTCTCTCCCAGGGAGAGCCCGTTCCAGATCATGAACGCGTGTCAAGACTCTGGGGCCGTCGAGCCCCGTCACCGAGGGGGTCGAGCCATGGGGCGCGGCCGGGCCAAGGCCAAGCAGACGAAGGTCGCCCGCCAGCTGAAGTACAACAGCGGCGGGACAGACCTGTCGCGTCTGGCCAGCGAGCTGGGCGCTTCGACTTCGAGCCAGCCGCCGAACGGCGAGCCGTTCGAGGACGACGAGGACGAAGACGACCCGTACGCCCAGTACGCGGATCTCTATAACGACGATGAGGACGAGGACGACGAGTCCGGTCCCACGTCTCAACGCCGCGGCGCTTGACGATCTAGCTGCGCTCGACCCGGTCCGTGGTGGTCCACACCACCGGACCGGGTTTTCCGCTGCTTTCGCGGGCGCCGACGGGGTCGGCGCCCCCGGCGCCTCTAGTTCGCGTAGCTGTCGGTCAGTGCCGCACCGGTGGTGTGCTCGCCGCGCTCCGTGATCTCTCCGGCCACCCAGGCCTCGACGCCTCGGTCGGCCAGCGTCGCGAGGGCCACGTCCGCCGATTCCTGCGGGACGATCGCCATCATGCCGACGCCCATGTTCAGGGTCTTCTCCAGCTCCAGGAGCTCGACCCGACCGGTCCGGCCGACGAGGTCGAAGACCGGGGCCGGCGTCCAGGTGGAGCGGTCGACGATCGCGTGCAGTCCGTCGGGGATCACGCGCGCCAGGTTGGCGGCCAGGCCGCCGCCCGTGATGTGCGAGAAGGCGTGCACCTCCGTGGTGCTGGTCAGGGCCAGGCAGTCCAGCGAGTAGATCTTGGTCGGCTCCAGCAGCTCCTCGCCGAGCGTGCGGCCGAACTCCTCGATCCGCGCGTCGAGCGA
The DNA here is from genome assembly GCF_044767585.1 of Streptomyces sp. NPDC101225. Taxonomy (NCBI): domain Bacteria; kingdom Bacillati; phylum Actinomycetota; class Actinomycetes; order Kitasatosporales; family Streptomycetaceae; genus Streptomyces; species Streptomyces sp. NPDC101225. Next base: position 4,976 of record NZ_JBIWOE010000054.1, read on the forward strand.
CAGGCCCGCCTGGTTCAGCAGCACGTGCCGGACCAGCGAGTACCCGTTCGAGTGAAGCCCGGACGCGGCCATGGCGATCACCGCGTCACCCGTACGGATGCGATCCGGGCCGAGCAGCCGGTCGGCCTCCACGACGCCCGTACCGGCGCCGGCGACGTCGAAGTCGTCCTCGCCGAGCAGTCCGGGGTGCTCGGCCGTCTCGCCGCCCACCAGGGCGCAGCCGGCCAGCACACAGCCCTCGGCGATGCCCTTGACGAGGGCGGCGACGCGCTCGGGGTGGACCTTGCCGACGCAGATGTAGTCGGTCATGAACAGCGGCTCGGCGCCGCACACCACGATGTCGTCCATGACCATGGCGACCAGGTCGTGGCCGATGGTGTCGTACACGCCCAGCTGCCGGGCGATGTCGACCTTGGTGCCGACGCCGTCGGTGGCGGAGGCGAGCAGCGGACGCTCGTAGCGCTTGAGGGCGGAGGCGTCGAAGAGGCCGGCGAAACCGCCGAGGCCGCCGAGGACCTCGGGGCGCTGCGTCTTCTTCACCCACTCCTTCATCAGCTCGACCGCGCGGTCGCCCGCCTCGATGTCGACGCCGGCAGCCGCGTAGGAAGCTCCGGTGGAACGGCCCGTCACCGGGGGCGAGTGATCAGACACAGCAGACATGGCCTGGGATCTTTCGGGTTGGTTTCTACGGGGCTTACGGGCGACGGATCGCGTCGGCCGCGGCCGTTTCCGCCGGACCGGCCGCCAGCTCGGTCTCCAGGAGCCGCTTGCCGAGCAGCTCGGGGTCCGGGAGGTCCATCGGGTACTCGCCGTCGAAGCAGGCGCGGCAGAGGTTCGGCTTGGCGATGGTGGTCGCCTCGATCATGCCGTCGATGGAGATGTAGGCCAGGGAGTCGGCGCCGAGCGAGGTGCCGATCTCGTCGATCGTCATGCCGTTGGCGATGAGCTCGGCGCGGGTGGCGAAGTCGATGCCGAAGAAGCAGGGCCACTTCACGGGCGGCGAGGAGATCCGGATGTGGACCTCGGCGGCCCCGGCCTCGCGGAGCATCCGCACGAGCGCCCGCTGGGTGTTGCCGCGGACGATCGAGTCGTCCACGACCACCAGGCGCTTGCCCTTGATGACTTCCTTGAGCGGGTTCAGCTTCAGCCTGATGCCGAGCTGGCGGATGGTCTGGGAGGGCTGGATGAAGGTCCGGCCGACGTAGGCGTTCTTGACCAGGCCGGCGCCGAAGGGGATGCCGGAGGCCTCCGCGTAACCGATGGCGGCCGGGGTGCCGGACTCCGGGGTCGCTATGACCAGGTCGGCCTCGACCGGGGCTTCCTTGGCGAGCTTGCGGCCCATCTCCACGCGGGAGAGGTAGACGTTCCGGCCGGCGATGTCGGTGTCGGGGCGGGCCAGGTACACGTACTCGAAGACGCAGCCCTTGGGCTTCGCTTCCGCGAATCGCGACGTACGCAGACCGTTCTCGTCGATGGCGACGAACTCGCCCGGCTCGATCTCCCGGACGAAGGAGGCACCGCAGATGTCCAGGGCGGCGGACTCGGAGGCGACGACCCAGCCGCGCTCCAGGCGGCCGAGGACCAGCGGGCGGATGCCCTGCGGGTCGCGGGCCGCGTAGAGGGTGTGCTCGTCCATGAAGACGAGCGAGAAGGCGCCCTTGACCTGCGGAAGGACCGTGTGGGCGGACTCCTCGACGGTCAGCGGGGTGCCGTCGGCGTCCTCCTGGGCGGCGAGCAGGGCCGTCAGGAGGTCGGTGTCGTTGGTGGCCGCCACCCGCGGGGTGCGGCCGCCCTCCTTCTTCGGCAGGTCGGCGACCATCTCCGCGAGCTGGGCGGTGTTGACCAGGTTGCCGTTGTGGCCGAGCGCGATGGAACCGTGCCCGGTGGCGCGGAACGTCGGCTGGGCGTTCTCCCACACGGAGGCACCGGTGGTCGAGTAGCGGGCGTGTCCGACCGCGATGTGACCCTGGAGCGAACCGAGAGAGGTCTCGTCGAAGACCTGGGACACGAGGCCCATGTCCTTGAAGACGAGGATCTGGGAGCCGTTGCTGACCGCGATTCCCGCGGATTCCTGGCCCCGATGCTGGAGGGCGTAGAGCCCGAAGTAAGTGAGCTTGGCGACCTCTTCGCCCGGAGCCCAGACTCCGAAGACGCCGCAGGCGTCCTGGGGGCCTTTCTCACCGGGGAGCAGATCATGATTGAGTCGACCGTCACCACGTGGCACGGCACCGAGTGTAGGCGAGATCGACCACTGGTCCGAATTGGGGATCTCCGCCGTCCTTGGCTCACGGTCCGGCGACCGCTTCGGCGCTTTCTCCGTTTTCGCTGGTCAGCGTGAGGGTCCGGTGATCCAACCGGTAGGTCGCCGTGCCACTGAAGAGACGCAGGAGGCTCTTCTCGGTGTCCATGAGTGAGGCGTCGCACATCATTCGGGTGGTGGATGCGGGACCGAGCGTGATACGGCCGTCGCGCACGGTGGCCCTCGCGGTGACGTGATTGCATCCCAGGCGGCCGGTGACCTCGCCCGTTTTCCGGTCGAAGGTGAGGTATGCGGAGCCGGTGGCCCGCTGCGGCAGGTTCGTCGCCGTGCCGTCCGCGCGGAGGGACGTGATCGTCCATTTCGTGCCGTACAGGGAGGCGTCCTTCTCCTCGGTCAGGCGGATGCGGTCGCCGTCGCGGGCGGTGAGCGTGAGCCGGCCGTCCTCGGCCCGGACCGTGAGCGAGCGATCGGTGAGGGTGCGGGACATGGCCCGTTCGAAGGCCATGAGCCTCGGCGCGCAGGCCATCAGGGTCTGGCGGGCGTGCGTCAGCTCGACCCGGTCGCCGCTGAAGGCGGCCTTCGCGCCGAACGCGTTGCAGCCGTAGTCGCCCACGGCCGTGCCGTCGGCGCCGATCCGGAGGCCGGCGCCGGCGCCGGCGGGCGCCTGCAGCGTGGTGCCGTCGACGGTGACGCTGTCGACCCTCCAGTGGACGCCCGACATCCCCGACGCGGCCGGCGCGCTGCCGGTGTCGCCCGAGTCGCTGCCGCAGGCCATCACCAGCGGCAGCAGGGTCAGGACGGCGAGGGTGAGTCGCTGTGTGTCCATGCCCATGGGACGGAAGGGGCGAAAGACCGGTTCCGCGGCTATGCCGTCAGGGGCAGCAGCCCGCTCAGGTCCGCCCGCTCGCCACTGGCGCTGACCTGCGCCTTCTCCACCGCTTCGGGCCAGGTCAGGCGCCCGGTCGCGAGCCGCACCCAGGTCAGCGGGTCGGTCTCGACGACGTTCGGCGGGGTGCCGCGGGTGTGCCGCGGGCCCTCGATGCACTGCACGACGGCGTACGGCGGGATCCGCACCTCGGTGGAGCCGCCGGGCGCCTTGGCGGCCAGGGCGTCGGCGAGCAGCCGGGTGCAGGCGGCGAGGGCCTGGCGCTCGTAGGGCACCTCCAGGCCCGGGACGGCGTCGTTGAGGTCGTCGGTGTGGACGATCAGTTCGACGGTGCGGGTGACCAGGTAGTCGGACAGCGTCATGGGCCCGGCGCCGGTGGCGAGCAGGCGGGTGCCGCGGTGCGCGGCCAGGTCCGCGGCGAAGCGGCGCTCGACGTCGGCGAGGTAGGCGTCGAGGTCGGGGTGCTCCTCGGCGAGGCGGCGGCTCGCCTCGTCGATCCCGTGCGCGTCGGCGGCGGTCGCCCGCGGCCAGTCGAGGACCGTCGCCTCCTGCCGCACCGGCTCCGGCCGGTCGACGAGGCGGCCGACGGCACCGAGTGCCGTCCCCGTGTGCGCGATCAGGTCCCGCACGGTCCAGTCCCCCAGCCGCGTGGGCCCGGCCAGCTGCTCGGGACTCAGGGTGCGCACGGCCTGCCGCAGATGCCCGAACTGCGCGGCGACCGCGGCACGGATCTTGACGGAGTCGTACGTACGGGCGCGCTTCTTGGCCGGGGGCATGGCGGTGAGCCTAGTGCCGTGGCCGGAAACCGGCCCGCGTCAGGCCTTGCGCGCGTAGTCCGCGAGGCCCCGTTCGACCAAGGCGAAGGCCTGCTCGGCGCGTTCGGCCGCGTCGGCCGCGACCGCGTCGACGTGCTCGCCCTCGCCGATCCTGAGGTGGTGCTCCTCGACGAGTGCGTTGCGGGCCGCGCTGAGCATCGCGGCGGCGACCGTCGCCAGCATCAGGTCGCCCGTCTCCTCGGCCAGCAGGGCGGCCAGGTCGCGGGTGCCCTGCTGGGCGGCCAGCACGGCGCGCTCCATCAGCACGGGTGTGTCGCGGACGAGTTGACGCACCTGGCGGGCGAAGGGCTGCGGGTTCAGGCCGATCGAGGGGTCGCGGGCCCCGACCATCTCCAGGAACTGCCGGCGCACGGCCTGCACCGCGCTCTCCCCCGGCGCGCGCTCGCGCACCGCGCGGGCCGCGTCCCCGAAGTGCTCCTCCATCGGCCGGAAGACCAGGTCCTCCTTGGTGCCGAAGTAGTTGAAGACGGTCATCTTCGAGACCTCGGCGGCGTCGGCGATCTCCTGCACGGAGACGTGGTCGAAGCCGCGCTCGACGAACAGGTCGACCGCGACCTGCCAGATCCGCATCTCCGTCTGCCGCTTCTTGCGCTCCCGCAGACCCATCGCCTCGGCCGTCATGCCCGTACTGTACCAAGGCGAATTTTAAGCCCGGATGAAATATTGACTGAGTACATAAAGCCTGGGCATGCTGTCGCCCATGACCGAGACCCAGCGCAGAATCGGCTTCCTGGTATGCCTCATGACGATCGTCCTGGCCGTCCTGGACCTGCAGATCGTGTCCGCGGCCACCGTCCCGATCGCCCATGACCTCGACCCCGACCACGGCATCGACAAGATCCCCTGGCTGGTCAGCGCCTACGCCCTGGCGTCGGCCGCGATGCTGCCGCTGTACGGCAAGCTGTGCGACGTCGCCGGCCCGAAGCGGGTCTTCACCGGCGCGATCGCCGTCTTCCTGCTCGGCTCCGCGCTGTGCGGCGCGGCCCACTCGATGGACCAGCTGATCGCGGCCCGCGCACTCCAGGGCCTGGGCGGCGGCGGGCTGATGAGCGTGACGATGGTGGTGATCGCCCACCTCAAGGGCCCCCAGGAGAAGGGCGCCGGCAAGGGCGGCAACGCGGGCGGACTCGTCGCGGGCGGCGCGATGGCCGTCGGCCCCTGGCTGGGCGGCGTGCTCGCCGACCACGCGAGCTGGCGCTGGATCTTCTACGTCAACCTGCCCGTCGGCCTCGCGGTCCTCGCCGCCTCCGCCCTCGCCCTGAAGCTGCCCGCGCACCACGAGCGCCGCCCGCTCGACTGGTCCGGCGCCGCGCTCGCCGCCGCGTTCTCCAGCGCGCTGCTCCTGGTCACCGACTGGGGCGGCAAGAGGTACGCCTGGTCGTCACCGGCCGTGCTGAGCCTGGCCGTCACGGCCGTCGCCGCCCTCGCGCTGTTCCTGTGGCGGCAGCTGCGCGCGCCCGAACCGGTCCTGCCGCTCTCCCTGTTCCGCATCCGCGAGCTGCGGCTCGGCTTCGCCGTACAGGCGATCATGGGTGCCGCGATGACGGGCGCCATCTACTACGTGCTCGTCTATCTCCAGCTCGTGCGCGGCCTCACCAGCTCCGCCGCGGGCCTCTATCTGATCCCGATGGCGGTGGGGCTGTCGGCGACCGGAGTCCTGGGCGGACCGCTGGGCGCCCGCGGCTGGACGGCGCGGACCTTCACCATCAGCGGTTCGGTCACCACCGCGCTCGCCTTCGTCCTGCTCGCCACGACGACCGGCCCGGACACCTCGCTCTGGCTGATCCGCGCCGAACTCCTGCTGATCGGGGCCGGGTTCGGGCAGCTGCTGGGCCAGCTGATCCTGCTCGTCCAGGACGCCGCCCCGCGCCCGCAGCTGGGCGTCGCCACCACGTCGATCCGCTACTTCCAGTCCCTCGGCAACGCCCTGGGCACCGCCCTGTTCGGCACCGTGCTGACCCGCCTGTACACGGCCCACGGTCCCGGCGGCGACGTCAGCGCGCTCGCCCGGCTGACCGGCGGCGCGCGCACGGCCGGTGTGCACGCCTACGTGGACGCGACGAGCGTGGTGTTCTTCGGCGGCGCCGGGCTGATGGCACTCGCCGCGCTGATGGCGCTCAGGCTGCCGAGGCCGCTTCCCGGGACGGGCGCCGCGGAGCGGGTGACCGAACCGGTGGCCGTGTGAGGAGAGCCCCAAGGCGGGGAAAGACCCGCCGGCGGGAAAGCCCGAAGGCCCCGCCCGTGCGCAACGGGCGGGGCCTTCGTCGTCGTGGCGCCCAAAGGGCTCAGGCGAGCAGCGCCGGGATCGTGCCCTCGTGCGCCTCGCGCAGCTCCTCCAGCGACAGCTCGAACTCGCCCTGGAGCTCGACCGTGGCGCCGTCCACGACGCCGATGCGGGTGACCGGCAGGCCCCGCGCACCGCACATGTCGTTGAAGCGGACCTCCTCGGAGCGCGGCACGGCGACGACCGCGCGCCCCGCCGACTCGGAGAACAGGAGGGTGAAGGCGTCCAGCCCGTCCGGGACGACCAGCCGCGCGCCCTTGCCGCCGAGCAGCGCCGACTCCACGACCGCCTGGATCAGACCGCCGTCGGACAGGTCGTGCGCCGAGTCGATCATGCCGTCGCGGGAGGCGGAGATCAGGATCTCGCCGAGCAGGCGCTCCCGCTCCAGGTCGACCTCGGGCGGCAGACCGCCGAGGTGGTCGTGGACGACCTGCGACCAGGCCGAGCCGCCGAACTCCTCGCGGGTGTCGCCGAGGAGGTAGAGCAGCTGGCCCTCCTCCTGGAACGCGACCGGCGTACGGCGGGCCACGTCGTCGATGACGCCCAGCACCGCGACCACCGGGGTCGGGTGGATCGCGGCCTCGCCCGTCTGGTTGTAGAGGGAGACGTTGCCGCCGGTCACCGGGGTGCCGAGCTGCAGGCACCCGTCGGCGAGCCCGCGGATGGCCTCCGCGAACTGCCACATGACGGCCGGGTCCTCGGGCGAGCCGAAGTTCAGGCAGTCGGAGACGGCGAGCGGCTTGGCGCCGGTGGTGGCGACGTTGCGGTACGCCTCGGCGAGCGCCAGCTGCGCGCCCGTGTACGGGTCGAGCTTGGCGTAGCGGCCGTTGCCGTCGGTCGCGAGGGCGACGCCGAGCCCCGACTCCTCGTCGATGCGGATCATGCCGGAGTCCTCGGGCTGGGCGAGGACGGTGTTGCCCTGCACGAAGTGGTCGTACTGCGAGGTGATCCACTTCTTGGAGGCCTGGTTGGGCGAGGCCACCAGCTTGAGGACCTGCTCACGCAGCTCCCGCGAGGTGGCGGGCCGCGCGAGCCGGCCCGCGTCGTCCGCCTGCAGCTCGTCCTGCCAGGACGGCCGGGCGTACGGGCGCTCGTAGACCGGGCCCTCGTGCGCGACCGTGCGCGGGTCGACGTCGACGATCTTGCCGCCGTGCCAGTAGATCTCCAGGCGGTCGCCGTCGGTCACCTCACCGATGACGGTGGCGATGACGTCCCACTTCTCGCAGATCTCCAGGAAGCGGCCGACCTTGCCGGGCTCGACGACCGCGCACATGCGCTCCTGCGACTCGCTCATGAGGATCTCCTCGGGCGAGAGCGTGGAGTCGCGCAGCGGTACGTCGTCCAGGGTGACGCGCATGCCGCCGGAGCCGTTCGAGGCCAGCTCCGAGGTGGCGCAGGACAGACCTGCCGCGCCGAGGTCCTGGATGCCGACGACGAGCTTCTCCCGGAAGGCCTCCAGGGTGCACTCGATGAGCAGCTTCTCCTGGAAGGGGTCGCCGACCTGGACGGCCGGGCGCTTCGAGGGCTTCGCGTCGTCGAAGGTCTCGGAGGCGAGGATCGACGCGCCGCCGATGCCGTCGCCGCCGGTCCGGGCGCCGTAGAGGATGACCTTGTTGCCGGAGCCGGACGCCTTCGCGAGGTGGATGTCCTCGTGCCGCATCACGCCGATGGCACCGGCGTTGACCAGCGGGTTGCCCTGGTAGCAGGCGTCGAAGACGACCTCGCCGCCAATGTTGGGCAGGCCCAGGCAGTTGCCGTAGCCGCCGATGCCCGCGACCACGCCCGGCAGGACGCGCTTGGTGTCGGGGTGGTCGGCCGCACCGAAGCGCAGCGGGTCGACGACCGCGACCGGGCGCGCGCCCATCGCGATGATGTCGCGGACGATGCCGCCGACGCCCGTGGCCGCGCCCTGGTAGGGCTCGACGTACGAGGGGTGGTTGTGCGACTCGACCTTGAAGGTCACCGCGTAGCCCTGGCCGACGTCGACGACGCCGGCGTTCTCGCCGATGCCGACGAGGAGGGCGTCGGACCGGGGGGCCTTCTCGCCGAACTGGCGCAGGTGGACCTTGGAGGACTTGTAGCTGCAGTGCTCGGACCACATGACCGAGTACATGGCGAGCTCCGCGCCGGTGGGCCGGCGTCCGAGGATCTCCACGACCCGCTCGTACTCGTCCTTCTTCAGGCCGAGTTCGGCCCAGGGCAGCTCGACGTCGGGGGTCGCGGCCGCGTGCTCGACCGTGTCCAGAGGCGTCCGGCTCATGCGCCCACCAGCTTCTTGAGGATCGAGGTGAAGAAGGGCAGGCCGTCGGTGCGGCCCGACCCGATCAGGGGCTCCACGGCGTGCTCAGGGTGCGGCATCAGGCCCACGACGTTGCCGGCCTCGTTCGTGATGCCGGCGATGTCGCGCAGCGAGCCGTTCGGGTTGAAGTCGAGGTACCGGAAGGCGACACGGCCCTCGGCCTCCAGCGTGTCCAGCGTGTACGCGTCGGCGACGTACCGGCCGTCCATGTTCTTCAGCGGGATGTGGATCTCCTGGCCCGCGGTGTAGTCGCTGGTCCAGGACGTCCCCGCGTTCTCCACCCGCAGCTTCTGGTCGCGGCAGATGAAGTGGAGGTGGTCGTTGCCCAGCATCGCGCCCGGGAGGAGGTGGGCCTCGGTCAGGATCTGGAAGCCGTTGCAGATGCCGAGCAGGGGCAGTCCGGCCTTCGCCTGCTCGATGAGGGGCTCCATCACCGGCGAGAACCGGGCGATGGCACCGGCCCGCAGATAGTCGCCGTACGAGAAACCGCCGCAGAGAACGACGGCGTCCACCTGGTGGAGGTTCTTGTCCTTGTGCCAGAGCGCGACCGGTTCGGCGCCCGCGAGGCGGATCGCGCGCTGGGTGTCCCGGTCGTCGAGGCTGCCGGGGAAAGTGACGACGCCAATACGAGCGGTCACTTCGCGGCCTCCGCGACTTGTTCGACGTGGACGGTGAAGTCCTCGATCACGGTGTTGGCGAGGAAGGATTCCGCAAGATCGTGGATGCGGGCGAGCGCGGCGTCGTCGACCGGCCCGTCAACTTCCAGTTCGAATCGCTTTCCCTGACGTACGTCGGAGATCCCCTCGAAACCCAGTCGCGGCAGTGCGCGCTGGACCGCCTGGCCCTGGGGGTCGAGGATCTCCGGCTTGAGCATGACGTCGACTACGACGCGTGCCACTGGCACTCCCGGTGTGTGGTGCTGAGCAGGTTCCTACAAGTGGCTTCAGACTACCCGCACAAAATTTCTACGCGCGTCGACTTGTAGGAAACTACGTGACGACTGTCACGAGGCGGCGGGAGAGTGTCCGCAGGCGAAAAGTTACGGGAAAAATCTGAGATCGATGCCTGATACCTATTGCGCCCAGCCGTCTCCCGCCACCACTCTCAACCGAAGTCGCCGCGCTCCCTCTTGCTTTTGGACACGCGGAAGGATTTAGTCGGGCTTCACATTGCATTGTCGGGCACTGTACAAATGAATTGTCAGCGTGCCGCACGAAGGGACCGATATTCGTGGCGCAGAAGGTCGTGGTCACGCTCTTTGACGACATCGACGGCTCGGAAGCGGCGGAAACGATCGCCTTCGGACTCGACGGCAAGTCGTACGAGATCGACCTGAATCAAGCCAATGCCAAGAAACTGCGTAAGGCGCTCGAGCCGTACGTGGAGGCCGGCCGCAAGCGGTCGAAGTCCGGCAGGACCTACCGGCAGACGGAGGTCGCCCCGGACCCGGCGGCCGTGCGCGCCTGGGCCCAGGCCAACAAGATGGACGTCCCGGCCCGCGGCCGCATCCCCAAGAAGGTGTACGAGGCGTTCAGCGCGGCGCAGTGAGCCCTGTCCGACGACCGGTCACCGGCCCCTCGGGAGAACCGACTTGCGCTGCACCCCTCCTGGTCAGTTAGAGTCTGGAGCACGCCGAGGGGCGAGGCCGAAAGGCCGAGGCCCACGGAGTACGTGCGGGTGTAGTTCAGTAGTAGAACATCCCCCTTCCAGGGGGAAGGCGCAGTGTGCAATTCCTGTCACCCGCTCTGCACCACCGGTCCGAACCACTCTTGTGGATCAGGTAGGCTGGTGCTCGCGCCGATCGGTGGGAGCCGGTCGGAGGCAATGCGGACGTAGCTCAGTTGGTAGAGCGCAACCTTGCCAAGGTTGAGGTCGCGAGTTCGAGCCTCGTCGTCCGCTCGGGAGTAAGACCCCGGTCCTCAGGGACCGGGGTCTTTTCGTGCGTGGCCGCTTCTGACATTTGTCATGCCGGGCGATGACAACGCGCACTGCTGCCGGCCCCCGTTCGCGGGGACGCTGAAGCCATGGACACGAACGAACACGAGCACGTGATTGAGGTCACCGACCTGCGGCGTGTGTACGGGGGCGGGTTCGAGGCGGTGCGCGGAATCACCTTTTCCGTGGGCCGCGGCGAGATCTTCGCGCTGCTGGGCACCAACGGCGCGGGCAAGACGTCGACCGTCGAACTGCTGGAGGGGCTCGCCCGGCCCGCCGCGGGCCGGGTGCGGGTACTCGGCCACGACCCGTACGAGGAGCGCGGCGCCGTACGGCCGCGGACCGGCGTGATGCTCCAGGAGGGCGGCTTTCCCTCGGAACTGACCGTCGAGGAGACCGCGCGGATGTGGGCGGGCTGCGTGAGCGGGGCGCGGCCGCAGGAGGAGGCGCTCGCGCTCGTCGGGCTCACCGGCCGGGCCGGCGTACGGGTCAAGCAGCTGTCCGGGGGTGAACGGCGGCGCCTGGACCTGGCGCTCGCCCTGCTCGGCAAGCCCGAGGTGCTGTTCCTCGACGAGCCCACGACCGGCCTGGACGCCGAAGGGCGCCGGGACACCTGGGAGTTGGTGCGGGCGCTGCGCGACGCGGGGACGACCGTGCTGCTGACCACGCACTACCTGGAGGAGGCGGAGGGCCTCGCCGACCGGCTGGCGATCCTGCACGACGGGCGCATCGCGGTCACCGGCACCCCGGGCGAGGTGACCGCACGCCAGCCCGCGCGGATCTCCTTCCGGCTGCCCGTCGGCTACTTCCTCGGGGACCTGCCGCCGCTCGCGGAGCTGGGCGTGTGCGGGCACGAGGTGGACGGAGGCCTCGTACGGCTGCGGACGCGGGAGTTGCAGCGGGCGGCCACCGGGCTGCTGGTGTGGGCCGAGCGGGCGCGGGTGGAGCTGCACGGGCTCGACGTGCGGCCGGCCTCGCTCGAGGAGGCCTTCCTCGGCATCGCGCGGGAGAGGGAGATGGCCGCATGAGCACGCTCGTCCTCGCACCCGCCGGACGGCGGCTGAAGGCACTGGCCCGGGCCGAGCTCACCCTGCTCGGCCGCAACCGGAGCGCGCTGGTGACGGCGCTGCTCGTGCCGCTCGCGCTGCCGTTCAGCGTGCGGCCCGCGGTCGACCGGATCGACCTGAAGGCCCAGGGGCTGAACATCGGCACGGTGATGCTGACGGCCGCCATCGGGTTCTCCTTCCTGTTCGCCGTCTACACCTCCCTGGTGAGCGCCTACGTCGCCCGGCGCGAGGAACTGGTGCTCAAGAGGCTGCGCACCGGTGAACCGGGCGACGCCGAGATCCTCGCCGGCACCGCGCTGCCCGCCGTCTGCGTCGGGCTCGTGCAGTCCCTCGTGCTCTGCGCCGGGTGCGCGGCGCTGCTGGACGCGGGGGCGCCCCGGGCGCCGTATCTGACCGTCCTCGGTGTGCTGTCGGGCCTGGTGCTGTGTGCCGCGTTCGCCGCGCTCACCGCGACCGTGACCAGGACCGTGGAGAGCGCTCAGGTCACCGCGCTGCCACTGGTGTTCGTGTCGATGCTGGGCTCGGGCGTCGCGATCCCGACGGAGGTGCTGCCGGACCGGCTGGCGTCCGTCTGCGAACTCCTGCCGCTCTCCCCGGCGATCCGGCTGGTCCGGGGCGGCTGGACCGGGCAGCTGAGCGGCTACGAGGTGCTCGCCGCCCTCGCGACCGCGGTGGCCTGGACCGTGCTCGCGGTGTTTGCTGTACGGCGGTGGTTCCGCTGGGAACCGCGGCGCTGACGGACGGGAGAGCGTGGTGCTCGCGCAGATCAGAGGGTGGCAGCAGCGGCACTGGCGGGAGCGGACCAAGGCCGAGCGGGTCGAGCTGCAGAGCGTCGTCACCTGGTACGCCACCACGTGGTTCTTCTCCCTGTGCTGGCTGGCACTGCCCCTGGTGGCCGGGGTGGAGCGGCGGCCCGCGCCGCTGATCGTCGGCGGGCTGCTCCTGCTGGCGGGCGCGCTGCAGTGCGTGGAGGCCAACCGGCTCACCCGGGCGGTCCTCGACCACTACCTCGGCCGCCGCGAACTCCCGCCGGGCACCCTGCGCCCCGCGGCGCTCCTGCTGGGGCTCGCGCTGGCTCTGACCCTGGTGCTCGCCGCGCTGCACGGCGCCGAACCGGTCGCCGTCCGGCTCGCCATCGGCGCCTCCCTGCTGCCCTTCGGGCTGCTGTACGGGCTGGTCGCTCCCGTGCCGGTGTTCCTGCGCCGCTTCGGCGTGCTCGCCGTGGTGCTCGTGTGCGCGTTCGGCTGGACCGAGCCGGAGGCCGCCGCCATCGTGATGGTCGGCGTGCTGACCGTCTTCGGGGCGCTCTTCTCGCTGCTCGCCTGCCGCTGCGGCGCCTGGACGCTGTCCGTGCTGTGGGAGGCGGAGCGGGCCCGCGAGGTCGAGGCGCGGCTCGCCGTCGCCGAGGAGCGGCTGCGCTTCGGACGGGACCTGCACGACGTGATCGGGCGGAACCTGGCCGTCATCGCGCTGAAGAGCGAACTCGCCGTGCAGCTGGCGCGGCGCGGCCGGCCCGAGGCCGTGGACCAGATGACCGAGGTGCAGCGGATCGCGCAGGAGTCGCAGCGGGAGGTGCGGGATGTCGTACGGGGTTACCGCGAGGCCGATCTCGGGGTGGAACTCGCCGGAGCGCAAGGGGTGCTGAGCGCGGCCGGGATCACCTGCGCGGTGCGCGGCGAGGCCGGCGGGCTGGACGCCGAGGCGCAGTCGGCGCTGGGCTGGGTGGTGCGGGAGGCCACGACCAACGTGCTGCGCCACGGCGACGCCGCGCTGTGCGACATCGCGCTGACCCGGGACGCGGGGCGGGTGGTGCTGACCGTGCAGAACGACGGAGCCGGTGGCGCCGCGGGCGGCGGCGGGTCCGGTCTGGCCGGGCTGCGCGAGCGGCTTTCGGCGGTGGGCGGGACGCTGACGGCGGGGCCGGCCGGCGGTGACCTCTTCCGTGTGGTGGCCGAAGTACCGCTGAGCGTGAGAGAGGTCACCGCATGACCGGCGCCGTACGCCTGCTGCTCGCCGACGACGAGCACCTCATCCGGGGCGCGCTGGCCGCGCTGCTCGCGCTGGAGGACGACCTCGTGATCGTCGCCGAGGCGGCGAGCGGGCCGGAGGCGCTGGCCATGGCGCGGGCGCACCGGCCGGACGTGGCCGTGCTCGACCTGCAGATGCCGGGCGCCGACGGTGTGAAGGTCGCCACATCCCTGCGGTCCGAACTGCCGGACTGCCAGGTGCTGATCGTGACCAGCCACGGGCGGCCCGGGCATCTCAAGCGGGCGCTCGCGGCGGGGGTGCGCGGCTTCGTCCCGAAGACGGTGAGCGCCCAGCGGCTCGCGGAGATCATCCGTACGGTGCATGCCGGGAACCGTTACGTCGACCCCGAGTTGGCCGCCGACGCCATCGCCTCCGGGGACTCCCCGCTGACCGTGCGGGAGGCCGAGGTGCTGGAGTTCGCGGCCGACGGGGCGCCCGTGGCGGAGATCGCCGAGCGGGCCGCGCTGTCGCAGGGGACGGTGCGCAACTATCTGTCGTCGGCCGTCTCGAAGCTCGGGGCGGAGAACCGGCACGCGGCCGTGCGGCTCGCACGGGAGCGAGGTTGGGTATAGTTGGCGTCGCGCCACGGCGCATGCGGACGTAGCTCAGTTGGTAGAGCGCAACCTTGCCAAGGTTGAGGTCGCGAGTTCGAGCCTCGTCGTCCGCTCCGCACCAGAAGGCCCCGGTCCGTACGGACCGGGGCCTTCGTCGTACGGCCGGTGTCGACCACGCGCGTGATCAGTGCACCTAGCTCCAGGACGTGCCCGTCAGCCGCTCGTACGCCTCCACGTACCGGGCGCGCGTCGCGGCCACGATCTCCTGGGGGAGCTCCGGCGGCGGCTGCTCGCTCCCGCGGTCCCAGCCGGAGGCCGGCGAGGTCAGCCAGTCCCGCACGAACTGCTTGTCGTACGACGGCTGCGGGTGGCCCGGCGACCACTGGTCGGCCGGCCAGAAGCGGGAGGAGTCCGGCGTGAGGACCTCGTCGGCGAGGACCAGCTCCGCACCGTCGAAGCCGAACTCGAACTTGGTGTCCGCGAGGACGATGCCGCGCTCGCGGGCGATGTCACGGGCGCGGGCGTAGACGGCGAGGGTCGTCTGCCGCAAGGCGGCGGCGGTGTCGGCGCCGACCTGGCGGGCGACCTCCTCGTAGGAGACGTTCTCGTCGTGCTCGCCGACCGCGGCCTTGGTGGCCGGAGTGAAGATCGGCGCGGGGAGCTCGCTGCCGTCGACCAGGCCCTCGGGCAGCGCGAGGCCGCAGACCGTGCGGGAGGCGTCGTACTCGACCAGGCCGGAGCCGGTGAGGTAGCCGCGGGCCACGCACTCGACCGGGACCATCTGGAGCGATGTGCAGAGGGTGGTGCGGCCCGCCCAGTCCGCGGGGGCGCCGGCCGGCGGCTCGGCGCTCAGGACGTGGTGGGGCACCAGGTCGGCGAGCTGCTCGAACCACCACAGGGAGAGCTGGGTGAGGATGCGGCCCTTGTCCGGGATCTCGGTGGGCAGCACCCAGTCGTAGGCGGACATGCGGTCGCTGGCGACCATCACGAGGTCGCCGGCCTCGTTCTGGTACAGCTCGCGCACCTTGCCGGTGTGCAGGTGCACCAGGCCCGGAACCTGAATCGGCTCGGGCTTTTCTACGAATCCGGACACGGTTCCTCCCCGTGGTTGAAAACACTGGGGCTCCCGCAGGGCCCGCACAGGGGGGTGGCGGGCGACGGGTGGGCCCGACGGCTCGATTCTCCCTCATGCCGAGATCGGTCTTGTACGCGGTCGCGGGCGCGCGGCCCCAGGGCCCGTACGGCGGCTCAGTCACGTTTGCAGATACGGTCCAGCAGGTTCGCCGTGGCGCGCTGGACCCGGGTGTCGACGTGGCCCGGCCGGTCCAGGGACGGGGACCAGGCGAACGTCCCGGAGGCGAAGACCAGGGCGCCGGAGGGCGCGCGGTACAGCGAGGTCTCCTGGTGACGCAGGACGCCCTCGGTGTCCGTGTACGGCGAGTGGGCGAGCAGGATGCGGTCGTCGTGGTCGGGCAGCGGGGTGCGCGGGAAGTAGCGGTCCGCCTCGCCCGCGACCAGGCCCTCGATCCGGTCGCCCTCGTGGGCGCCGGTCGCCTCCCACAGCCAGTGCCCGGCGTTGCGGACGATCAGGGGGTGCGGCTCGGGGACCCGGCCCGCGTACTGGATGCCGACCAGCTGCTGTTCGGGGCGGTCGACCTCGCGCCACAGGACGGACCTGCCGGGGCCCCTGCGCTTGCGGCAGGTCAGCAGGCGGTCGGGGACGGCGGACGGGGACGGGCCCAACTCGACCTGCCAGTACAGGGTGTTGGCGGAGAGGAAGACGAGCGAGGTGCCGTGCTCGCGGGCGAGCTCCACGGTGCGGCGCATGGGCACCGACCAGTACTCGTCGTGGCCGGGGAAGACCAGGCCGCGGTAGCGGGTGGGGTCGATCCGGCCCGCGTGCAGGTCGCGCGCGTCGGCGTAGGCGATGTCGTAGCCGTAGCGCTCGGCCCAGCGGATGAAGTCGTAGGCGTGGCCGACGTGCAGGGGCAGGCCGGCGCCGGCGTAGGGGCGGTCGAAGGAGACCGTCGTCGCCGCGTCCGACTCGCCGAGCAGGCGGCCCTGTTCGTCCCAGGCGTGGTAGAGGCTGGCGCCGGTGCGGCCGTCCTCCGGATAGAGGTTGTAGGCCTGCCATGTGACGTCCGGCAGGAGCAGAAGCAGGTCCGCGGGCCGGTCGTCGCGGACCGTGAAGGGGATGTGGGAGCGGTAGCCGTCGGCGGTGGTCAGGACGGCGACATGGGCGCCGACGCTCCAGTACGACGGGATCTGCAGCCGCCAGGACAGCCACCAGTGGTGGCAGGAGACGGTGCGGTCCGCGGTGAGCGGCGGGGGCTGCACGATGCCCGACAGGCGGGGGCTGGTGGTGATCTTCGAGGCGCCGTCGCCGCCGTAGTGGCCGATGCGGTAGACGTCGACGCCGAACTCCTGCGGCGGGTCGACCGTGATGTGGAAGTCGACGGCCTCGCCGGGGGCGACCGCGCCGGTGGAGATGAAGCCCTTGATCTGGCGGCGGACGTCGTCCGCGGAGCGCGGGCCGCCGGCGGCCCGCGGGGAGGGGACACGAGGGGTGCTCGGAGTGTCGGGCGCGGACGGCAGGGGCGGGTCGAGGTACCAGGGGACCATCTGGCCGGTGTCGCCGAAGTACGTCTCGCCGCCGCGCAGCCAGGGCAGGGGGCCCTGGCCGAAGGGGTCGGTGACCGCGTGCGCGAGCGCCCCGGACTCCCAGCGGCGGATCTGCTCCGGCCCCATGGTCGCTCCCCTCCTCGGATCCCCCCGGTCGGCTGTCGCGTGCCGCAAGCCCTTGCCCCGTGCCCGATCGGTCCCAGCACATCACATTGCGCACCCATGCGGTCACTATTCGTTGCGAATTTGCCGAAAGTGGAACTCGATCTTCCGCTACGGTCACACCAGCCGGACGGGCTTCTCCGGCCGTATGCCGCACTCCAGCAGCCAGGACCGCAGGGGAGCGGGATCGCCGTCCTCCACGAGGCTGAGGACGCGGGGGGTGAGATCCGTGGCGCGTTCGCCGTCGAGAAGGAGCGCGGGGCCGTCGAGCCAGTCGAGGCCGGGGGCGGCGCCCGCGGTGTCGATCGCGGCGCAGCAGACCATCGCCGTGACGTGGTCGGTCAGCAACTCGCGGGAGCTGCGGGGCGGCTGGAGCGGGAACAGGGGGAAGGTGCCGTCGTCCCAGATGGCGGGTGCGGGTGCCTCCGGCGGTTCGGCGGGGGCGGGCGTCTTCTCGCGGGCCAGCTCCGCGGTGAGGCCCGCGGCGAGGGGGGCGAAGCGGGGGTTGCGGGGCGCGGGTTCCTCTGCCTCGTCCTCGTCCTCGGCTGCGGCTGCGGCTGCGGCTGCGGCTGCGGACCGTGTCGTCCCGTCCGCACCACCCGTCGCGCTCTCGCCGCCGGGTGCGGGCCCACGCGACGGGGCGGCTGAGTGCGGCGTCGACAGATGGTCCAGGACGCGGGAGAGCGTCGGGCCGTCCGGGGTACGGGTGACGCCCACGGTGTCCAGGACCCGGTGGAGGCGGGCGGCGTCGGTGCGCCATGTGCGGTCGACGATCTCGTCCGGGTACTCGTCCCAGTTCACCGGGGACCAGTCGGGGCCGGGGGCGGCGGGGCCGCCGTGGAAGAGGCGGGCGGCGAGAAGGGAGGCCGCCTCGTCGACCGTGCCCGGCTCCTCGAGCAGGTCGCAGGCGGGGCGCTCGCCGAGGCGGGAGGCGAAGCCCTCGGCCAGGCGGTCACGGCGGGAGAGTTCGGTGAGCGCGGCGACGACGCCCGCGTCCAGCCGGGCGGGCCACCGGCCCATCCGCCAGGCGGGCAGCGCCACGCGGGTGAGCAGACGGTCCCAGCCCGCGTAGGCGAGCCCCACCTGTTCCTGGGCGACGATCCTGAGGCCGTAGTCCACGGACTGCGCACGCTCGGAGGCGGCGGCCGCCACACCCCGCTCCATCAGCGTCGCGTGCTCCTGACAGCCGTGCAGCAGCAGCCGGGCCAGCCGGCCGACGCCCGCGCACACCAGGCGGGTCAGGGGGCAGCGGCCGGGCGTCGAGGCGACGGCCACCGCGGCGTCCAGGCCCCGTACGAAGCGGCGGGCCGCGGCTATGTCGGGGTGCGCGGAGGGGCCCGTGCCGGCGACGACCGGGGCCAGGACCGCGCGCAGTTCGCCGACGCGCATCCACCACAGGAAGGGCGAGCCGATGACCAGGACCGGGGCGGCGGCGCCGCGGCGGTGCGGGGTGTGCACGCCCGCGAGCTCGTCGTGGCGGCTCTCGGAGGGGGGCGGGCCGTGGGCCGGATGGGCGCGGTCCTCCAGCCAGCTGTCGCAGTCCGGGGTGAGCGCTATCGCGGAGGGCGCGGGGACGTCGAGCCGGTCGGCGAGGTCACGCACCATCCGGTACAGGTCCGGCGCGGACTCCTCGGCGATCGCGACCGTCGGGCTCACGGCCGGGCGGGCACGGGCGACGAGCAGGGCCATCGCACCGGCCGCGAGCAGCACGAGCACGGCGACGGGGGTCACCACCCAGCGGGCCACGTGCCAGGCGGGCCCCAGGAGATGCCCCGTGGAGGCGCCGGCCAGCAGCACCACGGCGATGGCCGCGGGCAGCAGGGCGACGGCGAGCGCCCGGCTGCGGATGCGCAGCACGGCGAGCGCCCTGGAGCGCGCTGCCTGCGCGCCCGCCTCCACACCCGTTCCGCTACCGGTCACGACCGGACCTCACCCCCTCCCCCGCTGTACTGGATCCCCTGCAGTCCTGGTGTTGCTCACTCCCCCACTGTGGCACCCGCCCCTGACATCGCAATGCCGGTGGGCCAAGTGCCGGACCGCTTGCGCCGCACCATAGTTGGGGGCCCGGGCCTCGTCAGCCGGTTGGGCGAGCGGTCACCCGATGGAATGGCTTTGGTCAGAGGTGGGTGACGGACAGCGAAGATCAGGCCCGCGTTCTTGACTTGAATTCCAATTCGGGACGCGGGGCCGGAACAGCGACGGGCCCCTGATCCCAAGACGGATCAGGGGCCCGCGCGGTTCGGCCGGGCGGGGTGCCGTCAGGCACCCGCCGCCTTCGCCGCGATGTCCGTACGGTGCTGGGAGCCTTCGAGCCCGATGCGGGCAACCGCCCTGTACGCGCGCTCGCGGGCCTCGGTGAGGTCCTTGCCGGTCGCCGTGACGGACAGCACCCGGCCGCCCGCGCTGACGACCGCGTCACCGTCGCGCCTGGTGCCCGCGTGCAGCACGTACGCCCGCGGGGCGTCCTCGGCGGCCACCTCGTCGAGGCCGGTGATCGGGTCGCCGGTGCGCGGGGTGGCGGGGTAGTTGTGCGAGGCGACGACCACGGTGACCGCGGCGTCGTCGCTCCAGCGCAGGGGCTCCAGGTCGGCCAGGGTGCCGTTCGCCGCGGCGAGCAGCAGGCCGGCCAGCGGGGTCTTCAGACGGGCCAGGACCACCTGGGTCTCGGGGTCGCCGAAGCGGGCGTTGAACTCGATGACCCGTACACCGCGCGACGTGATCGCGAGACCGGCGTAGAGCAGGCCGGAGAACGGGGTGCCGCGGCGGCGCATCTCGTCCACGGTCGGCTGCAGGACGGTCTGCAGGACCTCCTCGACCAGCTTCGGGTCGGCCCACGGCAGCGGGGAGTACGCGCCCATGCCGCCGGTGTTCGGGCCCTCGTCGCCGTCCAGGGCGCGCTTGAAGTCCTGGGCCGGCTGGAGCGGGAGCACGGTCTCGCCGTCGGTGACGGCGAAGAGCGAGACCTCGGGGCCGTCGAGGAACTCCTCGATCACCACGCGGTCGCAGGAGTTGGCGTGCGCCTTGGCCGCCTCGACGTCGGCGGTGACGACGACGCCCTTGCCGGCGGCGAGACCGTCGTCCTTGACCACGTAGGGGGCGCCGAAGGCGTCGAGGGCCGCGTCGACCTCGTCCGGGGTCGTGCAGACGTAGGAGCGCGCGGTGGGGACCCCCGCTCCCGCCATGACGTCCTTCGCGAAGGCCTTGGAGCCCTCGAGCTGCGCCGCCTCCCGGGCGGGGCCGAACACCGGGACGCCCGCCTCGCGCACGGCGTCGGCGACCCCGGCGACGAGCGGCGCCTCCGGGCCCACGACCACCAGGTCGGCGCCGAGCTCGGTGGCCAGCGCGGAGACGGCGGCGCCGTCCAGCGCGTCCACCTGGTGCAGCTCGGCCACCTCGGCGATGCCGGCGTTGCCGGGGGCGCAGTGCAGCGCGGTGACGTCGGGATCGAGGGACAGGGAGCGGCACAGGGCGTGTTCGCGGGCGCCGTTACCGATGACGAGGACCTTCACGGGATCAGCCTAGCTGGCGTTCCCGCCGAGAACCGGGGGGCGGGTCGGTCGTACGTTCCTCCAAGACGCGCCCTGCCCGGTCGCCCTACTCGTTCGTGAACTCCTCGACCACCGTGGCCCCCAGCTCCCGCACGATCAGATCGTGGCCGGAGAGGGCCGACTCGTTGAGGTCGGGGTCGTCGTCCTCGGGGATGTCGTCCTCGATGGAGACCGGCGGCGGTTCCGGCGCCGCCGGACGGGACGCGCGAGCGGACGCGGGCGGTGCCGGGGACGGCGACGGCGACGCGGGCGCGGGGGACGACGGGGCGGGTGCCGCGGGGGCGGGGCGCTGCGCGGGCGCGCCGCCGTACCCCCCCGGGCCGCCGCCGTCGTAACCGCCGCCGGCAGGGGCGGACGGCGGGGGGACCGAGCCGCCGGACGGATCGACGAGGGCCTCGATCTTCCACTGCACGTTGAACTGCTCGGACAGGCACTGGCGCAGCACGTCCTCGCTGCCGCTGCTCGCGAAGTTGTCGCGGGCGCCCGCGTTGACGAAGGCGAGCTGGAGGGTCGTGCCGTCGAAGCCGGCCACCTGGGCGTTCTGGCTGAGCAGGATCCAGGTGAAGCGGCGGCGGTTCTTGACCGCCTCCAGGATGTTCGGCCAGAGCATGCGGGGGTCCAGGCCGCCGCTCGGAGGCGGGGCGGAGGCGGGCGTGGGCGCCGCGGCCCTGGGGGAGGGCGCCGCGGGCGCGGGCGCGGCGGGACCGGGGCGGGCGGCGCCCGCCGAAGCCGCCGTGGGCCAGCCGCCGGGACGCCGCCCGCCACCGGCCGGGGCGGCGGCGGGCCAGGCACCGGGGGCTGAGGACGCGGGGCCGGACGGAGCGGGGGCGGACGGTGCGTGGGCGGACGGTGCCGGCGCGGAGGCAGGCGGGGGGGCGGCCCCGGGCGGGGCGGCGGGAGCCGTGGGTGCGGGGGGCGCGGGGTGCGCGGGGGCGGAGACGGCGGCTGCGGGCGGTTCGCCGGCTCGCGTGGGGCCGGAACCGAGGCCGGGTCCAGGACCGGAGCCGGAGCCGGAGCCGGGACCGGAGCCGGAACCGAGGCCGGGTCCAGGACCGGAGCCGGGGCCGGCGGGCGCTGCCGGGCCGCCGGCCGGTGCCCCCGCGGTGCGTACGGCCGCGCGGGCCGCGGCGGGTCCGCCGCCCGGCGGGACCGGTTCGGCGGCCGGGCCGGGGGCAGGCACCGCTGCCCCGTGGGCCTCGGCGCCCGGCACGTATCCCATCGCGGGTGCCGCGGCGGCGCCGGAGAAGTTCACGCCCCGCTCCAGGCGGTCGAGGCGGGCCATCACGGCGCGCTCGTCGCCGTAGGCCGCGGGCAGGAGGACGCGGGCGCAGATCAGCTCGAGCTGGAGGCGGGGCGAGTTGGCTCCGCGCATCTCGGTCAGGCCCTCGTTGACCAGGTCGGCGGCGCGGCTGAGCTCGGCGGCGCCGAAGGTGCTCGCCTGCGCCTGCATGCGCTCGACGACGTCGGCGGGGGCGTCGATGAGCCCCTTCTCCGCGGCGTCCGGCACGGCGGCGAGGATCACCAGGTCGCGCAGCCGCTCCAGCAGGTCGGTGACGAAGCGGCGCGGGTCGTTGCCGCCCTCGATGATGCGGTCGACGACCTCGAAGGCGGCGGCGCCGTCCCCGGTCGCGAAGGCCTCGACGACGGAGTCGAGCAGTGAGCCGTCGGTGTAGCCGAGGAGAGAGGTGGCCATGGCATACGTCACACCGGCCTCCCCCGCACCGGCGAGCAGCTGGTCCATGACGGACATGGAGTCACGCACGGAACCCGCGCCGGCCCGCACGACGAGGGGCAGCACGCCGTCCTCGACCGGGATCTCCTCCCGTCCGCACACGTCCCCCAGATAGTCCCGCAGGGTCCCGGGCGGGACCAGGCGGAACGGGTAGTGGTGCGTACGGGAGCGGATCGTCCCGATGACCTTCTCGGGTTCGGTGGTCGCGAAGATGAACTTGAGGTGCTCCGGCGGCTCCTCGACGACCTTCAGCAGCGCGTTGAAGCCGGCCGACGTGACCATGTGGGCCTCGTCGATGATGTAGATCTTGTAGCGGCTGGCGGCGGGGCCGAAGAAGGCCTTCTCGCGCAGCTCACGGGCGTCGTCCACACCGCCGTGGGACGCGGCGTCGATCTCGATGACGTCGATGGACCCCGGTCCGTTCCTGGCCAGGTCCCGGCAGGACCGGCACTCGCCGCAGGGGGTCGGCGTCGGTCCCTGCTCGCAGTTCAGGCAGCGCGCCAGGATGCGGGCGGAGGTCGTCTTGCCGCAGCCGCGCGGGCCGCTGAACAGGTACGCGTGGTTGACCCGGTTGTTCCGCAGCGCCTGCTGCAGCGGGTCGGTTACATGTTCCTGCCCGATGACCTCGGCGAACGACTCCGGGCGATAGCGGCGGTACAACGCGAGAGACGACACGCCTACGAGGTTATAGGCGCGCACTGACATCCAGCCCCGGCCCAGCCCTGCCCTGCCCGTTGCCGGCCGAGCGCCCCGGGGGAACGCAGACGCCCCCCACGCACCCGCCAGAGCCAACCTACCCTTGCTGCCTTCCGGCCCTGGGGGAGTTCAGTCAGATAGCGCCGCGTGAGGGGCTCCGCACAGAGTACCTGATCGCGGTGGGTGGGAACGAGTTCGCTAGCACTCCTCTCGGTCATGTAATGTTTCCGGCGGAGGATTCGCCTAGAGGCCTAGGGCGCACGCTTGGAAAGCGTGTTGGGGGCAACCCCTCACGAGTTCGAATCTCGTATCCTCCGCCAGCTCAGAGGCCCGGACCTTGATCAAGGTCCGGGCCTCTGGCGTTCGTCCGTCTCACTTTCCGTCTCAGTCGGGCTCTCGGCCCGTTCCCGGCGGCTCCCAGAGCGCGTCTCCGACTTGCTGGGCGACCTTGCGCAGCAGCGTCCCGGTGACGTGCATGTACCGGGCGCGCATACGAGCCGCTCCCCCGGGCTCCCACCCCATGATCGCGTCGACCACGACATCCGGGACGCCGAGGATCAGAAGAACGGTCGCGGCGGTGTGGCGAGCGTCATGGAGACGGCCGTCTCGTACGCCCGCGTCCCGCAGGAGCCGCTTCCAGGTGTGGAAGTCGGTGTTCGGGCTCAGGGGCCCGCCCGTCGGCGAGGCGAAGACATATCCCTTGTCCTCCCAATCGGTACCGGCCGCACTCTTCTCCGTCTCCTGCTCCTCCTGGTGCTGGCGGAGGAGCTTGATCAGCGGGTCGGGCAGGCCGATCGTGCGACGGCCCGCACGGGACTTCGTGGATTTGTGCTCCCGGCGGGTCTGCTGCTTCTGAGGGCAGTAACCGGCCTTCCGGCCGCACAGGTTGTCTCCGCAGCCGTGGGCGTACTTGGGGCGGAGGCGGTTCTTGCGGATGCGGACGTATCCGGCCTCCAGGTCAACGTCTTCCCAGTGGAGCCCGAGCGCCTCCCCCTGGCGGAGACCGAGCGCCAGGGCGACGACCCAGCGAGCGCTGTTACGGAGCTTGGCGGCCTCGACCAGGAGGCTCTGAACCTCCTCGATCGTGAACGGCTCGATGTCCTCTTCTTCGAGCCGTGGCGCCTTGGCGATCTCGGCCACGTTGGTGACCACGTGCCCACGCCGCTTCGCCTCACCGAGGGCAACCCGGACCGTCCGGTGGGCGTGGTGGGCGGTGCCGGCGGAGCTCCCGGACTCCTGCATCTTCCGGTAGAAGCGCTCCAGGTGTTCGGGCTCCAGCTTGTCGAGCTTGTGGGCACCTAGGCCGGGCACGAGGTGAACGCGTACGTCGACCTCGTAGCCGTCGTACGTGTTCTCGGAGACGTACGGCTTGGCGATGTTCTCGACCCAGTGCTCAAGCCAGGCTCGGACGGTCCAGCTCTGGCCCGGCTTCCTGAGCCTCTTCTCGTCCCGCGCCCGCTCCATCTCGCGGACGGCCTTGGTGACCTCGGCCTTGGTCTTGCGCTCGATGTGGCGGCGATCGGGCGTGCCGTCGTCCTTGACGCCGACCGTCACTCGGCCGTGCCATTTCCCGTCCTTGCCGAGGTAGACGGAGGAAGCCCCGTTGGGCTGCCGGGTGCGCTTCTTCTCTGCCATGACGTCCCCCTCAGGCCGCTTCGGCGGGTTGGTGTCGGAGCTTGGCCACGTAGGCGGGTACGGCGTCGGCGGGGACTCGGCGCAGCCGCCCAACCGTGACGGATTCGATCTCTCCGGCACGTACGAGCCGGAAGCACGTCGTACGGCCGATACGGAGGCGGCGAGCGGCTTCTTCCACGGTCAGAAGGACCAAGGAGGAGTCGGCTGCCTCCTTCCCGGCCACTACGGCTCGGGGCTCAACCATGGGTTGGTTCTCCTTCCGTTCCAGGGGCGGGTTCGAGCGAGGCGGCGAGCCAGGCCTCGGCGGCGCTGAGGCCGGTTCCGGCGAACACCCAGTGGGCGAGGACGAGCGTGGTCTCGCCGTCCTGCGCGTCCTGTGAGGTGGCTGGCGATGCAGCCTGAGCACGCCGCCAGTCGGCACGGGCGTCGCGGAGGGCGCCGAGGGTGGTGGAGTAGCGGCGGGATTTTGTGGAGAAATGGCCGCGGAAGCACAGCATGTGTGCCCAGGCCCGAAGCCGGAGGTCTGCCAGTTCGGAGCGCGCGCCGAGAGCCCACGCGGTACGGATCATGCGGCGGGCGTGATCCGTGATCCGAGCCTGCGCCAGTTCGGCCAGGAAGCGGATCGGGCGATCCAGGGTGCCGGTCGCCGTCTCCGCTCCCTTGGTGGCGTACTTGGCGATGTACGCCGCTACGGCACGCTCGCTCAGCTCCTGGCCGCCGTCGAAATCGGCGGAACGGATCGGGCGGACATCGAGCTGACGGCCGAAGGCGAAACGGTGGGTCCGGCCGTCGACCTCCGGGCCGTCGACGCGCGCGGCGGTGGCAGCGGCCCGGATGGCGTCGGTGAGCAGCTCGGCCGAGGCCCATGCCGGGGGCGGGGTGTCTCCGCCCTCCGGGCCGTCGAGGCGGATGACCGCGTGAAAGTGGACGGCTCCGCGCTTCTGGTACTCGGCGACCTTGGCGAAGGAGATGCGGGCGTGGTCGCGGAAGGTGCGTTGGGTGAGGCCGGCACGCTTGGCGACCTCCCGGCGGAGGTAGATCGAGAAGCGTCGCCACAGGGCGCCGGCGTGGGCGTTCCAGAGCACGGCCGCTTCGTAGTCGTAGGCGTCCGGGTCGAGAGGTGTCCCCAGGGCCGGATCCTGCTCGTCGTGGCGGATACCGCAGCGGCAGTCCCGGCCGCTGGTGGGGCGGTTGTGGACCGGGCCGAAGCCTGGTGCGGTGAAGGTCGCGAAGACCCGCGGATGTGTCGCGACCTGGTCCGGGGTGCCCTTGCCGCCACGCAGGCCGGCGGTGACGAGGTGGTAGGTGTCGCGGCGGTAGGTCTCGGCGCAGGCTGCGCAGCGGGTGGTGCGACGGTTGTTGCAGCGCACGAGGAGCTGTCCGGCGGGGAGGGCGGCGGAGTCGAGGTGGTGCAGAGTGCGGCCGATCTCCCCGGTCGTCTTGTCGACCGCGTACTCCGTTCGGTGGCCGTCGAGGCGGACGGGGTGCGTGCAGCCGCCCAGGCCGGAGAGTTGGCCGGCCAGCTCGGGCATGGTGCCGAGTGAGGCCAGCATGGAGAGTTCCGCCAGTGGGGGCGGAGTCTGCCGGGTGATGATGGGTGTTCCTTTCGGCTGTTTCGGCGGTTGGGAGGGACGGCCCCGGGGCGGCGGGATGCTTGGCGGCTTTTGCCGCCCCGGAGGCCGCTCAGCGCTTGTGCGTGTTGTTGACGAGGGAGCGCAGGACCACGGCGGCGATGGCCACCGATATGGCCGTGACGGCGACGGCCGCCAGGAGAGCGGTGAGCACGATGCCGACGACGACCACGGCGGCGACCGCGACCGCGTAGGGCGCCAGTGACCGGCCGGTCGAGGGCACCGGGGCCTGCGTCCGCTGCGGGACGACCGGGGTCGTCGGCAGCGTGGGAATGTCGGGGAACTTGGGGCGGAGCACGGTGGACCTCCTTGTCACTTGTCGGTGCCGTTGACGACGCCGACCCCGGAGCGGGTGCCGGTCTCGATGGCGGAGGCGAGGAAGGTGTGCGAGAGCCAGAAGCCGAACAGGGCGATCACGACGGCGACCCACAGGCGGATGCCGAGGAACTTGATTGCCGCCCAGGCGACGACGCCCAGGACGAAGACGAGCGGAAGCGAGACGGTCACGAGATCTCCTCGGAGGATCGGCGGACGCGGCAGCGGTGGGTGCGTGCGGCCAGTTCGGCGGCGGCGCGGCTGTCGTAGTCCGTGGAGAAGCCGCAGCGCGGAGCCGTGCAGGCGGCTGAGTGCTTCTCCCGGCCCCGGCCGTCGTAGGAGGTGCCGACCCGGACTGGGCCGATGCGGACGACGTTGCGGAAGCGGCGGTTGACGGGCATCAGGCAGCCTCCTTCGAGGCGTTGTGGTCGTCTTGGCGGTTGCGCGTGAAGTCGGTGACGCGGTCGACGAGCCAGCGTCGGATCTCCTCGCCCTCGGCGTTGTCGGCGGTGAGGATCACTGGTTCGGCGATGAGCACGGCTTCGGTGAAGCGGTTCTGTCGGGTCAGCTCGGCAGCGCGGTTGAGCACGCGGAGCGTGGACGGGCGCAAGGGGAAAAGTCCTCCAGGATCAGGAGAGTTGGGCAGCAATCGCTTCGGCGAGCGGCAGCGGGACTCCGAGCCGGGCGCGAAGCGTCGAGGAGTCGATGGCGGTTCCGGTCCGGGCCTGGTGCTCGTCGGCGAGCTTGCGTCCGAGCGAGACGAGGGCCGGCGGGACGGAGACTGGAGAGCTCTGGGGCAACTCCGTTTCCGATGCGAGTGGTTCGGGGAGAACGGAGGAAGCGGGGGCCGCCTGCTCGTCCACGGACGGTGCCGATTCGGGCGCAGGTGACCCGTGGGCGAGGAGCGTTCCGCCGAGGAAGGCGATGGCGGGCCACCCGGCGACGAGGATGCGCAGCCAGGCCGGTACGGCGCCCAGGTCGAGCATCCCGGCGGTGGCGACGTTGGCACCGAGCGACGCGGTGAGCGCGACGAGGAACCAGCACCATCCGGACGCCTTCACGCCGCCGGAACGCAGTCGCCGCCAGGCCGCCACCAACAGCAGGTCGACGGAGACGGGGTAGGCCCATGCCTTCCAGCCGTCCTGTCCGGCGGCCGCCGCCAGGTCGTGCAGGTGGGCGAAGGACAGAGCGGCGGCGATGAGCGCTTGGACGAGCACGGCGTCCAGCCGTACCGGCCGCCGCATCACGCCTCCTCGTCCGGCTTCCGGTCGTCCTGGGCCTGCGAGACGGCGTACGCCTCCAACGCGGTGACGTAATCGGCACATGCGGCAGCCAGCCGCCGGGCGAAGGACAGATGATCAGCGACCGGGACACAAGCGAAGGCGGAGACCTGTAGAGAGTGGTCGTCTCCGTCCAGGGCGAGGATCGGAGCTCGGCGTGTGCCGTACTGGTTGAGGCGGACCCTGGTACCAGCGTCCGCGTAGAAGGACATGGTGGCGGTCACGGGACTTCCTTCCGCGATCCAGGCATGAGTGGGGTAGGGACTTGGCGCGGGTCGGCCGCGCCCGCCGTTGGAGCGGGGTAGGGGTTACTCGGGGAGCGGCCGAGGAACAGTCGCCGGACCGGACTCCTTGGCAGGAACGGGCGGGACGTAGGGCCGGAAGGGCGTGAGCGCCGGGATATCCGGGGCGAGGTGGGCCGCCTCACGGCAGGTGGCTGCCGCGTCGGCCAGGGACAGGTACGGCGTCCGGATGCGGGACCAGCCGCCGGAGGTGTCGCCGACGACGGCCAGGCCGGGCAGTTCGGGAGCGATGGCGCAGGCCGCATGGACCGCCTCGGGCGCGATGTCACCGAGCGCCATCTTGGCGGAGGCTTCGTCGTTGACGCGGTGACAGACCCGGCCGGTGAGCTGGGCGCGGAGCATGGTCACCCCCTTGCCCAGCTCGGCGCCGAAGCGCTGCCCGCATACCTCCAGGTAGATCCCCGCAGCACGGCCGAGTTGGGCAAGCCGGATCAGGTGCGTAACCATCTCGTCGCGCCGCTCTTCTTCCTTCCGCGTGGCGACGAGGAAGAGTTCGGCTACCTCGTCGATGAACAGCACGATGGGAGACGGGCGTTCGTCCTCCGGCAGGCCCCAAACGTCCGACGTGATCAGCTCGTCCGGGGTGCCGAGGGCGATGCCCTGCCGGGCCTTGATCAGGTCGTACCGGTCCTCCATCTCCTTGACCAGTACGGGCAGCAGCTCGGCCGCCTGCTCCGGATCGGTGGCGAGTGCGGAGAAGCGCGCGGCGAAGGGCGCCAGTTCGACACCGCGCTTGCAGTCGATGCCGGCCAGGACCACGGGCTGAGCCGCGAGCTTGGCGATGAGGTTGCGCAGGAACATGGACTTGCCCGACAGCGTTGCGCCGAGGACCAGTTCATGAGGAACGGCCTGGTAGTCGCGTACGAACGCGGTCGCGTCCTCCCGCAGAGCCACCGGCACCCGCAGGAAACCGCTGTCTCCGCGCTTGGGCAAGCGGACCTTGCGCAGCACGTCGAAGCCGACCAGCCGGAGTTCAACGACACCGGGCTTAATGTCGCGGACGTACACGGCGTGTACCCCCCAGGCGTGACGGAGCCGTTCCGCGGAGGCGGCCACGTCCGCCGGTTCCTGCCCCGGAGCGAGCCTCAGCCGGATCCGGAGACCGGTCGAGGTGGGTCGGATCATGCCCCGGCGGGGCGGGACGGGCCGAACTTCACGACGCGTGGTCGCTCGGACGGCCAGCGCCCGCCACCGCGGGGGTTCGGCGGTCAGACCGCAGGCGTCCATGGTCGAGGAGTACGAGGCCAGCAGCCGGACCATCGAGGCCGGTAAGCCGACCGTCGACCAGTACGCCGCCGGGTGAGCCCGCCGGGCATAGACCGCACCGCTTATCGCAGTGAGCGACCCGCCCAGCTCGGCCCACGTCAACAGGTCGGTCATGGCGATCAGCCCGCCTGAGCCATCGGGAAGACGCCCGGAGCAACGGCGGTGGCCCGATAGGCGATGCCGTGCCGCTGCTGGCCGTTGAACACGCTCTCCCACGGCCGGGCCACCAGGCCCACCAGCGAGACCGGAGCACCGAGCGTCAGGCCCTCGGTGATGCCGCTCTCCGGAACGGTGACCTTGACCAGCGCCGATTCGCCGTCCTCGATGTAGACGACGCCGATCGTCATGAGCGGCTCGCCGCTGACGGCGTCGACGGCCCGCTCACCGGTCTGCCGGTCGCGGACCTTGGGTTCCGGAGCCTCGGTCAGCAGGATCGTCGCCGCCGAGGTCTCTACACGGATGACACGCACAGAAAAGCTCTCCCTTGGGTTGCGCCGCACACGTGTACGGCCGCATTCAGTGACGAATGACTA
This sequence comes from Streptomyces sp. NPDC101225, assembly GCF_044767585.1. Classification (NCBI taxonomy): domain Bacteria; kingdom Bacillati; phylum Actinomycetota; class Actinomycetes; order Kitasatosporales; family Streptomycetaceae; genus Streptomyces; species Streptomyces sp. NPDC101225. Next base: position 34,847 of record NZ_JBIWOE010000054.1, read on the forward strand.
CGCAACGGGAGGTTGACCTCATACCGGCTGGGCGCGATACGCTCCAGGAGCGTTGATGCCAAAGACGCACCCGGCCTGAGTGGGCTGCCCTCCCGCTCAGGCCACATCTGTTTTCTGTGGCCGTTCCGCTTACGCACCGGTGCAGGACTGCCTTCCTGCTCCGGTCCGTTCGCATGCCCGCACGACCCACTCCGCCGGATGCGAAGGGGTGTGCTGACACCAACCACAGTAACCCGTACCCGAAGTACTGTCTAGTACTTCAAGTACCAGTCCGTACTTCGTGTACGCCCAACTCCGCCGCCAGGGCGCGAAGTTCCTCAGAGGGCGGCTGGGCCATCGTCAGCAGGTCCGCCGCGAGCTGCTTCACCATCGGCAGCGCCCGCACCATCTCGGGTGACAGTTGACGTGCTCTCAGCAGCGCCGAGACCGCGTCAGTGATCTGCCGGCGCTGGGCATAGGCCCTGGCGACGTCGATCTGAAACCGTGTCTGGCGTTCGGCGGACAGCCCCGACTCATCGACGGCCGCAGCAGCCCGTAGTGCGACTCCGGCGTCCCCGAGGTCGACCGCGACCGACACCTCATGCAGGCCGACGTTGGTCGGCCCGAACTCGGTGTTGTAGTCGTTGCGGCCATCACCGACCTGCGTCGCCATCTCGCGAGCGTCGCGGAGATACCCGTACGCCTCGTCGGCGAGGTTCAACCGAGCGGCGGCGACCGCCCGTTGCAAGGTCAGGGCACCGCGCAGCGCCACCGCCTCAACCTGCCCGGAGTCGGCCAGAGGCCGCAGTGCATCAGCAGAACTACCGGACACCTGGGCCGCCTGCTCGAAGTGGCGCGCACCGAGGAAGACCAGCGACAAGCGGAACTCACCAGCCGCCATCAGCAGTGGATCATTCGCCCGCTCGGCAGCAACCACCGCACGGTCTACGGCGATCCAGGCCGCCTCGGGCTCCCCCATGTTCGCGAGGGCACCGCTGCACGTGTGATACATGACCGCCAGCAGCCGGAACAGCTCGGGACGTTCCGCCTCCGGAACCGAGCGGGTGGCCGATTCCAGCCGCGGAACCAGCGCTTCGAGCAACTCGGCCAGGTCGGCGTAGTTGCCCTGATGCGTGAGCGACCAGGCACGGTCGACCTCGGCGCGGAGCGCCGGGACATCGGGGGTGGTGTTCTGCTGCCCGAGGACCGCCTTCAGAGAATGCGCGGCACTCAGCACCATCCGCAGCCGACTTGCCCCCGGCGGCTCGCCCTCGGTCACCGACGCAACGATGGGGGCCTCAGCCGCCAGCTCGGCGACCGGAACCTCAAGGACGTCTGCGACCTTTTCCAGGACGGTCATCCGGTCGATGCGGCGTACGCCTCGCTCCACCTGGGACACCCAGGCTTCCGACCGCCCCAGCAGGCCGGCGAACTCCTTCTGCGACAGCCCCCGGCGCTTACGGTTGAAGGCGATCTTGCGGCCGAGCGACTTCTGATACTCAGTGCTCAACGTCCACGCCCTTGCCGGACACGAAGTCCAGGCGATCAACCTCTGTGGCCGCCAGGTACTGGTTCCGCTCGTCGAGGAAGACCCGCACGTAGTCCTTCGACTCGTGCTCCTCGAAGGCCTCCTTGTCCCGGTAGAGCTCGTAGAACATGCGCTCCAGCGGTCGACCGTCAACCCGGTGCACGGTGTAGATCACCGTTCCGGGTTCGTTCGCACGGATCTCCTCGCCGGTCCGCGCCACCAGCTCGTCGAAACCGGCCGCCGCAGCCTCGTCCTTGCAGGTAAAGCGCACCATCAGTCCGAACATGCGAAGTCCTCTCTCCATGGCATCCAGGTCAGCACCAGACCGCACGGCGAACGCTATGCGCCACCCGCCCGCACGAAAAGTACGAACCCGCACTCCAAGTACGCGCACATTCGGTACGGTGCTAGTACTAATTGTACGGCTCTGCATGGTTCGTGTCAGCCGGTCAGCAAGGCTGACGCAGAAAACGGCAGGTCACCGCCACGGAGGACGCCTTGCCCACCCACCATCGCACCTTCCGCGGGGATCCCCAGGAGCTCCGCGCCGCACGCAGCTGGACCCGTGCCGCGCTCGACGGCCACCCCCACTCCGAGGACGCCGCGCTGATCGTCACCGAGCTCGGCACGAACGCCCTGACGCACACCGCCAGCGGCGAGCCCGCCGGCACCTTCCGCGTCACGCTCACCACCTCCGAGCTGATCACCGTCATCGCGGTGACCGACTCGGGAGCCACAAGCACCGCGCCCGAGATCCAGCAACCATCCGGCAACGCCACGAACGGCAGAGGACTGGCCATCGTCGCCACCCTCGCCGACGACGTGGTGGTTCACGGCGACAACACCGGGCGCACCATCACTGCCGAACTCCGCGTCCCGACAGACGCCTTGAAGCCGGCACCGTGCTACACGCGCCCCGGAGGCCGACAGTGCTGATGGACGGGCCCCGCTGAGGCTTCTGGTGCGAGTGCTGGACCGAGGACTTCACCCACGAGACAGAACCGCCGACGCTCCGGGCATCCTTCGACGCCTACTCGGCACAACAGGCAGACCGATGGGTCGCCATCACGCTTCGCACGATCTCACCGGCCCTCGACCCGGAAGCCTCCGACGAGGCATGGAGCTGGCTGTACCAAGGACGCATCGCGACCCGCCGGGCCCTCCTCAACTCCGAGCCCTGCACGGTGTCCGTCAGCAACGCCGACATGCGCATCACCTGGACGCTCCGGCCGGTCATCTTCCTGCCGCTCGCCCACCGCCAAGAGGCCGAACTCCCAGCCTGCGCATACGACTTCAAGCCCCACATGCCCCGCTGAGTAACAACCTTCTTCACGGGTTCAAGGCCCGCGCACGGCGCGGGCGCGCGCCGCCTCTGCGGCGCGGCCTGCCTCCTGTCTTCGCCCCGGCTGGCCGCGCCCGGCGGCGCGCTGCGTGCATGCGGGCAAGGGCGGGACGTTATCCGCGGGCACAAGATGATGCCTCCGGCGGGGGATCGGCCGACACCGGGATGGAGGGGGCGCCGTCGCCGACTGCGGGCCTGTAGTGGCGTGCGCGGGGTGCTTCCATCCCGTCCGCCGTCGACCCAGGCAGAGCCGAGCAGACGCGGCCCATGGCGTCCAGGTCGTTCGTACAGTGGCGCGCTCCACCTGGACGCCATGGACCACGCCCGCTCCACGGTGTGTGGGTCGACGGCGGACGGGATGGGAGCTGGGGTTGGGTGGTGGGCTGAGCAGGTGGGAATGGTGTTCGGAGGCTTGGGGAATATAGGTGATTGCATCTGGCGACCACGCTCCACATCGTCACGGTGACCTTCTCCCACGTCTGCCGAAGTCTGGCCAGGAGACACCGGCCAGCCGGTCTCTGGTCTGCGGGGACAGGGCGGCGACTCCGCACACGACGGCCATCCCCCCGAACACCACCATGATCAAAACGATCAGCGCGAGATCGTCAGCACCCTCCTCTTGGTAGCCGCCCAGCACCACGGTACGGACCCGCGTCTCGCGGCCTGCTCGGCCTCCAGGCCAGGCCAGATTGGCCTGCCGGTCAGTCAGCGTTCCGTCATCCGCGACGAACACACCGGAACAGACCGTGGACTTCCCTCCCCTGCCACTCGACTCCAAGTGGCACTCGCGTGCGGTGAACACACCCGAATCCCCTACCCACCCTGCGGCCGAAGCGCCCACGGCGCCCAGCACCCCCACGGCAACCAGGAAGAACAGTGCCGCACAGCACGACAGAAGGCGCCGTAGCGGATGGGGCCGGACGCCTTGCCCCCGAATCGCACTCCTCAGCCACGCCCACCGCCGAGCAGGATGATGCCGGCGCGAAGCGCCCCGGACCGGCGCGCAATACGAGCCCCCGCCAAGGGCAGCTGCCCTACGGCGACGCGACTCCCGCCTCCGGACCGCCTTGCTCCGCGACTTCGCCATAGCCTTCCCCCCAAAGTGCCCCTCGGCCAACGGTCACTATGGCACTCGCGGTCCGGCAGCACATTGCCGAGCTCCGGCAGTTCTGGGGCCCGCAGACAGGCACAGGTCCCTACTTACACCGCGTAAAGCCCCTTGCCGTAGGTCGGTCTACGGCACTGGCGCGGGCGGTCAGCCGTCCCGTCGACGAGAATGCGTCGCCAACCCTTGTGGCCGGGAACCACTGCGCGCCCCAATCTCCCGGATCGGACTCCATGCAAGCTGGTCAGGCCGTGGGGGAGTCAAGGATCTCGGGCCGTCCCTGGGCCGTCCGACGCCGCTCAGCAGTGACCGACGGCGACCACCAGTGACAGGTGTCCCAGGCGACGACCCCAGGTCACCCCCATTCGTCTGCGACACTGGTACAGCCATGCCAAAACCCGGAGAACTGAGCTGGCGTGCGCTGATCCGGCGCACCAGGAGCCGCACGGGGTGAGTGTCTAACTGCGTGACAACGCCCGCGAACGGCAGCGGACCGCCGCCGCAGGTGAGACGCTCTGCGGCCCAAGGTCGAGTGCCCGCCCAAGTTGCTTCGGGACGAAGCAGTCATCGCCCCAAGGATCGATCACCGTGCTGCCCCTCAGGCACGCCAACTCTCGGCGTGTTCCCTTAGGTAGTCGGCGAGTTCGGGTGGATGGAGTTCAAGCCCTCGCACGACTGACGCGTTCAACGCGACTCGCACCGGCGAGAAGTCGCCTGTGTCGGGATCATCAAGCTCAGGGCCGCTGCGGCGGTTGAGATCCATGTCCAGCACGTCAGCGCGAAAGAAGTGCTGTACGACGCTGACCTTGTCACCGGGCTCGGTCAAGGTCAGGAACTCAGTGGCCGGGCCGATCGTGGCACCGATCTCTTCCATCACTTCACGACGTAGAGCCGCTTCAAGGTCAACATCCTCAGCTTCGACGCTCCCACCGACGGTCGTGTAGTAGGAGGTACCGCCCGGCCATCCTCGGCGCAGGAACACCAGCTGACCGCCGTCGAGCAGAACCGCACGTACGTTGTGACGGACCTTCATGTATCCGACGGTAGTGCGCCGGCCCCGGTGAGGAGGCCCGAACCGACCAGACCAGAACGAGGATGGGCCCAGCGCACCACTAGCGCACCAGAACGAGCAGGCAACAGCGGTGAATCACGGGGAAGGCTGCCGAGCCCGACAGGGACGCTAACCCGCCGTTCACCCAGGTCAGCGCCCGAACTGCCCCCAAACGCCCCCAGCTTCCCAAGCTGAGGGCCGAGGCACTGTCCTCACGGGCTGGCCGTCGTGGCTTGCTCTGGTCGACGACACCCAGCAGCGTGGCAGAGGCCGGTGGGGGTGCAGCGAGGCATACGCGCGCGTGGTCTGTCGGCGTCCCCACCATCGTGGCGCACTGTCGTCGCCTGAGGTACCAACGATTCCCGGCTCTTCAGCACGAAGGCGTGAAGCCGGCGGACTGGTCGAGATGGAACGCGGAGCCCGGAGCGGTCGGAGTCCAGCCCTCACGCAGGGCGCGCCGAACAGCCGCGGCAACACCGGCCGACCGTAGAGGCTCAGCCTCGCGACCGATCCAGTTACTCGGATGCGGCTGGTCGGTGGTGACCACGAGCGTCGTCCCCGGCATGTCCGCATGCTCCACCGCGAACGTGCACGGCGACCAGGCCAGGCCCCGGAAGTACGTCGGCCTGCCTCGCAGCCGCCAGCGGTAGACCGTGCCGTCGACAACGATCCGTCGTGACCCCTTGCGGACAAGCGCCATGACTCCCCCCTTCAACAGCGATGATGCTAGCGAGCCCGGCCCCGCCATCCGTCTCAGTTTCCGTCTCATTCACCGCCGTTCACGGCCGTTCAGACCAGACCGAAGGCGGTAGCCGTACCCACGTCCGGCCGCCCATGAACGCAGGTGAACGGCCCCGCCCGAGGCCCCCGACCCCACCACCACAGTTGGAAAGCGTGTTGGGGGCAACCCCTCACGAGTTCGAATCTCGTATCCTCCGCAGCCGCCTGAACAGGCGAAACGAGGAGCCGAGCCGCCACTGCGGCTCGGCTCCTCCGTGTGCGCCGGTTGCAGTTCTGGTTGCGTTTACAGGCCACATTCGGGGTATCTCGGCTGGCGGGCAGGCGCACGCCCCGCAGCCCCGGCGGAGAGTCGGCACCGACCTGCACTGCGGAGGTCCTGCGGGATTTGGCGGTGGATGTCGCGGCGGTTGCCGACGGCCAGGACCCACACGATCAGCTGACGGTCCGGCGGCGGTGTGGACAACGTGGTAGTCGCCGACCCCAGCCAGGGAAGGGATGGCCCTCAACGAGCAGATCGCCGAGTTGGATTCAAACTCGTCGACGACCGGGCTCGCGCACACGAACGCGCTGACGGTCCAGAGCGTCCCCGGCATCGGCGCCGTCCTGGGCGCGGAGTTCCTCGCGACCGTCGGCGGCGGCCGGGAGGAGTTCGGCTCAGCGGACGCCCTGGCGGCCTTCGCCGGCGTCGCTCCCGCGCCCCGCGCCTTGTGTCACGGCCTCGCGTCAACTCCGACCTCGCCGGAAAGGTTCCATGTCGAGGCCAGCCAGGCCAGGTCGGCTCCGGCCTGACGGCGGGTCGCCCGCTCGCGCGAGAACAGCTCCTCGGTCTTCGTCAGCACCAGTCTGTACGGGCGCCCCTGCCGCCTGGTCCCATGGTCTACGGGCAGCTCGGCCGCATCGATCCTGCTGTGCACGTGCCGCCGCCCGTCCTTCGCCAGCGGCCACTCCAGCGTCCGCCGCGAACGGGAGTCGAGAAACGTACCCAGGGTGCCGCACAGGTCGCAGCCGCACCCGGTCCACGCCACCGACCAGTCGCCCGCAGCACGTGGCGCCCGTCGCGCGAGCGCGCCGAGCCGGTCCCCGCACTCCTGTGCCACCGCCGCGAGCTCCGCCGCCCGGGGCTCGCCCTCCACCTGTTCCCGCGCGGCGTGGCGCAGCATCGGCAGAAGGCACTCGAGGACCGTGTCCGGGCAGGAACGCAACGCTGCCATGATCCGGCCGCGCAGCCGAGTGTCGGCCACTTCCAGGATGCGCAGCAGCGGCAGGCTCAACCGCTCCAACCGCGCGCGGCGGATCTCGGCCGGCCCGGTTACGGTCCACAGCCGCAGCTCGCCGTCCACCCGGGTCCAGGCCCCGGTCAACAGCAGCTGGGCCACCGCAGGACTCCGGGCGGAGCACAGTGCCGCGCACAGCTGGGGAAGCCGCTCGGTCCAGTCGTACCGGTGTTCCTCGAAGCGGTTCCGCGCGTCGCCGAACCAGCCCTCGGTGACCTGGCCCAGCCACGGGACGCCGTACCGCTTCGCCACCGCGGCCAGGTCGTCCGCGTGTTCGGGAGTAAGCGCGTCGATCCGGAACGGTTCGAGGAGCATCGCGGCGGTACCGGGCACCTGAAGGCCCTCGGCCACCCGCAGCGCGCTTCCGAGTTGCCCGGGCTGTACACCGCTGCCCTTCCAGAACGGCGCGAGGGAATCGGCCGCGGTGCGTGCGCCGTCCCGGTCGCCCTTGGTGATACGGGCCCACAGTTCGTCGAGTGCCCACCGTGATCCGGCCTCGCCGCGCGCTGCGAAGGCCCGGTCGCGTGGCCACACCACGACCGCGGCCCGCCGGTACCAGCGGTCCAGTGTGTTGCCGTAGTTGCCCATGTAACCCTCGTACTGGGAGTCATAGGGCTTCAGGTCCGTACTCGGGGTGCTGGCGCAGCTCTCGTAGTCCCAGACGTACAGCGAGATCTCCTCGCCGCCGATGCCGTCCGGACCGGTCCACCAGCCGAGGGTGATCTCGTCGTCGATCAGCTCGCCCAGCTCGTAGTCCTCGTCGGCACCCGCGCCTTCTACCGCGGCTGCTTCCTCTCCCCCTCCCTCTTCGTCCTCCTCGTCGTAGCCGTAGTCGTCCCAGGGGTCGTACCCGGCCGGAGTGGCGTCCCAGGTCTCCTTCACCTCGGCGAGGGCGAGTACCGTCTCGCACCCCGCTTGGGCCGCCGCGGCGCGCAGCAGCGCGGCACGTTCCGCGTCGGCGCCCTTGAGCCGGTGCCAGCCGAGACCCCGCTGGGTGTACTCGTGATCGAGCAGGTAGACGAGACGACGGGGCGGGTCGAGGGCCTGGCCGCCGTAGCGCGGCCTGGCCGGTGCGTCGAAGTGCTGCTCCAGGCAGTGCGCCATGTCGTCGAGCGGGCCGGACTCCTGCTCCGGGGCCCCTCGCTCGGCCAGCAGGTTGAACGTGAGGGTCACCCGGTAGCCGCTCCTGACCGGTGTCACCTCGTGCGGGCAGTCGGCGTAGAAGGCCACCAGGCTCAGCTCCGTCTTCGACGCACGGTAGGTCCGGCTCTGCCCGGCGTGCCCGATGACCAGCTCGCCGCCGGTGTGGGCCGAGGGCAGCGAGAGCACCAGCGTGCCCACCATGGCGTCGTCCTTCTCGGAGTCCTGGTGGGGGAGGAAGAACTGCCCCTTGCCGTAGACGAGGAGCGCGTGCAGCTGGGCCCTCAGCCGGGTCGACGCGGGGAGCCCGAGCTCGCCCCGGAAGTACTCCAGCGCGCCGTCGAGCAGTGTCGGCCAGGCCGGGCCGCCCAGCGTGACCTGGTCCGGCAGGATCTGCCACGTGTCGCGCACACTGCTGTCGCTCAGGGTGTCCTCCCTCCGGCCGAACAGCGCCGGGCGCGCCACCGCGATCAGCTTCTTCACCTGCGGCGCGCGCAGCGGCAGACGCACCGGTCCGACCCCGGCCACCTCAAGGCCGACACCGTCCGCCGGTGCGTCGAGCCGGGCGCTGAACTCCGCCGCCTTCGACCCGCCGAGCAGCACGCCCAGCCGCTCCCTCGCGCTCTTGGCCATCACTCCGCCCTCCCTGTTCCCACGGCCGTGCCGGCTCGCCCCGACTCTACGGAGCGGCGGGACCGAGGGGGCCGTCCGCACCCGTACGGGAACGCCTTCCCCGGCACGGACGGGCGGCCCGGAAACACCCGGTTCGGGCCCGCGTGCCGGCGCACGTCCCACATCCGGGGACGAAGGGAACAGCCGCCCCCGCACCTGGCGCCCCGGCTGCGTCCTTCGCCTGGCCGCTGCTGCTCCAGGCCGGCGGACTCGGCAGAACCCACCTCCGGAAAGCTCGCGCCGACCGCACGCGCCAGGGCGTCCGCCCTCGCCCAGGGCTACCCCCGTCGGACCGTCGGGTGACACACGCCCTCGACACCGGTGCGGCCGTCACGGTCGAGTGCATCGCCGCCTCCGGCGACCGGACCGCACGCACCCTCAGCCGCCTCGTGCTCGACCCGCCCTGCCTCGAAGCCTGGTGCCGCCTTCGGGACGCCGAGCGCGTCGTCACCTTCTCCCGCATCCACAGCGTCATGAGCGAACTGCACAGACAAGGAGAGAGATGGTATCGATGGAGATAGTATCTCTACCGATACTATGTCCATCGGGAGGCTTGCCATGCATCGCTTCATCGGGCGGGACCGCGAGCTGAACGTGCTCGGCGATGCCTTGCAGGTGGTTCACGATGCCGTCGGGGCGGTGAAACCGGGGCAGTGCATCCTCATGCGGGGAAGACGGCGGGTCGGCAAGTCCAGCCTCGTCGAAGAGTTCCTTCGGCGCACCGAGGTGCCGTACCTCTTCTTCACCGCGGCGGGCGGCACCGCGGAGGACGAGCTGAGGGAACTGCTCGACGCCGTCGCCAGATCCACCCTCCCGGAACGGGAACTGTTCACGGAGGAGGCTCCAGAACAGTGGAACGCGGCGTTCAGGCTGCTTGCGGAGATTCTTCCCGACGACAGCCCGAGCGTGATCGTCATCGACGAAGTTCCCTATCTCATGGACCGCATCGACGCCTTCGAGGGCATGCTCCAGCGGGCATGGGACCGCCTGCTCAGCCGCAAGCCGGTGCTTCTCCTCCTGGTCGGGTCCGATCTGTCGATGATGGAGGCGCTGAACAGCTACGACCGCCCCTTTCACCAGCGGGGCCGGGAAATGGTCGTGGGGCCCCTGAACCCGGCCGACATCGGCGAGATGCTCGGCCTGTCTCCGGCGGCCGCGTTCGACGCCGCCCTGATCACGGGCGGTCTTCCCCTGATCTGCGCCGAGTGGCAGGCCGGAACGGATATCTGGGAGTTCCTGCGCGACTCGCTGGACAACCCGATCTCTGCTCTGCTGGTCTCCGCCGAGCGCTCACTGGCCGCGGAGTTTCCACCGCAGGCGATGAGCAGGGAGGTGCTGGGGGCCATCGGAAGCGGGGAACGGACCTTCACCAACATCGCGCGCGCGGCCGGCGGCATCGCGCACACGACTCTCACCCGAGCCACGGACGTCCTGACCGAGAAACGGGTCGTGGCCGCCGAGCTGCCGCTCTCATTGAGGCCGTCGAAGGAACGCCGCTACCGTGTGGCCGACCCCTATCTCCGGTTCTGGCTCGCGTTTCTGGATCCGCACATGGCGGAGATCGAGCGGATGCGGGGAGATCTCACGCTGAGCCGGATCAAGGAGCGGTGGACGAGCTGGCGTGGCCGCGCGATCGAACCTCTCGTCCGGGAATCCCTCGCCCGGCTCCTGCCGGACGGGGACCTGCCCGCCGCGCCGGCGATCGGCGGGTACTGGACCCGCAGCAACGACGTCGAAATCGACCTGGTGGGCGCCAACCGGCAGCCGGTGGCCCAGCAGTTGCTCTTTCTCGGCTCGGTCAAGTGGCTGGAGAACTCCGCGTTCGGCAACCACGATCTGGCCGCGCTGCAGAAGCACCGGGCGGCGATCACCGACGAGCCGGTACCCCTCGTGGCGGTCTCCCGCAGCGGGGTCGGTTGTTCCGGCCTTCAGGCGGTGTACGGCCCCGAGGAACTGCTCAGCGCCTGGCGCAGGGCGTGAGCAACGGCCGCACTCCTATGGTTGCAGTTCTGGTTGCATTCACTGGTGTACGGCACCGTCCGGAAGCCCCACCCAACCCTGCTGCACCGCGGGTCAGGACGTTCCCGCGCGCCCCCGAACCGCCGGACGAACATGTGGAAGGGGATCGGGCAGGCCAACCGTGCGACGCCCGGCACGAGACTTGGTGGACTTGTGCTCACGGCGGGTCTGCTGCTTCTGAGGGCAGTAACCGGCTTTTCGGCCGCGCGGGCCGTCTCCACAACTCTGGGTGTACTTGGGGCGGAGCCGGTTCTTGCGGATGCGGATGTATCCCGCCCCCGGGGCGACGTCCTCCCGGTGGCGCGTCCGAGCGCTTCCCCCTGCCCGACCACAGATGTCTCCACCCTGGGGGCCGGCTCCATATAGCCCCATTAATCCCTTTCGAAAGTGCGAAGCTCACATCTTGCTCAGGGAACGCATCGGAAGCTGGCAGTCCGCTCGACAACGCTGGCATGATCCCGTCAGCCGAGGCTGAGCAATTCACCGCACTGCGCCAATCCTCCCTTGACCAAGGAGATTTACATGCGCATGCCCAGACGGGCGCTGCTCGCTCCTGCCGTCGCCCTGGCCGTTGTCGCCGGTGCCGGCCCCGCCCTGGCGGACGACCCGCCCCCAACACCGACCGAGACCACAGCCACAGCGACAGCGACAGCGACAGCGCCACCCGACCAGCCGGAGGAAACGAACCTCACCGAAAGCGCCCCCGAGACCGAGGCCCCCGCCCCCTCCGGCGCAGCCAACCACACAGGCAACTCGCCCGACGGCCGCGGCTGCGAACAGGGCTGGTACTACCACCCCACGACGAAGGCCAAGGACTACCACAAGGGCGTAGGCGCCGAACAGGCCAACTGGAACGGCACCTCACGCACCGCCAAGTCCACCTTCACTTCCGAGGTGACCGGCACCGTAGGCATCGCCTACACCGGCGAGCTGCAGGTGAAGGGCAGCGTGGCGGTCGTCGAGATCCAGGGCAAGTTCGGCGTGTCGGTGTCCGCGTCACTCACCGCGAAAATCGGCAACAGCATCAGCGTGAACACCCCGTCCCACAAGACCACCTACGGCCGCTACGGCGTCTATCGCCTGAAGAGCTATGGCTACAGCCAGTACGTGTACGTCAACTGCGGCAAGGACAGCAAGCACAACGTCACGATCTACACGCCGCACCGCGTCGGCTGGGCCATCTGGGAGAAGTGACATGTCGCGCCGAACCCTCGCGGGGCTGAGCATCGCGTGCACCGCCGCGCTCTTCCCGGTCGCCGCCTGCACGTCGGACCCCACTGACGCCAAGCAGCCCGCACCATCCACCAGCACCGCCCAACCGGGCTCGGCCACCGTCGCCGCCACTCCCAGCAGCACACAGCCCCCGGTCGAAAAGCCACCGGAGCTGGAACCCGACGAGACACTGGCCGGACGCCAGAAGGCCACCACGGGGAACGCCAGCATTGAGTTCAGCGGGGGAAAGAAGGGCGACGCGCTCATCGTCGCGGTGCGCTGCCAGGGCAAGGGCACCGTCAAAGTCGCTGTGCGGTCCGTCCACGTCACCTTCCCCCTGGAATGCCTCGCCGACCAAGTCAGCACCACCTACAACCAGTTGGACGTCTCGGGCGTGAACCGCAGCGGAGTCGTCTCCGTCGAGGCGTCCTCGGCCGTGCGCTGGTCCCTGACCGTCGGGCGTGGCACACCGGTACAGGAGGAGTCACCCGGAACGGGCTGAGTGCACTGACACTTGGTCACCACCAGCCGGGCCCGAACACCGCTGCCCGTCAGGCCGCTCCTGACGGGCAGCGGATGGGACAGCCGGAGCAGAGGTCCGGAAGTATGAGCACCTGTGGCTCGGCTTCCACCCAGCCGGGTTCCTTCGTCCGCTTCGCCTGTTCAATGTGATCGCGATCGATCGGAAGGCTGTGATCAAGGCCTGCGCCGTTTTCACCGCGCACGGTGACCCAGTACAGGTGCTCCTCGTCGTTTTCCCGCAGCCGGAACCCGATCTCGATCGCCATCCGTTCGCGATCCAGAGTGGCTACGCATTCGTCGAGTCGGTCGTTGAGCATGCGCATCCACCTGTCGGCCTCAGCTTCGGCCCCGGTTTGACCTTGGCGCGTGACAACTCAACGATCAGACCGGAGGGGATGCTCGCAGGACGATCTTCACTCATGAGCGGGCAGTTTGCCAGAACGCTCTTCAGGGGCGTGGACGCGATGAGCCGGTCTGTCAAGGGAGACCCTGGCACCGGACACCAGCGGCTGACACCGACAGCGGCGGACTGAGCCGAACGAGAGCAGCCATCACAGGCTCCCGGATCTAGGATCCCTACGGCCTCCAGGGGATCTGTGATCGACCTGATAAGGATGAGGCCAGAGGCTCATGTACGTGACCGCGGGGGGGATCTTCGGTGTCAGGGAGGGAGACGTTCTGGAGCCGTGCCGGTTTCGCCTTGCGGCAACTCTCGCGACGGCCCCTGTTGCTCGTCGGATGGATAGCCCTGGCCGCGTGCACCGTTGTCCTGCAAAAGCTGATGCCTGAGCCCTTGTCGGACGCCGTCTACCCGGTAGCACTTTTCCTCGCCCTGTGGCTTTTTTCCCGTGGCGCGAAAGGAAGGTAGGACGCTGTTCTGCCCGAGTGTCGTCCAGCAGCGAAGTACAGCAATCACGTCAACCATCAGCGAATGTCCTGGATCTTCAGGGGCTGACTGGCCAGGCCCGCAGGCCTCAGCGACCTTCCCGCCCGTCGTCCGCATCCCGGGGGGTTAACCATCAGAGGCAGAGGTACCGTGCCGACTCGTCTCCGGGGAAGGGGCCTCCTCGTGCCAGTTCCGTGTCAGATCCAGTGCGGAACCACGGGAACGCGGGGAGTCGAAGGACGACGAGCCCGGCGCTGAGGTCGCTCCCTTGCAGGTCAGAAAGACAGCCGGCGCTAGAACACCCGAGCTTCCCAGGCTGAGGTCTCAAGGATCCACGCCACTGATGAGCTGGTCGTAGCTGGTGGCCCGCAGAGCTTCCGCCGCGAGCCGGACGCGCTCAGGCCGCAGGTATCTCGGCGGCCCGTACCCCCAGTCCTCGTCCTCGGCGAACGGCTCCTCACCGTGGACCACGTTCACGGGGCATTCGGCGCGCGCCAGCAGGAAGCGGAGTAGGTCCCAGGTCTTGTACGTGCTGAAGTGGCGTCGATCGACCGGCGCAGACTCCGTCTCCTCTTCCTCCTCTTCTGTGTCATGGACCTCTTCGACGAGGTCCCATGCCCAGTCAGGATCTTGGATCGCTCGGTCCAGCTCTGCAGCCGTGACACGCAGGTACTCACCGATCATGCTCATGGCCGTACCTTGCACCAGAAAGCAGCAGGTCAAACGGGGGGCTGCGGGGCCGGCCCCGGCAGCACTCATTCTCGGGACCGCTGTCGGGAATCCCCGCAGTCCACAGAAGGGGCGGCTCGTGGCCCGGTCGCCCACCGCAGCGACGCGGAACGGGTCGCCGCGTGGTGGCGGAGGCGTCGGCGGTCGCACGGACGGGGAGCCGCCGCCGGGCGAACGCGGTCCGGTGTGCTCGCGGCATCGGGGACTGCGGCTGATCTCCACCGCGACCACGATGTCCCCCGCCTCGCGGCCGCGGCCGGCCGCGCCCTCCCGGTGGCACGCCCCGGGAGCGCCGGCGGGCGCCGGTCAGGACGTCGTGCCCCGGGCGCCGGTACCGGTCAGTCGGTCCTACGTTGTTCGTGGGTTGGACGGGCCGTCGTAAGGTCCTGAGATCCAGAGACGCCGGGTATGGCTTTCAGTCGGTTGCACCAGATGGTT
>NZ_JBIWOE010000055.1:0-47308 GCF_044767585.1 Streptomyces sp. NPDC101225
GCGCCCGCCCCGGGGGGGGGGGGGGGGGCGGGGGGGGGGGGGGCGGGCGGGGGGGGGGGGGGGGGGGGGGGGGGGGGGGGGGGCCGGGGGGGGGGGGGGGGGCCCCCGCCCCCCCCCCCCACCGCGGACCGCCTTCGAAGCCGATCCTTCACGCCTCGGACCCGCCGGGAACGCACATTGGCACCATGCTGATGTGGTGACTTGAAGAAGTCTTCACATCATGGGCAGACGTGACCGCCGGAGTCCGGGGCGCGCTAGATCTCGATCGCCTCCTCCACGCGCTTGAGTTGGTGGCGTGCCATCGCCAGGTTCGAGTTGGACTTGTCGAGGACGAGGTAGAGGAACAGCCCGTTGCCCGATCGGCCCTTCACCAGGCGGATCACGTGGTACTGGCGGTCCAGCGTGATCAGGATGTCCTCGATCAGGCCCTTGAGACCCAGCTGTTCCATGGTGCGGACCTTGGCCCGGATGACATCCGTGTTGCCGGCCGCGGCGACGGTCAGGTCCAGCTCCTTGCTCCCGCCGAGCGTGCCCAGCGCCATTCCGCTGGTGTAGTCGACGACGGCGGCTCCGAGGGCTCCCTCGATCCCGGCCATCATCTCCTTCAGCGACACTTCCACACTCGCCACAGCGCCTCCCATTGCGTGCCGTTGACTGCGCGGGCCGGTGCGCGGCCCGTCTCGGTCTCCGGACCGTACGCACGCCGCCGGGGTGTCAGGAGCAACTCTTTGGGACTGACCTCCGACGACCGAACATGGGCACGACCGGATCGTTCGGCGCACCACCAAGTGCCTTATGAGGGCGAGAAGTTGACGCAGCCGGCGCAGCAGACCCCCGTACTGTGGCCGGCGCCCCTTCCCGGCCACGGCCCTAGCGTTCCGTCACCTTCCCGTCCGCCACCTCCAGGCGGCGGGTGACGTGGATCGCGTCCAGCATGCGGCGGTCGTGGGTGACCAGCAGGAGTGTGCCCCGGTAGGCGTCGAGCGCGGACTCCAGCTGCTCGATGGCGGGCAGGTCCAGATGGTTGGTGGGCTCGTCCAGGACCAGGAGGTTGACGCCCCGGCCCTGCAGCAGCGCCAGGGCCGCGCGGGTGCGTTCCCCCGGGGAGAGGGTCGCCGCCGGGCGCAGGACGTGATCGCTCTTGAGGCCGAACTTGGCCAGCAGGGTGCGGACCTCGACCGGCTCGGTGTCGGGTACGGCGGCGCCGAACGCGTCCAGCAGGGACTCCGCGCCGTGGAACAGCTCGCGGGCCTGGTCGACCTCGCCGACCAGGACGCCGGAACCGAGGGCGGCGGCACCGGAGTCGAGCGGGAGGCGGCCCAGCAGGGCGCCAAGCAGGGTCGACTTGCCGGCGCCGTTCGCCCCGGTCACCGCCACCCGGTCCGCCCAGTCGATCTGCAGGCACACCGGTCCGAAGGTGAAGTCGCCGCGGCGCACCTCGGCGTCGCGCAGGGTGGCCACGACGGCGCCCGACCGCGGGGCCGACGCGATCTCCATGCGCAGCTCCCACTCCTTGCGGGGTTCGTCGACGACCTCGAGCCGTTCGATCATGCGCTGGGTCTGCCGGGCCTTCGCCGCCTGCTTCTCACCGGCCTCGCTGCGGAACTTGCGGCCGATCTTGTCGTTGTCGTTGCCCGCCTTGCGCCGGGCGTTCTTCACGCCCTTGTCCATCCAGGAGCGCTGCGTCTGCGCCCGGTCCTGGAGGGCGGCCTTCTTGTCCGCGTACTCCTCGTAGTCGTCCCGGGCGTGCCGGCGTGCGACCTCGCGTTCCTCCAGGTAGGCGGCGTAGCCGCCGCCGTAGAGGTTGATCTGCCCCTGTGCGAGGTCGAGTTCGAGGACCTTGGTGACCGTGCGGGTGAGGAACTCGCGGTCGTGGCTGACGACGACGGTGCCGGCGCGCAGGCCGGAGACGAACCGTTCGAGGCGTTCCAGGCCGTCCAGGTCGAGGTCGTTGGTGGGCTCGTCGAGCAGGAAGACGTCGTAGCGGGACAACAGGAGGGAGGCGAGTCCGGCGCGGGCCGCCTGGCCGCCGGACAGGGACGTCATCGGCTGGTCCAGGTCCACCGCGAGGCCGAGGGAGTCGGCGACCTCCTCCGCCCGCTCCTCCAGGTCCGCGCCGCCGAGGCCGAGCCAGCGCTCCAGGCTCGTCGCGTAGGCGTCGTCGGCGCCCGGTGCGCCGTCGACCAGCGCCTGCGTGGCCTCGTCCATCACGCGCTGGGCCTCGGCGACGCCGGTGCGGCGGGCCAGGAACTCCCGCACGGTCTCACCGGGGCGGCGCTCCGGCTCCTGCGGGAGGTGGCCGACGGTCGCCGACGGCGGGGAGAGCCTGAGCTCCCCCTGCTCCGGCGCGAGGAGCCCCGCGAGCATCCTGAGCAGGGTGGACTTGCCCGCGCCGTTGGCACCGACCAGGCCGATCACGTCACCGGGCGCGACGACGAGGTCCAGTCCGGCGAACAGGGAGCGGTCGCCGTGCCCGGCGGCGAGGTTCTTGGCGACGAGTGTGGCAGTCATCAGGCCGCCGATCCTAACCGCCGACGGACCCGCGCCGCCCCGCCGTTCTCACCGGGCCATGGTCTCCACCAGCACACTCCCCGCCGTCCGCGCCACCACGAAGGACTGGCCCCTGACCGTCCTGGCGTCCAGCGCGATGCGGTGCCGGCCGGCCTCCAGCACCCCGTCGAAGACGTCGTGGGCGTGGGCGCGGTAGAGCCGGTCCAGGCGGTACGCGGTCAGCCGGACCCGGCAGGGCGAGGTGACCTCGAGGCCCGCCTCGCCGCCGGCCGCCACCAGCCGGGTCAGCCGGCGCTGCTCCACCGGGCTGCGGTCCAGGGCGTGTTCGATCTGCGCGACGAGCAGCGGGACGATCGGCGCGAGGCCCTCGACGTACGCCACCTCGACGCCTGCCTGCTCGAAGCAGCGGCGCACCTCCTCCCGCCGCTCCTGGCCGATCGCGCGTCCGAAGGCGACCGCACCGTAGCCGCGCAGTTCGTCGGCGGGGACGCCGTGCGCGTCATGGGCGATGTCGGCGCCGATGCCGATGGCGCGCAGCGCGGCGGCGAGCTTGGCGAGCAGGGCGACCCGCGCGCCGATGAGCAGGACCCGGCGCCGCGTGCCCGGGGCGCTCTCGCCGTCGAGCAGCGCGGCCAGCGCCTCGCGGTACTGCTCGCCCCGGAAGCGGAACGGCCCTATCCCGTGGTAGCCGTTGCGTACCGGATCGGCGTGTTCGTCGGTCTGCCAGGCGAAGTCCCGCCAGATGAAGTCCTCGCCGTCGCGTTCGATGACCGCGGTGACCGCGCCGCAGGCCAGGTCCGCGCACTCCGGGCAGCCGTAGACGACGTAGCGGCCGTCCGGGAGCGGTGCCCGCGCCTCCAGCAGGAGGCTGCGGACCTGCTCGGTGAAGATCGCGGGCGGGACGTCGGAGGCGAGCGGGGAGACGGCGTCGAGGTCGGAGAGCTGGAACAGCAGCGGCCGCCCGTCGACGATGAAGTCCACGAAGTCCCGGTGGATCTGGTAGTCACCGTTGCTGAGGACGCCACCGGCGCGCATCGCCGGTGCCAGGCCGAAGGTCGCGTATCCGGCGGACATGCTGTGAGTATTCCCGCAGTCGGAGCTCTCCGAGCACGGCATGACACATTCCGCTACCGTCCCTGGAGGGAGGGCGCCGTGAACAACGATGTCATCGTCGTGGGAGGCGGGGTCGTCGGGCTGACCACCGCCGTCGTTCTCGCCGAGCGCGGTGTACGGGTGCGGGTGTGGACGCGGGATCCCGCCGAGCGGACCACCTCGGCGGTTGCCGGGGCGCTGTGGTGGCCGTACCGGATCGAGCCGGTGGCCCGGGCACGGGAGTGGGCGCTGCGGTCCCTGGACGTGTACGAGGAGTTGGCGGGCGATCCCGAGGTGACCGGCGTACGCCTGGTCGAAGGGGTACTGGGCGAGGCGGATCTCGACCGAGCCGAGTCCTGGGCGGCTTCCCGGGTGCCGGGGCTGCGCGCGTCGACGCCCGGGGAGTACGCCGGGAGCGGGCTGTGGGCGCGGTTGCCGCTCGTCGACATGCTCACGCATCTGCCGTGGCTGCGGGAGCGGCTGGTGAAGGCGGGCGGGGTGGTGGAGGAGCGTACGGTCGCCGGCCTCTCGGAGGCCGACGCCCCGGTCGTCGTCAACTGCACGGGACTGGGGGCGCGCGAGCTCGTTCCGGACGCGTCCGTGCGGCCCGTGCGCGGACAGCTGGTGGTGGTGGAGAACCCCGGCATCCGCACCTGGCTCGTCTCCACCGGCCCGGACGGGGAGATGGCGTACTTCTTCCCGCAGCCCGGACGCCTGCTGCTGGGCGGCACGGCCGACGAGGACGCCTGGTCGCTGCGGCCGGATCCGGCGGTGGCCGAGGCGATCGTACGGCGCTGTGCGGCGCTGCGGCCCGAGATCGCGGGGGCGCGGGTGCTGGGGCACCGCGTGGGGCTACGGCCGGTGCGGGACGCGGTGCGGCTGGAGCGTGAAGTCCTGCACGGCGAAAGGGTGTTGGTGCACAACTACGGGCACGGCGGGGCGGGTGTGACGGTGGCGTGGGGGTGCGCGGAGGAGGCGGCCGGGCTGGCTTGCCCGGCCCCGTTGTAGTGCTCCGCGGGGTGCGGTGCATGCGTCTGTGGCATCGTCGTGGCTGGTCGCGCAGTTCCCCCGCGCCCCTGGAAGACAGGGGCGCGGGCTGAGTCGCGGGAGACTCTCCGCGGCTCGCACAGCCGATGGGGACGCGGTGGGAGGCGCCCGGGTCGCGTACACCCTTCAGGGGCGTTGCCGCGGGTGCGGCCGTGGTGCCCGCCGTGGCGCGGGCGAAGGCCGCCGCGCCGCCGGCCGGCGGGACGCTCGCCGAGGTGCGGGACATGAGACGCCGGGCGGGACGTGCGTGGCCGGATCGGGCCTTGTCACAGGGTGGTTCAGGACGGCCGAATGGCGGTCGTGTGACCGGCGGGGCCGTGGGGATGCCCAGTGGCACAGGGGCGCCCCAGGCTCCGGACAGACCTCGAGCCCCTACGACTTGGAGCTTTCGTGCACCGTAGATTCATCGCACCGGGCGCCCTCGCCGCGGCCTCCCTGATGCTGGCGATCCCGGCGTCCGCCGCGAGCTACCCGCCCGGCGCTCCGGGCATCGGCGATCCCTACTACCCGGCCTACGGCAACGGCGGATACGACGTCTCCCACTACGACCTGCGGCTGAAGTACCGGCCCGCGACCGACGAGTTGTCCGGCACCGCGACGATCCTGGCGAAGACCACGCAGGACCTCTCCAGCTTCGACCTCGACTTCCTGCTGGACGTCGGCGAGGTGCGGGTCAACGGCGCCAGGGCCGCCTTCACCACCTCCGGCCGGCACGAACTGGTGATCACGCCGAGGACGCCGCTGGCGAAGGGCACGGCGATCACCGTGGTCGTGCGCTACAGCGGCGTGCCGTCGTCGAAGAGCGCCTACGGCTTCACCACCTGGCACCGCACGCCGGACGGCGCGGTCGCGGCGGACGAGCCCGAGGCCGCCTGGTGGTGGTTCCCGAGCAACGACCACCCGCTCGACAAGGCCACCTACGACGTGTCCGTCGCCGTGCCGAACGGGACGCAGGCGCTGTCCAACGGCACGCTGCGGTCGAGGAGTTCGCAGCTCGGCTGGACGCGCTACAACTGGCGCGAGAACAAGCCGCAGGCCACCTACCTGACGACCCTGGCGATCGGCAGGTTCGACATCACGACCGGCACCTCCGAGGACGGGGTGCCCGTCGTCAACGCCTACAGCAAGAACCTCGGCGACAACGACGGTGCGGCGCGGGCGAGCGTGGAGCGGACCGGGGAACTCGTCGACTGGCTCAGCGGCTACTTCGGGCCCTATCCGTTCAGCTCGGCCGGCGGCTACGTCCCCGACACGACCACCGGGTACGCGCTGGAGACGCAGACGCGGGTCTACTACAGCCCGAAGCAGTTCGCGAACGGCTCCAACGCCTCCGTCGTCGTGCACGAGCTGGCGCACCAGTGGTACGGCGACAGCGTGTCGCTGAAGGGCTGGAAGGACATCTGGATCAACGAGGGCTTCGCGCGGTACGCCCAGTGGCTGTGGTCCGAGCACGAGGGCGAGGGCACGGCGCAGGAACTCGCCGACTACGTGTACGCCTCGCATCCGGCGGACGACGCGTTCTGGACGGTCGAGCCGGGTGACCCCGGTCCTGACCACCAGTTCGACATCGCTGTCTACGACCGCGGGGCGCTGGCGATCCAGGCCCTGCGCAACGCCGTCGGCGACGACGCGTTCTTCGCCGTCCTGAAGGGCTGGCCCCGGGAGCACGCGTACGGGAACGCGTCCGTCGCCGACTTCGAGGCGTACGCGGAGAAGGTGTCGGGCAGGTCGCTGAGTTCGCTCTTCGACACCTGGCTGTTCCGGCCGAGCAAGCCCGCGGCCCCGGCGGGGACGGCTCTCGCCAAGTCCGCCGTGGTGCAGCCGAAGTCGTGGAAGAGGATCGCGGCCACGAACGACGTGCACTAGCGAAGTGGTTCGGTGGTGTGGGGGCTGCGGGCCGGTGTGGCGGGTCGCGCGGTTCCCCGCCACCCTCACAGACCCTCGGCCCTCGCCAGGAGGTCCTCCCGGCCGGTCGAGTCCGTCTCCGTCGACGCGACCGTGCAGGCGTGGGCGCCCGCGATCGTGCCGTAGACGGCGCTGCGGCGCGGTGTCTCCCTGTTCAGCCAGCCGAACAGGAAGGCCGCCGCGAAGGCGTCTCCCGCGCCGTTGGAGTCGAGGACCGGAGCGGGTGGGGCGGCCGGGGGGATGTGGGTGAGTTCGTCGTCGGCCAGGAGGTGGGCGCCCTTCGCGCCCGCCGTGGCGACGACCACCTCCGCGCGTCCGCGGTCGGCGATGCGGCGCATGGTGCGCTCCGGGTCGGTGAGGGCGGCGGCGGAGAGGAAGACGACGTCGGCGGCGTGGGCGAAGGGCTCGTGGTAGGGGTTCTCGCCGTCCCAGTCGTGGAGGTCGGTGGAGATCGTCGCGCCCGTCTCGCGCAGGAGCGGCAGGGTGTCGGCGCAGGGCCGGGTGATGGTCACGTGGACATGGCGGCTCGCCGCGGCCAGGGCCCGCACCGTGTCCTCGGGGAAGCGGTCCTCGACCGGCGTGCGGCTCGCGTCGTACAGCGACAGGCGCCTGCCGTCGGGGCTGACGAGGTTGACCGCGCGCTTCGTCCCGGCGGGCTGCGGGACCGCGGTGAGCGCGATGCCCCGCTCCCGGTGCAGGGCGCGCACCAGGTCGCCCTCGGGGTCGTCGCCGAGCATGTCGAGATGGTGCACGCGCAGGCCGAGCGCGCCGAGGCCCAGCGCGACGAAGTCGCCGGTCTGGCCGGCCCGGGTGCGGATGCCCTGCTCGATCATGTAGCTGTCGGCATACGGGAGCGGCAGCCGCGGCACGTGCACGATCGTGTCCACACCCGCGCCGCCCAGCACGAGAACGTCGATGTCGCGGCTCATGTCCCGCCCTCTCCATGGTCGTACACGGTCACCGCGACGCCCTTCACCGGCGGCACGGTGGCGTCACCCCGGGTCCGGACGGTCCTCGGCATGACGCCACCGTACGGCCCCCCACCGACAACGGCTCCGGGGTTTCCGGGCGGGCCACCCCGTGTGCTCCGTCGGTTCCCGCGTCGAGGACGGCGCAACGGCCTCGTACGCCCCGGGCGGCCACGCCGTACGGGTTTCACAGTTCTGGTGAGACAGCGATACTGCTGCACATGACGACCGACACCGACAGCGACACCGGGGAGCCGACGCTCACGGTCGACGAACTGGCAGCGCAGGCCGGCATCACCGTCCGCACGGTCCGCTTCTACAGCACCAAGGGGCTGCTCCCCCCGCCGGTGATCGGTCCGCGCCGGGTCGGCCGCTACGGGCAGCAGCACCTGGCCCGGCTGGCCCTCATCGAGGAGCTGCAGCACCAGGGCATGACCCTGGCGGCGATCGAGCGGTACATGGAGCAGCTGCCACCCGGCCTCAGCCACCACGACCTGGCGATCCACCGGGCCGTCGTGGCGTCCTGGGCCCCGGACACCGTGGAGACGCTCACGGCCGAGGAGCTGCACCGCCGGGCCGGGCGACCGCTCAGCGCGGACGACACCGAGCGGCTCGCCGCCATGGGCGTCGTCCGGGCCGACGGGGACGCCTTCCGGGTCGACTCGGGGCTGCTGCGGCTCGGGGTGCAGCTCCTGGACGTGCCCCTGTCGGAGGCGGCCATCCTCGCCTCCCGCACGGTGCTGATCGAGCACTCGCGCGCGGCGGCGCACGAGCTGTCGCAGCTGTTCCGCGGCGAGGTGGCCGAGCGGGACGAGCAGGACGTGAAGCTGCTGTCGGCGCACATGCAGCCCCTCGTGGTGCAGGCCCTGCTGACGACCTTCCAGCGCTCGCTCAAGGAGGAGGTGCACCAGTGGCTCGCGGACACGCAGCCGGAGCCGGCCACGTCACAGGAAGGCCGCTCCGCCTGACACGTTGAGCGTCTGCCCGGTCAGGAAGCCGCTGCCCTCGTCCACCACGTACAGCAGCGTCGAGACCAGGTCGGACGGCTGCTGGGTGCGCCGCACGACCTGTCCGGCGCGGACCGCCTCGAAGCCGCCGTCCGCGCCGACCGTCCGCTCGGCGGTGGCGGTGCGCACCATGGTGGGCGCGATCGCGTTGGCGGTGATGCCGTACGGGCCGAGCGCCGAGGCCAGCGCACGCGTGAAGCCGATCAGGCCCATCTTCGAGGTGACGTAGGGGACCATGTCGGGCGGTGCGGTGAACACCGCGGCGGAGACGATGTTGACGACACGGCCCCACCCGGCCGCCTTCAGGTACGGCAGCGCGGCCCGCGTCACCACGAACGGCGCCTCCAGGTTCACCCGCATGATCCGGCGCCAGTCCTCGAGCGTGGTCTCCTCGAAGGGCCCGGCGGGGTAGACGCCCGCGTTGTTGACCACCACGTGCAGCGTGCCGAACCGGTCGATCACGCGCTCCATCCCGGCCCGCACCTGCTCGTCGTCGGCGGCGTCGCCCACCAGCCCCAGATAGTCCAGGATCCTCCCGGCGGTCTCGGTCTGCGGGGCTATGTCGAGCCCGGCGACCCGGTAGCCGCGCCCGGCGAGCGCGACGGCGAACTCCTGCCCGAGGCCCTGTGCCGCTCCGGTCACCAGGGCGGTACGCGTGTCCATGGCCCGAGTGTGATGAGCCGTCAGTCGCTCGGCAAGGACGCATTCCACTCGCTGAAACGGCTCTGTTGCCGCCCGCCCTCCGGGGGCCGACGCTGCGGCCAGGTCCTGCCGCCAGTACCAGCCGTACGGGAGCCGTGCCCGATGACCGAGACCGAGCCTGCCGTGGACGACGCCGAGCGCGCCCGCGATCAGTGGGGCGGGCTGCGCCGGCTCGCCCCGCTGCCCGGGCGGCTGCTCCGGGACGAGCTGGGCGTGCTGCTCGTGCTCGCGCTGCTGATCGCCGGGATCGGCATCCGCTACCCGGACTTCCTCGACACCTCCAACCTGCTCTCCACGGCCCACAACTCCGTCTACGTCTCGCTGATGGCGTGCGGGATGGTCTTCGTCCTCGCCATGCGCGAGGTGGACCTGTCGGTGGGCGGCAGCTACGCGATGTGCCTGGTCGTCGGGGCGCTGCTGGTGCGCGACGGGCTCAGCCCGTGGCTGGCGGTGCCGGTGATGCTGCTGACCGGGATCGCCCTCGGTGTGTTCAACGGGCTGGTGACGACACTGCTCGCCCTGCCGTCCTTCATCGTCACCCTCGGCACCCTGATGCTCTACCGGGGCGTCGGTCTCGCCCTCGCCGACGGCAAGCAGATCACCGATCTGCCGCTGGACGACTCGTTCTTCACCGTCGTGGGCGGGGACCCCGGCGGGGTGCCGTTCGCGCTGTGGGTGCTGCCGGCCGTGCTCGCGGTGCTGGCCGTGGTGCTCGCCCGCACCCGCTTCGGGGCCCGGGTGCGGGCGATCGGGTCCAACCCCGACGCCGCCGCCTTCAGCGGCATCCCGGTGGTCCGCACCCGCGTCGAGGCCCTGGCCCTGTCGGGGCTCACCACGGCGTGCGCCGCCGTGCTCGCCCTCGCCTTCTACGGCGCCGGTGACCCGACCCTGGGCCAGGGCTACGAACTGCAGGCCATCGCCGCCTGCATCATCGGCGGCACCCCGCTGGCCGGCGGCCGCGGCTCCGTGATCGGCGCGGTGGCCGGGGCGATGATCCTGGCGGTCGTGGCCTCGGGGCTCGTGTTCTTCGAAGTACCCATCAACTGGACGTCGTTCGCGACCGGCGCGGTCATCCTCGTCGCCGTCGCGGCCGACAGCGCGCTGCGGCGCACCGGACGCCGACGCAAGTGAACACCCAGCCTGCGCAAGGCTCTTGGAGGCCGTGATGCATCCCCGACTCCGTACGACCGCCGCCGCGTGCGGCGCTCTGGTGCTGCTCGGCGCCGCCGGCTGCGGCGACCACAGCCCCGGCAGCAAGAGCGGCGAGCTCGACATGGGCATCGCGGTCGCCAACATCTCGCTCAACTTCGCGCACGAGATGGTGCTCGGCGCCGAGAGCGCCGCCGGCCACGCCGGGAAGGTCAACTTCAAGGCGGTGGGCCCGCCGAACACCGACGGCCCGGCCGAGGCGCAGCTCTTCCAGAACCTCACCACCACCGCCAGGGACGGCATCGTCCTGGAGAACCTCGACCCGCCGATCTTCACCCGGCCCGCCGCGCAGGCCGTGGACAAGGGCGTCCCCCTCGTCGCGCTGGACACCGCCCCCACCGACGGCAGCAAGATCGGCTTCTACGTCGGCAACGACAACTACGCGCTCGGCGAGCTGATGGCCAAGGAGGCGCTGAAGCGGCTCGGCGCACACCCCGAGGGCGAGATCGTCATCGGCGTGCCCAACCCGGGGACTCCCGTGCTGGACAACCGGGCGAAGGGCATCTCCGACACGTTCAGGAAGCTGGCGCCGGGGGTGAAGGTCCTGGGCCCCTTCCAGACGTACAGCGATCCCGGGCAGAACTACAGCTCCTGGTCGTCGCAGGTGAACGCGCACCCCGAGGCGCTGGCGTTCCTCGGCGTCGGGGACGCCGACAGCTACAACCTCGCCAAGATCAAGAAGACGCGGCACGGCACCTGGCTGACCGCCGGCTTCGACGTCGACCCCAAGACGCTGGAGGCGGTCAAGGACGGCTCGAACTTCGTCACCATCGACCCGCAGCACTTCCTCAAGGGCTATCTCTCCACGGCGATCCTCGTCGACTCGGTGCGCCACAAGGACGGGAAGCTGCCGCAGGGCTGGTTCCTCTCCCCCGGCGGGGTCGTCGACTCCGCCGACATCGACGACGTCATCGCCCGGCAGAAGTCCGCGACGGCCGCCTACGACTGGTACAAGCCGACGATCGACAAGCTCCTGGCCGACCAGCAGGCCCGGATCAAGCCGCTGAAGGACGCCCGCTGAGATGACGGACGGGGACATCCTGGTGGCCCAGGGTCTGGTCAAGTCCTACGGCGGTGTACGGGCCCTGGACGGGTCCGGCATCCGGCTGCGGGGCGGCGAGGTGCACGCCCTGGTCGGGGAGAACGGGGCGGGCAAGTCGACGCTGGTGCGCATCCTCTCCGGGGTGCTGGCCGCGGACGAGGGGGTGGTGCGGACCGCCCCGGGCAGCCGGCTGGCGGTCGTCTCCCAGGAGCTGAGCCTGTTCCCGGACCTGACCGTGCGCGAGAACCTCTTCCCCACGGGGCCGCCACGGCGCTTCGGCCTGCTCGACCGCGGCGCGATGGACCGGGCGGCCCGGCCCGTCCTGGCGGACCTGGGACTCGACCTCGACCTCGGCCAGGAGCTCGGCGAAATCTCCCTGGCCGACCAGCAGCTGACGGAGATCGCGCGGGCGCTGCTGCGCGGCCCGCGGCTGCTGATCCTCGACGAGCCCACCTCGGCCCTGTCCATCGCCGCCGTCAACCGGCTCGCGGACGTCCTGCGCACCCTCACCGGGCGGGGCATCGCCGTCCTGTACGTCACGCACTTCCTGGACGAGGTCATGCGCTTCGCGCACCGCGTGACGGTGCTGCGCGACGGGCGGGTGGCGCTGGCGGGGGTGGCGCGGGCGGAGATCGGCGTGCCGCAGCTGGTCACGGCGATGCTGGGCAGCCGGCCGCCGGTGCCGCCGCGCCGGGCGCGGGCCGTGGTGGACCGGCCCCCGGTGGTGGTGCTGTCCGGGGTGCGCGTGCCGGGGCGCCTGACGGACGTGACCTTCACCGTGCGGGCGGGCGAGGTGGTCGGGGTCGCCGGGCTGCAGGGGGCGGGGCATCTCGACGCGCTGGAGGTGGTGTGCGGGCGCCGGACGGTGTCCGCGGGGCGGGTGGACGTCGCGGGCCGCGGGGCGCCGCGTTCGCTGCGGGACGCGGTCCGCGCGGGCGTCGCCTTCGTGCCGAGCGACCGCAAGCGCTACGGCCTGATGCCGGACCGGCCGGTGTGGGAGAACACCACGACGGTGAGCTGGCTGGCGCTCGGCCGCGGGGGCGTCCTGCCTTCCCGCTCCGAACTGGTGCGCCGCACCACGGACTTGACGCGACGGCTGCGGCTGCGCGGCGGGCCCTACGACGTCGTGGCCCGCCTCTCCGGCGGCAACCAGCAGAAGGTCGTCTTCGCCAAGTGGCTGGCGACCGACCCGGAGATCGTCGTCCTCGACGACCCCACGCGCGGCGTCGACGTGGGCGTACGGGCCGAGATGCACCGTATCGTCGGCGAACTGGCGGCGGGCGGCGCGGCGGTGCTGCTCGCCTCGACGGACCTCGCCGAGCTGACGGAGGTGTGCGACCGGGTGCTGGTGTTCGTGCGGGGGCGGGTGACGGACGAGGTGCACGGGGAGCGGCTGACGGAGCATGCGCTGGCGGTGGCGATGCAGCAGGCGGTGCCGGAACCGGGCTGAACCGGAGCGTTGGTGGGGGTGGTTCAGGCCGACAGCGCGCGGGTCAGGGCCCGTGCCGCCGCGCACACCCTGGCGCCCATGCGGTCGACGTCCAGGCGGCGGGTGCCGCCCGTGACGGAGATCGCGGCGATCGGGCGGGGGCCGTGGTCGCGGACGTAGACCGGGGCGGCGACGGCGGAGATGCCGACCTCGGCCTCCTCCAGGTTGACGCCGAAGCCGCGGGCCCGGGTCAGGGCGAGGTCACGGGCGAGCTGGCCGGGCAGGACCAGGGTGCGCGGGGTGAGGCGGGTCAGGGTGCGGTGCGGCGGGCGCGGGTCCTGGGCGAGGAAGACCTTGCCGGTGGCGGTGCAGTGCGCGGGCAGCCGGCCCCCGGTGCGGGAGACGATCGGGGTCGCGCGGCGGCCGGTGACCTTCTCCAGGAACAGCGTGTCGGTGCCGTCGGGGACGGCCAGGTGCACGTTCTCCAGCGTCGCCTCGTGCAGGTCGCCGAGGTAGGGCAGGGCGGTGTCCCGCAGCTCCCGCACCGACGGCGCCGACTGGCCCAG
Source organism: Streptomyces sp. NPDC101225 (assembly GCF_044767585.1). Taxonomy (NCBI): domain Bacteria; kingdom Bacillati; phylum Actinomycetota; class Actinomycetes; order Kitasatosporales; family Streptomycetaceae; genus Streptomyces; species Streptomyces sp. NPDC101225. The sequence goes on from NZ_JBIWOE010000055.1 coordinate 13,479, forward strand.
CACGAACAGCCCGAGCCCGATGCGGTAGCTGCCCGCCTCGGTGCGCTCGACCAGGCCGAGCCGGACCAGCTCGCCGACCAGCCGGTGCGCGGTCGGTTTCGGCAGCCCCGTGGACAGGGCCAGCTCGGCCAGTGTGAGGGCGGTCTCGGAGCCGCCGCAGGCGCGCAGCACCATGACCCCCCGGGCGAGCACCGACTTCGGCAGCTGACCGTCCGTCATGGACCGATGGTGGTGGCTGGCCGGGCGGGTGACAAGGTGCGGGGCGTGGTGAGTGGGCCCGCGGCGCGACAGCGGCCCGCCGGACGCGGTGCCGCGCGCCGTACGCGGTGCCGTACGCGGTGCCGGGCAGCGGTCCGGGGCGTGGTGGCCGTTGTCCGGCCGGTTCCGGACCCGGTGGTGCCGGTCGTCGAGCCGGAACGCCTCCCGGACGGCCGCGGTGCGGGCCCTGGCCCGGCGCGACCGGGCACCTCGTCTGCCGGGTCTCCGGCCGCCGGGGCCCCGCACGGCGGCCGGAGACACTTGTGGACGGGCGGCGGACGCGACGTCGGCCGCGCCACGGTGGCGGCCCACCCGGCGACACACGCCCGGGACGCAGCGGCCGAGGGGGCGTACGGCCCCGGCGGTGGGCAGTCCGGGGGCCGACGGGGTGGGCGCGGGTGGGGACCGCGGCCGAGGACGGCAACGGTCCCTCCCTCGCCGGGCGCCCGGGAGCCCGGTTCAGGGCCGCAGGGGTACGTCGACGAGCAGCGGCCGGGTCAAGTCCCCCGCTCCCCGCACCAGTTCGCGCAGGTGGTCCGCGCTCGCCGCGCGGACGGCGTCGACGCCGAAGAAGCGGGCCGCCTGGGTGAAGTCCAGCCCGCCCAGGTCGGTGCCGGGGCAGGGGCCCGGGTTGCCCAGGGCCGCGTAGGTGTCCTGGAGGGTCTGGTAGACGCCGTTGTTCATCACGACGAACAGGACGGGTGCGTCCTGTCGGGCGGCGCTGAACAGGCCCTGGAGGCCGAAGAGGGTGCAGCCGTCGCCGAGGACGGCGACCACCGGGCGGCCGGGTTCGGCCAGGGCGCGGCCGACGGCGGCGCCGATGCCCCAGCCCAGTCCGCCGCCGACGGTGTGCGTGTAGCTGCCGGGACGTTCGAGACGGACCAGGCGGCGCAGCAACAGGCCGACGGTGATGGCCTCTTCGACGACGATCGCGTCCGGTGGCAGTCCGCGGGCCACCGCGTGGGCGGCGGCCCAGGGGGCGAGCGGTGCCGGGGAGTAGGCGGCGCGGGCGGCGGACTCGGCCCGGTCGCGGTCGGCGGTGTGCCGCTCGCCGGCGCGCAGGATGCGGGCCTTGGCCGTGGGGGCGGGCACCCGGTCCCGCAGAAGCTCCGCCAGGCGGTGCAGCGAGGGAGCGAGCGCGCCCACCAGCCCGGCCGCGGCGGCGAAGTTGCGGCCGATCTCGTGCGGGTCGGAGTCCAGCTGGACGACCGTGAGGCCGGGCGGCAGCGGGGGCCCGGGGCTGTAGTGGTGCGGTGTGAAGGCGTGCGCCCCGGCGATCAGCACGGTGTCGTAGGAGGCGAGGGCCGTGCGGATGGCGTCGTGCCGGGGCGGCAGCATCCCGGCGTGGAGGGGGTGCGTGGTGGGGAAGTTGAGGCAGTCCGCCATCGGCTGGTGGTGGACGACGGCGCCGCACATCTCGGCGGTCCGCACGAGAGCGTCCACGGCGCCCTCGCGGCCCACGCCGTCCCCGGCGACGATCGCGGGGCGGGCCGCGGCGCCGAGCAGCAGCGCGGCGCGCTCCAGTCCGGCGGCCGGGCCGAGCGGCGGCGCGGGGGTGCGGGCCGGGACCTCGACCTCGGTGCCCTCGGCGAGCACGTCCATGGGCAGGGACAGGAACACCGGTCCCGCGGGCGGCCGTACGGCGAGCGCGAAGGCGCGGCGCAGGGCCAGCGGCAGGTCGCGGGCGTGCTGGATGTCGTACGCCGCCTTCACCGCCGGGGTGGCCAGGCCGATCAGGTCGCCGGAGAGCATCGGGTCCTGCTGGAGGTGGCGGCGGTCCTGCTGACCGGCCGTCACCACGAGCGGGGTGCGCGAGCGGCGGGCGTTGAGCAGGCCGATCAGGCCGTTGGCGAGGCCGGCGGCGATGTGCAGGCTGACGAAGGCGGGGCGGCCGGTGCCGCGGGCGTAGCCGTCGGCCATGGCGACGACGGAGCCCTCGTGGACGCCGAGCACGTACTCGGGTTCGCCGTGGGCGTCCGCGAGGGCCGCCAGGAAGGGGAGTTCGGTGGTGCCGGGATTGCCGAAGACGCGGTCCACGCCCTCGCCGCGCAGGATGTCCAGGACGGCGAGGGCGGGACGCTGACCCATGGGGGCTCCTCCGGGGGACGGTGGCCGTGCGGAGCGTTCGCGGGTCAGGGTCGGGGGCCCGGGGGGCGCGGGGCAAGACCTGCGTACCGCTCAGCGACACGTCGGGCCCGCGCCGCCCCCGCCCGTGCCGTCACGCGTCCGAGAAGCGCTCCCCCTTCTCCGCCTTCTCCACCAGCAGCGCCGGCGGGGTGAAGCGGTCGCCGTAGCGCTCGGCCAGCTCGCGGGCGCGGGCCACGAAACCGGGCAGGCCCCCCTCGTAGCCGTTGATGTACTGGAGGACGCCGCCGGTCCAGCCGGGGAAGCCGATGCCGAGGATGGAGCCGATGTTGGCGTCGGCGACCGACGTGAGGACGCCCTCCTCGAGGAGCCTGACCGTGTCGAGGGCCTCGGAGAAGAGCATGCGTTCCTGCATGTCCTCGAACGGGATCTCGTGGCCCGGCTTGGTGAAGTGCTCGCGCAGGCCCGGCCACAGGCCCGCCCGCCTGCCGCTCTCGTCGTAGTCGTAGAAGCCCGCTCCCCCGCTGCGGCCGGGGCGGTCGAACTCGTCGACCATGCGGTCGACGACGGCCTCGGCGGGGTGCGCCGGCCAGGTGCCGCCGGCCTCCTCGACGGCCCGCCTGGACTCGTTGCGGATCTTGCGCGGGAGGGTGAGGGTCAGCTCGTCCATGAGGGACAGGACCTTGGCCGGGTAGCCGGCCTGCGCCGCCGCCTGCTCGACCGACGCGGGCTCGATGCCCTCGCCGACCATGGCGACGCCCTCGTTGATGAAGTGGCCGATCACCCGGGAGGTGAAGAAGCCGCGGGAGTCGTTGACGACGATCGGCGTCTTGTTGATCCGGCGGACCAGGTCGAAGGCGCGCGCCAGGGCCTCGTCGCCGGTGCGCTCGCCCTTGATGATCTCCACGAGGGGCATCTTGTCGACCGGCGAGAAGAAGTGCAGGCCGATGAAGTCGGCCTGGCGCTCCACGCCTTCGGCGAGCACCGTGATCGGCAGGGTGGAGGTGTTGGAGCACAGCAGCGCGTCCGGCTCGACGAGGTGCTGGATCTCCTGGAAGACCTTGTGCTTGAGCTCGGGGTTCTCGAAGACGGCCTCGATCACGGCGTCGCAGCCGGCCACGTCCTGCGGGTCCGCCGCCGGCGTGATGCGGGCGAGCAGCGCGTCGGCCTTGTCCTGGGTCGTACGGCCGCGGGAGACGGCCTTGGCGCACAGCTTCTCGGAGTAGCCCTTGCCCTTGACGGCCCCTTCCAGGGAGACGTCCTTGAGGACGACCTCGATGCCCGCGCGGGCGCAGGAGTAGGCGATGCCCGCGCCCATCATCCCGGCGCCGAGCACGGCGACCTTGCGGACCTTGCGCGGCTCGACGCCGTCCGGGCGGTTGGCCCCGGAGTTGACGGCCTGCAGGTCGAAGAAGAACGCCTGGATCATGTTCTTCGAGGTCTGGCCCGCGGCCAGTTCGACGAAGTAGCGGGCCTCGATGACCTGTGCGGTCTCGAAGTCGACCTGCGAGCCCTCGACGGCCGCGGCGAGGATGTTGCGCGGCGCCGGGTAGGGCGCGCCGCTCGTCTGCTTGCGGAGGTTGGCCGGGAAGGCCGGCAGGTTGGCCGCGAACCTGGGGTCGGCGGGGGTGCCGCCCGGGATGCGGTGGCCCGGCTTGTCCCAGGGCTGCTGCGACTCGGGGTTGGCGTCGATGAAGGCGCGCGCCTTGGCGAGCATCTCGTCCCGGGTGGCGGCGACTTCGTGGACCAGGCCGTTGTCGAGCGCCCGCCTCGGGTTGTACTGGGTGCCCTGGAGCAGCACCTTCAGCAGGGCGTCGGCGATGCCGAGCAGGCGGACCGTGCGGACCACTCCGCCGCCGCCGGGCAGCAGGCCCAGGGTGACCTCGGGGCAGCCGATCTTGGAGCCGGGTGCGTCCAGGGCGACGCGGTGGTGGCAGGCGAGGGCGAGCTCGTACCCGCCGCCGAGGGCCGCGCCGTTGATGGCGGCGACCACCGGCTTGCCCAGGGTCTCGATGCGGCGCAGGTTGCGCTTGATCGCCATGCCGCCCTCGAACAGGTCCTGAGCGGTCTCGGGGGTGACCCGGATGAGGTCGCGCAGATCGCCGCCGGCGAAGAAGGTCTTCTTGGCGGAGGTGAAGACGATGCCGCGGATGGAGTCCTTCTCGGCCTCCAGGCGGTCGGTGACGGCGGCGAGGGAGTCACGGAACGCCTGGTTCATGGTGTTCGCGGACTGGTGGGGGTCGTCGAGGACGAGGGTGACGACGCCGGTCTCGTCCTGTTCCCAGCGGATGGTGGTGCTCTCGGTCATCAGGGGGTCTCCGTAGAAGTCTCGTGTGGCCGCTGGGGTCTTCAGACGCGCTCGACGATCGTGGCGATGCCCATGCCGCCGCCGACACAGAGCGTCGCGAGGCCGTAGCGCTTGTCCTGGCGCTCCAGTTCGTCCACGAGCGTGCCGAGGATCATCGCGCCGGTGGCGCCGAGCGGGTGGCCCAGGGCGATCGCGCCGCCGTTGACGTTGACCTTGTCCAGCGACAGGCCCATGTCCTTCACGAACCGCAGGACGACCGCGGCGAACGCCTCGTTGATCTCGACGAGGTCGATGTCGTCGATGGTCAGGCCGGCCCTGGCCAGGGCCTTGCGGGTGGCGGGCGCGGGGCCGGTGAGCATGATCGTGGGCTCCGAGCCGGACACCGCCGCGGAGACGATCCGCGCACGCGGCGTGAGGCCGCCTCGCTCGCCGGCCTCCTTGGTGCCGATGGCGACCAGGGAGGCGCCGTCCACGATGCCGGAGGAGTTGCCCGCGTGGTGGACGTGGTCGATCTTCTCGACCCAGTGGTACTTCTGCAGCGCCACGGCGTCGAAGCCGCCGAGGTCGCCGATGTCCGCGAAGGACGGCTTCAGCCGGGCGAGGGAGTCGGCGGTGGTGCCCGGGCGCGGGTGCTCGTCGTGGTCGAGGACGACCAGGCCGCTGCGGTCCCTCACCGGGACGAGGGAGCGCTCGAAGCGGTTCTCCTTGACGGCCGTGGCCGCCCGCTCCTGCGAGAGGGCCGCGTACTCGTCGACGTCCCGGCGCGAGAAGCCCTCGATGGTGGCGATGAGGTCGGCGCCGATGCCCTGCGGTACGAAGTTGGTGGCGAGGTTGGTCATCGGGTCGTTGAACCAGGCGCCGCCGTCGGAGGCCATCGGCACCCGCGACATGGACTCGACGCCGCCCGCAAGGACGAGGTCCTCGAAACCCGAACGGACCTTGGCGGCGGCCATGTTGACGGCTTCCAGGCCGGAGGCGCAGAAGCGGTTCTCCTGCACGCCCGCGACGGTGTCCGGCAGTCCCGCGGCGATCGCGGCGATCCGGGCGATGTCGGAGCCCTGGTCGCCGACCGGGCCGACGACGCCGAGCACGATGTCGTCGATCGTGGCCGGGTCCAGGCCCGGGCAGCGGTCGCGCAGTTCGTGGATGAGCCCGACGACCAGGTCGATGGGCTTGGTGCCGTGCAGGGCGCCGTTCGCCTTGCCGCGGCCGCGCGGGGTGCGGATCGCGTCGTACACGTACGCTTCGGTGCTCACAAGCAAGCCTTTCGGGGGTGAGGGTCGGCCGGCCGGGTCGAGGGTGGGCCGGCCGGGAGGCTTCAGCCGAGCAGCGAACGGCCGATGATCTCCTTCATGATCTCGGTCGTGCCGCCGTAGATGGTCTGGATGCGGCCGTCGGTGAAGGCCCGTGCGACCGGGTACTCGGTCATGTAGCCGTAGCCGCCGTGCAGTTGGAGGCAGCGGTCGGCGACGCGCTTCTGCAGCTCGGTCGCCCACCACTTCGCCATGGACGCGTCGACGGCGTCGAGCGCGCCGGCCCCACCGTCTGCGTGCGCTTCGATGCAGCGGTCGAGGAAGGTGCGGGTGACGGCGCACTCGGTGGCCATCTCGGCCATCTCGAAGCGGATGTGCTGCTTGGTGGCGAGCGGCCGGCCGAAGGCCTCGCGCTCCTTGACGTAGTCGGTGGTGATCTCCAGCAGGTGCTCGGCGGCGGCGATCGCCGAGACGGCGATGCTCAGGCGCTCCTGGGCGAGGTTCGTCATCAGGTGCACGAACGCGCCGTCGAGGGTGCCGAGGAGGTTCTCCTTCGGCACGCGCACGTCGTGGAAGAACAACTCGGCCGTGTCCTGGGCCTTCTGGCCGATCTTGTCGAGGTTGCGGCCGCGTTCGAAGCCCTCCATGCCGCGCTCGACGACCAGCAGCGACAGCCCGTGCGCACCGCCTTCGGGGGTCGTCCTCGCGACCACGACGACCAGGTCGGCGAGGATGCCGTTGGAGATGAACGTCTTGGCGCCGTTGAGCACCCAGTGGTCGCCCCGGTCCGCGGCGTGGGTGCGGATGCCCTGCAGGTCGGAGCCGGCGCCCGGCTCGGTCATGGCGATGGCGGTGATGATCGAGCCGTCGCAGAACCCGGGCAGCCAGCGCCGCCGCTGCTCCTCGGTGGCGAGCGAGGTCAGGTACGGGCCGATGATGTCGTTGTGCAGGCCCAGGGCGAGGCCAGCGGCGCCCGCGCGGGTGAACTCCTCGGCGAGGACGGCGCTGTAGCGGAAGTCGGCGCTGCCGCCGCCCCCGTACTCCTCGGGCACGGCGAGTCCGAGCAGGCCCTGCTTGCCGGCCGCCCGCCAGGCCTCGCGGGAGACGATGCCGTCCTTCTCCCACTGCTCGTAGTACGGGAGCACCTCCCTGGCCAGGAAGGCGCGCACCGTCTCGCGGAACGCGTCGTGCTCGGGGGCGAAGATCTGCCGCTTCATCCGGGGCCCTTCATGGATTCCTGGTCCGTCATGAGGTGTCCTTCACGAGGTCGGGTACGTCCCAGTCGCGCGCCACGCCGGCGGTGTCCGCGCCGGGCCGCGCGGGGCCGGTCCGTACGGCCGTCGGGGTCGCGGAGAAGCGGGGCGCCGGCGCCGGCTGGGTGATGCCGCCGTGGCCGGTGAAGGTGGAGCGGGCGGCGAGATGGGGGTGGTGGGGGGCCTCGCGCAGCGACAGCACGGGCGCCACGCACGCGTCGGAGTCCTCGAAGACGGCCGTCCACTCCCGCTGGGTGCGGGACTTGAAGCGGGCGGCGACCGCGGTGCGCAGCTCGCCCCAGCGGGCCCAGTCCTTGCGCGCCCCGGTGTGCTCGGGGATGCCGAGCAGGGTCACGAACTCCTCGTAGAACTGCGGCTCCAGGGAGCCGACCGCCATGTACCGGCCGTCGGCCGTCTCGTACGTGCCGTAGTACGGGCAGCCGCCGTCCAGGAGGTTGGCGCCCCGCCGGTCCTGCCAGCCGCCGGCTGCGAGCATGCCGTGGATCATCGCGGAGAGGTGGGCGGTGCCGTCGACGATGGCGGCGTCCACGACCTGCCCGGTGCCGCCCGCGCGCGCGTGGTGCAGGGCGGCGAGGACGCCGACGACCAGGTACAGCGAGCCGCCCGCGTAGTCGCCGAGCAGGTTGGCGGGAACGGCCGGCGGGCGGTCCGGGTCGCCGATCATGCCGAGGGTGCCGGTGAGCGCGATGTAGGCGACGTCGTGGCCGGCGCGCTGGGCGAGGGGGCCGTCCTGGCCCCAGCCGGTCATACGGCCGTAGACGAGTCTCGGGTTGCGGGCGTGGCAGGCCTCGGGGCCGACGCCGAGGCGTTCGGCCACGCCGGGGCGGTAGCCCTCGACGAGGATGTCGGCGCGTTCGGCGAGGTCCAGGACGCGCGCGGCGCCGTCCGCGGACTTCAGGTCGACGATCACCGAGCGCTTGTTGCGGTTGGTGACGTCGTACGCGGGGTCGATGGCGAGCCCGGCACCGCCCGGGCGGTCCACCCGGACCACGTCGGCGCCCAGGTCGGCGAGGAGCATGGCGGCGAACGGGCCCGGCCCGATCCCGGCCAGCTCGACCACGCGCACGCCGGTGAGCGGGCCCTGCCCGGCCGCCGGCGTCTCTGCCGTTGTCATCCAGCCCCCAGCACTGTGACACAACTGATGTAACACCAGTGATGCTAAGAACACGTTCCACCGAACACAAGACCTGAGCGAGCAAGCGCTTAGCCAATTGTCGGGGTCCGCGGCCGTGCGGCCGCCTCCTCACGCTAACCTCGGCCACCGACAACGGCGCGAGCTGCGGACCGAGAGGTGTCATGAGCAGGCTGAACAGGGCGGACCGCCCGTACGACATCGTGCTCTTCGGGGCCACCGGCTTCGTCGGGGAGCTCACCGCGGAGTACCTGGCCGCGCACGCGCCCGACGGGCTGCGCTGGGCCGTCGCGGGCCGCAGCGCGAGCAAGCTGGAGCGGCTGCGCGAACGGCTGCCCGGCGGCGGGAAGATCGGTGTGCTGCGCGCCGACGTGTCCGACCCGGACGCCCTGCGCGAGCTCGCCGGGCAGGCACGCGTGCTGGCCACGACCGTGGGCCCGTACATCACCTACGGCGAGGACCTCGTGGCCGCCTGCGCCGACAGCGGCACCGACTACCTCGACCTCTGCGGCGAGCCCGAGTTCGTGGACCTGACCTACGTGCGCCACGACGCACGCGCGCGTGAGACCGGCGCCCGGCTGGTGCACGCCTGCGGCTACGACTCGGTCCCGCACGACCTCGGGGCGTACTTCACCGTCAAGCAGCTGCCCGAGGGCGTGCCGCTGACCGTGGACGGATACGTGACGGCGGACGCCACCTTCTCCGGCGGCACGTTCGCCTCGGCGCTGGGCCAGTTCGCGCGGGTGCGCCCGATGCTGGCCGCCGAACGGGACCGCAGGCGGCACGAGCCGCGCCTGGTGGGGCGGCGGGCCGCCGCGCCCACCGCGGCGCCGAAGTTCGCCAAGGAGGTCGGGGCGTGGGCCCTGCCGCTGCCGACCATCGACCCGCAGATCGTGCACCGCTCGGCGAAGGCCCTGGAGCGCTACGGCCCCGACTTCCGCTACCGGCACTACGCGGCGGTGCGCCGCCTGCCCGTCGCGCTGGCCGGGGTCGCGGCCGTCGGCGGCCTGTTCACGGCGGCCCAGCTGCCGCCCGCGCGGCGCTGGCTGTCGGACCGGCTCAGGCCCGGCGAGGGGCCGGACGCCGACAAGCGCGCGAAGAGCTGGTTCAAGGTCCGCTTCGTGGGCGAGGGCGGCGGCCGGCGGGTGTTCACGGAGGTCGCGGGCGGCGACCCCGGCTACGGCGAGACCGCCAAGATGTTCGCCGAGTCGGCGCTGTCGCTGGCCTTCGACGACCTGCCGCCGACGGCCGGTCAGGTGACCACGGCGGCGGCGATGGGCGACGCGCTGACCGACCGTCTGCGCGCGGCCGGCATCACCTTCCGGGTCGCCGCCGGCCGCTGAGGCCGGGACGGGGGCCGGGGCCGGCCCTCGGCCGCCCCTACATCGACCAGCCGGCCACGGTGTAGATCATCCCGGCGATCCAGCCGACCCCGGCCAGCACGGCGAGGATCAGCACAGCCGTCACGGCCCGCTCTACGGGACGGTCGGGGTCGGCGAGGGGCTTCGGGGCCCGGTGCGTCGTCATGCGGCACAGCCTGTCCGCCGGCGCACCGCGGCCACATCCGTACGGCTACTCAGTACGCGTACTCGGATCACCACGCGCGCAGGCCCACTCCCGCAAGCGCGGTTGGAGACTTTCCGCCGCCGCGGCCCTTGATCCCGCGGCCGTTGGCGGAAAAGGGGCCAAGCCCGGGGACGAGGCCGCCGTGTACGACTCGGGGTACCGCGAGGTCGGTCAGTGGCGGATCGTCGCCTCCTGAAGCGCCCGGCGGCACAGCGCGTCCGCCCGGCGCGTCGTCTCCGGGAGCCGGTAGGCGGGGGTCAGCGCCAGGGTGTGCGCGCAGGCGTTGTCGAGGCCGGCGCGATGGCCGACGGAGACGAAGACCGGCTTGACGGCGTCCCGCGTGCGCAGGGCCCGGCCGACCTCCTCGGAGCCCGCCAGCAGCGGTGAGGCGCTGCCGCGCGCGGCGCCCGGATCGTGGTGGGTGAAGGTGAAGGGGTTCTTGGCGACGCCGATCGTGGGCAGCCCCGTCAGGACACCCAGGTGGCTGGCGAGGCCGAAGCGGCGCGGGTGGGCGAGGCCGTAGCCGTCGCACACCACCAGGCCGGGCGGGCACGCCAGCGCGCCGAGGGCGGCGAGGACCGTGGGGATCTCGCGGAAGGCGAGCAGACCGGGCACGTACGGGAAGGAGATCCGGCCGACGGCCGTGGCCTCCTCGACCACCTCCAGGGTCCCCGCGTCCAGCACCACCGCCGCGGCCGCGACCACGTCCCGCTCGTCGTCGTAGGCCACGTCGACGCCGGTCACGTACCCCGTGCCGGGTGGCGGTCCCACCTCGTCGAGCAGCACGCGCCCGCGCAGCTCGTCCTGGACGGCACGGGCCTCTTCCTCGGTCGCGGGCCAGCCCGCGGGGATGCTCACGGTCGTCATGATGGGAACGAGCGTACGGGCCCGGACCGCGCGGCGTAGGCTCGCGATCATGTTCGTACTGGAGCTGACCTACACCGCCCCGCTCGACGCCGTGGACGCCCTGCTGCCGGACCATGTGGCGTGGCTGGACGAGCAGTACGGCAAGGGCGTCATCCTGGCGTCGGGGCGCAAGGAGCCCCGCGACGGCGGGGTGATGCTCGCCGTCGCACAGGACCGCGCGTGCATCGAGGAGATCGTCGCGGGCGACCCCTTCGCCGTCGCCGGTGTGTGCGCCTACCGGATCACGGAGTTCCGCGCCACGAAGACGGCTCCGGAGCTGGCGCACCACCGGCAGACGCTCGGCTGAGCCGCGCCTCGGCTCCTCCTCGCGTTCAGGGCCGCCGCAGCCACCCCCGCCACACCGCCCGGCCTCGTCGTGGAGCCGGTCGCGGGCCGGTCCGTCCTTGCCGACGGCGCGGCGGGCCTTTGCGGCGGGGAACGACCACCCGCCTCGCGGTGTCCCGCGTCAGCGTTCCAGCCGGGCCACCCGCCCCTGCTCGCCGGCCGCCCAGCAGGTGGGCGCGGGGCCGGACACGCAGTCGACGGTGTCGTAGGAGCCCGTGTCGACCGTCCGCCAGGTGCGGCCGCCGTCGGTGGTCACATCGGTGCCCGTGGGGCCCACCGCGAGGGCGGTGGTGCGGCTGTGCGGGAGCCAGGCGGCGCCGGAGCGGTAGGCGGGCGGCGGCTGGGCGGACGGCTGCCACGCGCGGCCGCCGTCGGCGGTGCGGGCGGCGGCCCGCGGCGAGGTCTGGCCGGGGCGGTAGTCGCCGCCGACGGCGAGGCCGTGGGTGCGGTCGCGGAAGGCGAGCGCGAAGACGCCCTTGGCCGGGTCGCCCGCCGGGATCGGGGTGTCGGCGGCCGTCCAGGTACGCCCGCGGTCGCGGGAGTGCAGCACACGCGCGCGTGCACCGCCTCCGGTCGCCAGCCAGACGTCCGACGGACCGGAGGCGACCAGGCACTGGCCGCTCGCCGCGAAGCCCGCCTCCCCGTCCAGGGCGGGCGGCATGCCGTCGCCGGGCAGCACCGTCCAGGAACGGCCGCCGTCGGCGGTCGACAGGATGCGGAACCTGCCGTCCACCGGGTCGCTCATGGCCAGGCCGTGACGGTGGTCGAAGAAGGTCAGGCAGTCGTAGAAGGCGTGGGCGTCGGTGTTGCGGAAGGACTCGGTCCAGGTCGCACCGCCGTCCTCGGTGCGGTAGACGCGGGACGCCTCGCCCTCGCCGATGGCCAGCACCACGGCGCGGCGCGCGTCGAACGCCTCGATGTCCCGGAACTCCAGTTCGCCCGCGCCCGGCGGCGAGACGTCGCGCCAGCTCGCCCCGCCGTCGGTGGTGCGCAGCACGGTCCCCTCGGCGCCGGCCACCCAGGCCGTGTCCCGGCCCACGGCCGACAGGCCCCGGAAGCGCACGCCGCTCGCGCCGGTGTCCTTCAGCGCCCAGTGGAGTGCCCGATGACCCTTTGACGCCGGTGCGGATTCCTGCGCCTGCGCGGGTGTGGCGGTCGGCGCGGCCAGTGCCGCCGAACACACCGCCCCCACGGCCACCGTGCGGAACGTACGTCTGATGCGTCGCGAGCTCCCCATGCGCCTCATGGCGGGCGAAGCTAGTCCACCCCGCGGACACCGTCCAGAGGACCCGACCGAACCGCAAATGCACAGGAGTGCACGGAAAGTGGACCCCGTCACTCCTGTGCATGAACGCGGTGACGGAGGTCACTCGAAATCGGGGTGCACGGATTGGCCGATTCCGGCGTCTCTAGCAGTGCCCGGTCCCATCGGCACCGGAGCCCGGGCCGATCCGCCCCACCGTCCAGCAGTCCGGCCGTCAACAAGGGAGCAAGGCGTTGTCCACCGTCATCGAGCAGTCCGTGGAGGCCCGCCTCGTGGCCGCCGCGCCACGTATGCCCAGCATCCCGGCGACGCTGCACTACGACCGCAGCGATCCGTTCGCGGTCCGCATGACCTTCCCCGCCCCGGCCACTCTGGAGGGCGTGGACGTCTGCTGGACCTTCTCGCGCGAACTCCTCACGGACGGCCTGGAGGAGCCCGCGGGCGACGGCGACGTCCGGGTGCGCCCCTACGGCTACGAGCGCACCGTCCTGGAGTTCCACGCCCCCGAGGGCACCGCCGTCGTGCACGTCCACTCGGACGCGATACACCGGTTCCTCTCCGCCACCAACGCCCTGGTCCCCGTCGGCATGGAGCACCTGCAGCTGGACCTCGATCACGGCCTCGCGGAACTGATGCGCGACGCGGCCTGACGGCCCCCGCCCATCAGGGTGTTGAGCTCGCCGTAGTCCAGCCCGCCCGCCAGCGAGTCGTACGTGCCCGCGCCCAGCAGCTCCCCTGCGGCGCGCCGGACCAGTGCGTGGGCGGCCTGCGCGATGCTCGAGCCGGCGCTCACCCGGGCCACGCCGAGCGCGGCCAGTTCGGCGACCGGCGGCGCGCCCGGACCGGCCAGCACGTTCAGCGGTCCCTCGATCCCGTCGACGAGGAGCTTGACCGTCCCCGGGTCGACGGCCCCGGGGACGAAGATCCCGTCGGCGCCCGCCGCGAGGAAGGCGGCGGCCCGCTCCAGTGTCTCGTCCACTCCCCCGGCGCCCCTGAGGAAGGTGTCGATGCGGACGTTGACGAACAGCGGCACCCCGGCCGCGTCGGCCGCCTCCCGTGCGGCCGCGGTCCGCTCGGCCTGCTCCGCGAGGGGACGCAACGGCCCCGTCCCGGCCTCGTGGAGCGCGTCCTCGATGTTCACGCCGACCGCGCCCGCCTCGATCACCGCGCGGATCGTGCCGGCGACACCCGCCGCGTCCCGCGCGTAGCCGGACTCGATGTCCGCGCTGACGGGCACGTCCACGGCGGCGGCGATCCCGGCCACGGCACCGAGGGCCGCGTCGCGCGCCAGCCGGTCGCCGTCCGCCGCGCCGAGCGCCCACGCGAGACCCGCGCTCGTGGTCGCGACCGCCGCGGCACCGGCGCCCTCGACGATGCGGGCACTGGTGACGTCCCAGGCGTTCGGCAGCACGAGCGGGGTACCGGGGACGTGCAGGGAGCGGAAGGCGAGGGCACGCGCGCGAAGGTTCTCGTTCGTCGTCATGCCGCCCACCCAACCAGCGGGCGCGGGGCGGAGGCTGGCAGAAATCCGACCGGTACGTCCGGGGTCAGGGCGCCGACGTCAGGGCCGAGCACAACTCGCCGAGGACCCCGCCCGCCCCGCCGCGCCCGACGAGCTCCTCGACCCGCCCCTTGAGCTGCTCACGGCTGCCGTCCGGGACCAGACCGCGCACCCCCGCGGCGGCCGCCAGGGCCACGGCGGCGGCCTCCTGCCCGGAGACCTCGCCGCGCCCCCGCCACACGTCCCGTGCCTCCTGCCGCAGCGCGGCCACGGCGTCCTCGCGCTGCAGGACGTGCTCCACGCTCGGGAAGACACCGAGCACCCGCTTCTTCTCCGCCCGCAGCCAGCCGTCGGCGGTCAGCTGCTCCCGCACGGCGTCCGCCGTCACGCGGGCGTGCAGGCCCACCCACGCCCGCCAGCGGTGCGGCATGGACTCGCGGACCAGTTCCAGCAGCCCGTCGAGGACGGCGTCCCCGGTGAGGGTGTCCAGGTCGGCCGGGGTGGCGATGCCGTCCTCGTCGGTGAGCAGGCCGCGCCGGACCAGCTCGATGAGGGCGCCGGCCCGCACCAGGTGCGCGGCCGCCGCCTCGGCGCCGGCGGGGTCCCAGGCCAGGAGGCACAGCCGGGCCGGGATCGAGAGCGAACCGTGGGGCACGAGGTCTCCTTGCTGCGGCATCGTCAAGATCACGGTAGTTCGTTATTGCGTTGACAGCCGCCAGAGCCGCTCGTACGGTGTACAGCGATTCTGCTGCCGTCGATCGGAGAAGGACGTTGCTCCTCTGAGGTCCTGAGACACCGTGTGACACACCACAGGTGTGCGCCGTGTGCGACCTCGGCAGTCGAGCCGTCCCGACGGAACAGGGCGTTCTTCACGCCCCGGCCCCGTTCTGCGAGGCCTCCTCCCTCTGTGGAACCCCGCTCTCCCGCCGTGGGTCACCGGTGTCTCGATACGCGTTTGCCCCTGACCGCATCAAGCAACCGCGAGGCCCGTATGTCTCCATCCATCACCTGTACGTCCCTCTTCTTCGCCTGGCCCGACGGCACGTCCGTCTTCGAGGGCCTGGACGTGTCCTTCGGCCCCGGCAGGACCGGGCTCGTCGGCGTCAACGGGTCGGGCAAGTCGACCCTGCTGAAACTCGTCTCCGGTGAACTCGCCCCGGCCGACGGCGTCGTCCGCACCACGGGCGAGGTCGGGTATCTCCCGCAGAACGTCACGCTCGACACCCGTCTGCGGGTGGACGAGGCGCTGGGCATCGCCGCCCGGCGGGCCGCGCTGCACGCCATCGAGACGGGCGACGTGTCCGAGGAGCACTTCGAGACGGTCGGCGACGACTGGGACGTGGAGGAGCGAGCCCTCGCCACCCTCGGCGAACTCGGGCTCGGCCACATCGAGTTGGACCGCAGGATCGGTGACGTGTCGGGCGGTGAGTCGGTGCTGCTGCGGCTGGCCGCCCTGCTGCTCCGCCGCCCGGACGTCCTGCTCCTGGACGAACCGACCAACAACCTCGACCTGTACGCGCGCAGACGGCTCCATGCGGCCGTGTCCGCCTGGCCGGGCGTCATGGTCGTGGTCAGCCACGACCGCGAACTGCTGGAACTCGTCGACCAGATCGCCGACCTGCGCTCCGGGGAGGTCACCTGGTACGGCGGCAACTTCTCCGCCTACGAGGAGGCCATCGCCGCCGAGCAGGAGGCCGCGGGGCGCATGGTGCGCGTCGCCGAGGCCGACTACCGCAAGCAGAAGCGCGAACTGGCCGACGCCCAGGTCAAGCTGGCCCGCCGCAAACGCTACGGGCAGAAGATGTGGGACCAGAAGCGCGAACCGAAGATCGTCATGGGGGCGCGCAAGCGTGCGGCGCAGGAGTCCGCGGGCAAGCACCGCATCATGCACGAGGAGAGGCTGACCGAGGCGAAGGAGCGCCTCGACGAGGCGGCCGACGCCGTACGGGACGACGACGAGATCCGCGTCGACCTGCCCTTCACGGCCGTTCCACCGGGACGGGACGTGCTCACCCTGCGGGATCTGGAGCTCGCGCACGGCGCGCGCGTGGCCGGCGGGCTGGACCTGCGCGGTCCGGAGCGGATCGCGCTGATCGGGCGCAACGGCGCGGGCAAGACCACGCTGCTGCGGACGATCGCGGGTGAGCTGGATCCGGTCTCGGGCGAGGTGCACGCGCACGTGCCGCTGCGCTTTCTGCCCCAGCGGCTCGACGTCCTCGACGGCGAGCTGTCCGTCGCCGAGAACGTGGCCCGCTTCGCGCCGGACGCCACCAACAACCGGATCCGGGCGCGCCTCGCCCGCTTCCTGTTCCGCGGCGCGCGCGCCGACCAGAAGGCGGCGACGCTGTCCGGCGGCGAGCGTTTCCGGGCGGCCCTGGCCGCGCTGATGCTGGCCGAGCCGGCCCCGCAGCTGCTGATGCTCGACGAGCCGACGAACAACCTCGACATGGCGAGCGTCCGGCAGCTGACGTCGGCCCTGGAGTCGTACGAGGGAGCACTGGTCGTGGCCAGCCACGACCTGCCGTTCCTGGAGTCGATCGGGATCACCCGGTGGCTGCTGCTGGACGGCGAGTTGCGCGAGACCGCGCCGGAGGAGGTGGGATGACGCGTCCCGGCGGCGCGTCTCAGGAGGGGCACATCCTGGCAACGGGGGTTTTGCCCGCGCACATCCGCGCTGCATGATGGCCGTCCGGGCCCCCACCGAGGGGCCCGGTCCGCCGTCCCGCCGTTACGGAGTCCCGTCGTGCCCAGCAAGAAGGCCCTCGTCCGCCGCCCCGGCCCGCGTCTCGCCGACGGGCTGGTGACGCACATCGAGCGGGAGAAGGTCGACGCCGATCTCGCGGCGGAGCAGTGGGAGGCCTATGTCGAGGCCCTGGGCCTGCACGGCTGGCAGACCATCGAGGTCGACCCCGAGGACGACTGCCCCGACGCGGTGTTCGTCGAGGACACCGTCGTCATGTACCGCAACGTCGCGCTGATCACCCGGCCCGGCGCCGAGTCCCGGCGGGAGGAGACGGCCGGGGTCGAGGAGGCCGTGGCGCGCCTGGGCTGCTCGGTGAACTGGATCTGGGAGCCGGGCACCCTGGACGGCGGCGACGTGCTGAAGATCGACGACACGATCTACGTCGGCCGGGGCGGACGCACCAACGCGGCCGGCGTCCAGCAGCTGCGCGCCACCCTGGAGCCGCTGGGGGCGCGGATCGTCGCCGTACCCGTCAGCAAGGTGCTGCACCTGAAGTCGGCGGTCACCGCGCTGCCCGACGGGACGGTCATCGGGCACATCCCGAAGGTGGACCGGCCCTCGCTGTTCCCGCGCTTCCTGTCGGTGCCCGAGGAGAGCGGCGCCCATGTGGTGCAGCTCGGCGGCGAGAAGCTGCTGATGGCGGCGAGCGCCCCGAAGTCCGCGGAACTGCTCGCCGATCTCGGCTTCGAGCCCGTCGTGGTGGACATCAGCGAGTTCGAGAAGCTCGAAGGCTGTGTGACATGTCTCTCGGTCCGGATGCGGGACCTGTACGCCTGACGGGTGACCCACTCACCCCTGCGGCGCCGGGACCTGCGGGTCCCGGACCGTTTTGACATGGCCTCGGACGCCTTGGGCAGCCCACCTGATCAGGGATCTTTACAGCGCCCTTAACCTACGGCTTCGTAACCTACGGTTTCGTAGCCTACGATCCCGTAGGTTCCGGCACCGCTCGCCGGCCCGTCCCCGCTGTCGCGTCCCCTGGAGTTCCCGTGACGATCACTTCCCCGCACCTCGGCGCTCCCGCCGTCTGGACCGACGCCCGGCTGCTGTACGCCCTGGAGGAAGTGGTCGAGAAGGAACTCGACCGGCATCTGAAGGTCGCCAAGGACTGGATGCCGCACGAGTACGTGCCGTGGTCGGACGGCCGCAACTTCCCCGGTCACTTCGAGGACGGCGAGGCCTGGGAGAAGGAGCAGTCCAAGGTCACCGAGATCGGCCGCACCGCGCTCGTGGTGAACCTGCTGACGGAGGACAACCTCCCCAGCTACCACCACGAGATCGCCTCGCTGTTCGGCCGTGACGGCGCCTGGGGCACCTGGGTGCACCGCTGGACCGCCGAGGAGGGCCGGCACGGCATCGTCATGCGCGACTACCTGCTCGCCTCGCGCGCGGTCGACCCGGACAAGCTCGAGCAGTTCCGGATGTCCCACATGAGCGAGGGCTTCGAGTCGGACAACCGCCACTCGATGCTGCACTCGGTCGCGTACGTCGCCTTCCAGGAACTCGCGACCCGCATCTCGCACCGCAACACCGGCCACCAGTCGGGCGACCCGGTCTGCGACCGCATGCTGGCGCGCATCGCGACCGACGAGAACCTGCACATGGTCTTCTACCGCAACCTCCTGAAGTCCGCCTTCGAGCTCGCCCCGGACCTCACCATGCAGGCGGTGCGCGACGTCGTCGTCGACTTCCGCATGCCCGGCCACGGAATCCCCGGCTTCGAGCGCGCGGCGGCCCAGATGGCCATCGGCGAGGTCTACAACCTCCGCATCCACCACGACGACGTCCTCCAGCCCGTGCTGCGCTTCCTGAAGGTCCTGGAGATCGACGGCCTGGGCCCGGAGGGCGTCCAGGCCCAGGAGGAGCTCGGCCTGTTCATGGGCGGCCTCGACGCGGAGGCCCTGAAGTTCGACGAGAAGCTCGCCGCGCGCAAGGCACGGATGGCGGCCCGGGCCGGAGCCTGACGGCGCACCGGATCCGCGGTGCAGCGCACATCCGGTGCGCCGACGTTCCCATGCGCCGAATTTCCGGTGCGGATCACCCCTGGCCCGCGCCATCATGCGGGCCATGGGTGACAACAGCACGTCCCGGCGCGCGGCCGGCTTTCTGCTGGACCTGATCGACGCCGGGGCGGCGCAGCGGGTGCGGCGCCGGATCGGCGTGCCCCCGCACACGCGCGTGGACAGCGCCGGCGAACGGGCGCGGCTGATCTCCTCGTGGACGTGGCGGGCGGTGCCCTCCTCCGTGCTGCTGTGGGTGCTGGAGGAGGACGACCCGGACCTCAACGCCGTGGTGTGGCGCCACTCCCACGCGGACGACTTCATGCGCCGCGCCATCCTGCGCGGTGTGCCGTTCGGTCCCGGCCGCACGGCGCGGGTCCCGGTCGCCCCCGTCCTGCGCCACAGCGGGGAACCCCCGGTGCCCGCCTGCTACGCCCGGCAGGGACTGATCGGCGCACTGCGCCGGGCCACCGCCATGGCACCCGCGCGGAAGGCGGCCTCGATGGTGCTGGAGCGCGCCGACTGGCGGACGGTCGGCGAGGCGGATGCGGAGCGCCCGCTGCCCGGTTACGCGCGCTGGGCCCTGGCGGTGCGCCCGGACTGCCCGCCGCGGCTGCGGACGCAGTTCGGGGTGCACCGCAAGTTCACGAACCGCGTACGCGGGGCGGGAGTGCTGGACGGCCCGGCCGAGTACGCGACGGCGCACGGCCCCGCCTCGGACACCCTCCAGGTGCTCTCGCTGGGCCACCTGCTCTTCCCGGCCCGCGTCCGCGACGCCGAGGACGCGCTGCGGCCGCTCGTCCGCGACCACTTGGGCGGCCGCGAGGAGGCCTGGGCGGTGCTGGCCCAGCTGGTCGACGGCTTCCACGGCACCGTGCCGGAACTCGTGGCGACGGCGGGCGCCGTCGCCTGACGGGGACCGCCCGCGCAGGGGGCGGGGCGGCTGGATTCGAACCAGCGTGTTCCGGTTCTGGAGACCGGCGCGCCTGCCGCTGCGCTACGGCCCCGCCCTTGAGGCCCGAGCGTAATGCGTTGGCCGGTTGTCGGTGGGGCGCTGGTACCAATGATCCACGGGGGACACGGGCACGGGGGCGGGACATGGCGTACGGAGAGCGGGGGCGGCGGCGCCCGGTGGTCGACCTGGCCGACCGCAGGGCGCTGGAGCGCTACCGCCCGGCGGACGAGGCCGTCGTCGAGGAGGCGCGGCGGCTGAAGGAGGCCGCGCTGCTGGACTTCGGCCTCACCGAGTCGGCGGTGGCGTCGTGGCTGTACGCCAAGTGCCACCACCAGATCCCCACGACGGCGGTGGACACGGCGGCCGTGGTGGCCTCCGGCGACGGCACCTGCCTGCTGCTCTACAACCCCGCCTTCTTCGTCGGACTCGGCCTGGACGGCGTGAAGTTCGTGCTGTTCCACGAGGCGCGGCACCTGCTGCAGCGGCACCTGTTCGCCGACCCCGAGCTGCGCGAGGACCCGGTCTTCGAGCTGGCCGCCGAGGTGTCCGTCAACCATGTCGCCCTCGTCCGTCTCGGCCGTGAGGAGCTGCCGCTGCTGGACGGCCGCCCGACGGGCGTCGACCCGCGCCGGGTCCACGGCCTCTACGTCGCGGATCTGACGGCGCACGGCCTGCGGCCGGTGCCGTACGAGACGTTCACCGGGACGGACATGCGGGTGTACGGCGAGCTGAAGCGGATGCACCGGCCGCCCGTCCCGGACCGGCGGCTGTGCCTGCACCTGCTGGACGACGCCGTCCCCGCCGACCAGGAGACCGTCGACGCGGTCGCCTCCTCCGCGCTGCTCAACTCCCTGCTGGCGGCCCGCCGCGGCCATCCGGGCGCCGAGGGCGAGCTGCTGGACCTGATGAGCCGCACCGAGGACGGGAACGCGCGCGCCGCGAAGATCTGGGGCAGCCTCGGCGCGGGCGCGCTGCGCGGCGAGACCACCCGCACGCGCACGGTCCACTGGTGGCAGCGCTGGCTGGTGGACGTCCTCGGCTCCAAGCTGCGCGAGGGCGAGCGGCTGGTGTACCCCAAGAAGCGCGGTGCGCTGCTCGCCGCCCTCGGCCAGGACCCGATGCTCTCCCGGCGCGGCCCGGTCCGCGACAAGGTGCTGGTCGTCGCCTACGACACCTCGGGCTCCATGCCGGAGCACGTCATCACCTGGCTGACCCGGCTGGTGGGCCGGATCGACGGCGTCGAGGCGCACTGGCTGTCCTTCGACGCCCACGTGATGCCGTTCAGGCCGGGCGAGCGCGTCCTCGGCGGCGGGGGCACCAGCTTCCAGGCGGTCGCGGACTACGTGGAGGGGCGTACGGAGGTGCACGGGCGGCGGTTCGACGTCACCCCGGACGCCGTGGTGATGCTCACCGACGGCTACGCCCCACCGATCACACCCGCCGAGCCGGACAAATGGATCTGGCTGATCACCGAGGGCGGCGACGAATGGCCCGAGCGGCACACCCCGGCGATGGACTGCCATCGCGTCACGACAGGATCGAGGTGAGGGATTCATGACCACGCGGCACATGCCCGCGCGACAAGGCCGGCCGAACCGCGGCGACGCGGCGCGCGGACCCGCCGGGCTCTCCCGCCTCGAGACCTTCATCGACGCGATGATCGACATGGGTCACACGGGCCAGGTCTTCGGCGAACACGGCATCGGCAAGACGGCGACGTTCTTCTCGCACATCGCCCGCGCCCACCCCGACACGACCCTGGTGTACGTCCCGGCGGCGAACCTGACGCCGGACGACCTGCTGGTCAACGCGCCGGTGCGCGACCCGCACACCGGTGAACTGGTGCTGCGCCAGCTGGTGATGAGCCAGCTCAAGCCCGGCCGGCCGTTCGTGCTGCTCGTCGACGACTCCCTGCAGGCGGGCGAGACCATCCAGTCGCAGCTGATGCAGATCGCCTGCAACTGGACGCTCGGTGAGCACGATCTGCGTGCGCTGGGCTGCGTCGGCGTCTTCCTCACCGACAACGAGTCGCAGGCCGAGACGTCGGCCCGGCGCAGCGACCTCGCGCTGCTGGACCGCATGGTGACCCTGCGGATCACGGCGAACGACACGGCCTGGCGCCGCCATCTGGCGGCCAGGTACCGCCCGTGGGACCTGGGTGCGGTCTTCTCCCTGTGGGCGTCGCTGTCCCCGGCACTGCGCGAGCTGCTGTCGCCGCGCACCCTCGACCACGTCCTGGCGAACGCCAAGGAGGGCTTCCCGCTGCGCTGGGGGCTGCCTCTGGTCGACGGCGAGCGGCTGCGGCTCGCGGAGCCCGGCCCGGACGGCAGACCGGGGCAGAACCGCACGGCGGAGATCCTGGACCGCATCGCCGAGGCGCTCGGCGTGCCCAATCCGCCGCGGATTCCCGACCCGGTACGGCAGGTCGTGCGCGCCGCCCTGCGCAACCGCTGGACGGTGCTGCTGCAGGGACCGCCCGGCTGCGGCAAGACGGAGCTGGTGCGCGAGACGCTGCGTGAGGGCCTGGGCCACGAGCCGCTGTACTTCTCGCTGCCGGTGACGAACGTCGAGGACCTGTGCGCGCCGGTCCCCTCGCCGGACGGCACGCTGGACAACCTGCTGGCGGCCGGGTTCACGGGGCCGGAGGCGAAGGCCGTCGTGTGGGACGAGTACAACCGGCCCAAGGACAAGGCCGCGTTCGCCAAGCTCATGGAGATCACCCAGGAGTGGTCGCTGGCGGGCCGGCGGATCGAGCATCTGCGGGCGCAGATCGCGGTGCAGAATCCGCCCTACCACCTGGGCCGCAAGCTGCTCGTCGCGCGGAACAACATCGCGCAGGCGACCCGGTTCACGGCCTCGCTGCAGGTGGAGCCGGAGGACATACCGGCCAACGAGTGGCTGCTCGCGCGCTACGGCCAGGACGCCGAGACCGTCCTGGAGTGGTGGAAGCACGACATCGACGACGAGGGCCGCGCATGGATCACCAAGCGCACGCTGCAGCGGCTGATCGAGCTGCACCGGCGCGGGCTGCCGCTGGAGATGGGCACCGTCTACCTCGGCGACGGCGAGTACGCCCCCGTGCCGCTGACCGCGCTGATGGACCGCTTCCAGGGCCGCCCGGTCACCGGCCTGCGTGAGCTGGCACGCGACGTGGACGCGTGGGAGGCCCGGCTGCGCCGCGCCGCCGGCCACTCCCTGGAGGGCGGCGACGACAGCGACGTGGTCCACCAGATCCTCGCCAATGCCGAGCTGTCCCAGCTGAAGAAGCACCGCGCCGCCGTGAGCCGCCTGGTCGCGCTGCTGCCGGCGAAGCTGCGGGCGACGTACCTGGTGGGCGCGTCGGCGCGGCAGCAGCGGTTCTGGACCGAGGTGTTCATGACGCTGCGGCGCTGACACCGGGCGTGCTCAGCGCACCCCGCCGGCTCCGGCCGGCGGCGGCGTACGGTGCACACTGCGCACGGCGGCGACATCGGCCGGGACCGACGGCAGCGGGACGTGTGCGCTCAGCGCCTCCAGCCGGCGCTTGACGCTCGCGGCGATCCCGCGGCCCAGCACGAACCGCGTCGCCGTGGCGGCGCGGGGCGCGGTGTCCAGGAGGCGGTGCGCCTCGCGGCTGCGCATCCCCGTGTGGGCGAGCACGAGATGGGCCAGCCGGTGCTCGGACCGCGCGAGCGCGTCCGCGATGGTCGCGGCGGCCGCCAGGTCGACCTGGTTGTCCGCCGCCCCGAGCACGGCCGCCGCCCGCACCCGGCCGAGGTCCAGCAGGGTGACCCCGGCCGCGGTCGCCGCCGTCACCAGGCGGGCGGCGGCCGATGGGCCGATGCCGTTGCCGGCCACGGACAGCCGCGCCAGGCGTCCGTACGGCGCCCGGCCGAGCGCGTCGGCCAGGTGGAGCGCCCCCGCGTCCCCCAACCGGGCCGCGGACACGTACAGTTCGTCGACCGCGCCGGCCGCCACCACCTCGGCGAGCGCCGCCGCTCCGGCCTGCCCGAGCGGGTTGCCGCCGGCGAACAGCCGCTCGATCCGGCGGCCGTTGCCCGCCGCGGCGAGCAGCGCGTCCGCGAGGACGCCGGCCCCGGGCGCGTCCAGGCCGGTCTGCACGAGGTCGAGGGTGCGCAGCGACCGTGCGGAATCAAGGAGTTCGGCGGCGGCCCGGCCGCCCCCGCCGCCCAGCGGGTTGCGCTTGAGCCACACACCGGTCACCACCTGGGGCGAGGCCCGCAGCTGGTCGGCGATGCGGCAGGCGCCGCCCGCGGTGATGCCGTTGCAGCCGAGGTAGAGCGTCTCGACGCCGGCGCCCGTCCCGGCCACGGCGGCGGCTCCGTCGTCGCCCAGCGCGTCGGTCCCCAGCAGCAGATGCCGTACCGGAGAGGGGCCCTGGGACAGTGCGCCGGCGACCAGGGCGGCGCCCCGGGCACCCAGGCTCTGCTTGCACAGGTCGAGCCGGCCGTCGGGCAGGGCCGTACCGGCCGAGAAGTCCAGCCGCTCCCCCGCCGGGCGTCCGGCCCGCAGCCAGTCCAGCAGCGGGCCGAGTTCGGCCACCGGCCGGGGCACGACGCGCGGCACACCGGCGCAACCGGCCACCGCGCCGACCCCGGCGACCGCGCCGTCACGGCCGGCCCCGGCGGGAGTGCCCGCTTCCCCGGTCACCACTGGGCCTCCCGGTAGTCCTTGAGGAACACCCCGGACACCGGATCGCCGGCCTCGCCCCGCACGATCGGGTCGTACACGCGTGCCGCCCCGTCCACGATGTCCAGCGGGGTGCGGAATCCGGCCCCGGCCATGCGCTCCTTCTTCGGCGCCGGGTTCTCGTCGGTGATCCAGCCGGTGTCGACGGCGCACATGTGGACGCCCCGCCCGGCGAGATGGGCGGCGCTGGTGCGGGTGAGCATGTTGAGGGCGGCCTTGGCCATGTTGGTGTGCGGATGGCCCGCCATCTTGTTGCGGACGGCGAACCTGCCCTCGACCGCGGTGACGTTGACGACGTAGCGGCGCGGGTGCGGCGAGGCGAGCAGCAGCGGCAGCAGCCGGTCGCACAGCAGCGCCGGGGCGAGGGCGTTGACCAGCTGGGTCTCCAGGACCTCGGCCGGGTCGAGCGCGCCGAGCCGCGCCGACCAGGAGTTCTCCGGCGACGGGTCGGGCAGCAGCCCGGCCTCGTCGGCCTCGCGCAGCGCGACCGGCAGCGACGCGGCGCCGCTCCCCAGCATCCGCATCGGGGTGAAGCCGGGCGCCTGCCGGGCGCCCTCGGGCAGCCCGTCGTACTCGCCCCCGGCGAGCAGGGCGTACGACTCGGGCGGGCGCCGCACGGTCTGCGCGGCGTTGTTGACGAGGATGTCGAGCGGCTCGCCCTCGGCACGCAACTCCTCGCACAGCCCCAGCACTTGGCGTGGATCGCGCAGGTCGACGGCGAGCACGGCGAGCCGGTCCAGCCACGTCTCGCTGCCCGGCTCGGCGCGGAAGCGGCGCATCGTGTCGTGCGGGAAGCGGGAGGTGACCAGGAGCTGCGCGCCGTCGCGCAGCATCATCAGCGCGAGCTGGAAGCCGATCTTCACGCGGCCGCCGGTGAGCAGCGCGCGGCGCCCGCCCAGGTCGGTGCTCAGGGCGCGCCGTGCCGTGTTGTCGGCGGCGCAGTCCGGGCAGAGCCGGTGGTAGAAGGCGTCGACCTGCCGATAGGGCGACTTGCAGACGTAGCAGCTGCGCGGCCTGCGGAAGACGCCCGGGCTGCCGGGGAGGGCGAGCGGCGCGTCCTCGCGCCGGTCCCGGGCGCCGGTCGCGGTCGCGGCCATCGCGTCGGCGTCCGCCGCGGACAGCTTGGCACCGCGCGCCTTGCGCCGCCGCAGCCGGCCGTCGCGGGCGAAGGAGGCGGCGACCTGCTCGGCGCGCAGCCGCACGGGGTCGTCGACGGGCAGCTCGCGCAGCCGGCCCATGGTGCGGTGGAAGGCGGCCAGCTCCTCGTCGCCGATCACGTCGGTCATGTGTCCCGCCCCGTTCCTGCCCTGCCGTGTGGTGGGCCGGGCCGGATTCGAACCGGCGTGTCCTTCATGCCATGAAGGTGCGCCTGCCTCTGCGCTACCGTCCCCTGCGGGTGGGCCCCGGCCGGATTCGAACCGGCGTATCCGCCCTGAGAAGGCGGCGAGTCTGCCTCTGCTCGACAGGGCCCACGGACGCAGCCCGGGGACCGGATTCGAACCGATGTCGTCCGCCTGGGCAAGGCGGGTGCGCCTGCCTCTGCGCTACGCCCGGGTGCGCCCTGGGATCCTAACCGCATCCGGGCCTGCCGGGCTCACCGGTTTTCGCGCCGCCGCAGCTCCAGCCGTTCCTTCTCCGACAGGCCGCCCCAGACACCGAAGCGCTCGTCGTTGCGCAGGGCGTAGTCCAGGCAGACCGGACGCATCTCGCACAGGCCGCAGATGCGCTTGGCCTCACGCACCGAGCTGCCCGGCTCGGGAAAGAAGAAGTCGGCCCCGGTCTGCGCGCACAGCGCCTCGGCCTGCCAGGCGAGGTCCGTCGGGGCTGTCATGTCGATGTGCATGGGCGAGAGCGTGCCGGGCGGCGAAAAACGTTCGATCAACGCCCGATCAACGCCGCCGCCGGGGCCCGCGGCCGCCTCGATGGTGGCGCGCCCGCCCCCGGTGGCGCACGGCGGCGCGCGGAGCACGCCGCGAACCCGTCCGAGCCCCGTCGGCCGTTCCCGGTCGTCACGGCCGGCGCGCCCGGTGAAGCGCCTCCTCCGCCCCGCCCGGACACTCCGGCAGCGATTGTCGGTGCGGGATGCAAGACTCGGCAGTGCAGAGAACGGGACCCTTCCGAGGAGGGCGATGATGCTCACCACCCGTTTCGTCAACGGCGCTCCGAACTGGATCGACGTCGGCACCTCCGACATCGACGGCGCCACCACCTTCTACGGCGGTCTCTTCGGCTGGCAGTTCCGGTCGGCGGGCCCGGACGCCGGCGGCTACGGCTTCTTCCAGCTGGACGGCGGGACCGTGGCCGGCGGCATGCAGACCACCCCCGAGCAGGGGCCGCCCTCCTGGACCGTCTACTTCCAGAGCGCCGACGCGGACGCCACCGCCAAGGCGGCCGAGCAGGCGCACGGCTCGGTGCTCATGCAGCCCATGGACGTGATGGGCGAGGGCCGTATGGCGATCCTCGGCGACAAGGCGGGCGTGCCGTTCGGCATCTGGCAGCCGGGCCGCACGAAGGGCGTCGACAAGGCCAACGAGACCGGCGCCCTGTGCTGGGTCGAGCTCTACACCCTCGACATGGCCCAGGCGGCCTGGTTCTACCACGAGACCCTGGGTCTGGAGACCTCCGCGGTGCCCTTCCCCGGCGGCACGTACACCTGTGTCAACCCCGTCGGCGCCGGAGAGGACGCCATGTTCGGCGGCATCGTCGACCTGGCCGAGGACCCCGCGGAGCAGAGCGCCTACTGGCTGCCGTACTTCGAGGTGGCCGACACGGACGCCGCGGTCGCCCTGACCCGCCGGCTGGGCGGCAGCGTGCGCGCCCCCGCCACGGACATCGAGGGCGTCGGCCGCATCGCCAAGCTGGCCGACCCCTACGGCGCCCGCTTCGCCGTGATCAAGAGCGCCCCGCAACAGCCGTGAGCGAGCACGGGCAGGCGCCCCTTCACGGGGGCGGGGAAGGGCGCGACCGGCCGTGACGCCGCAACGGCCGAGAACCAACCCGACACGGCACAACCGCACCACCGCAGCCGCACGGCCGCACCGCAGCAGCCGCACATCCGCCCGGCCCGCGGAGCGCTACGCCGAGGCGCGCCGTACCAGCGTGGTGGGCAGCACCACGCTGGACGGCGGGCCCGTCTCCCCCTCTTCCGGGGCCCGCTGGCCGAGCCGGCGCAGCAGCAGCCGGGCCATCAACCGCCCCATCT
The DNA here is from genome assembly GCF_044767585.1 of Streptomyces sp. NPDC101225. Classification (NCBI taxonomy): domain Bacteria; kingdom Bacillati; phylum Actinomycetota; class Actinomycetes; order Kitasatosporales; family Streptomycetaceae; genus Streptomyces; species Streptomyces sp. NPDC101225. Next base: position 40,960 of record NZ_JBIWOE010000055.1, read on the forward strand.
CCTCGATGTCCTGACGCACCGTCGTCAGCGGCGGCTCGCTCTGCTCGGCCACCGGCAGCATGTCGTCGAACCCGATGACGGCCACGTCCTCCGGGACCCGCCGCCCGTGCTCGCGCAGCACCCGCAGGGCACCCACGGCGGTCAGGTCGTTGGCGGCGAAGACCGCGTCCAGGTCGGGCCGCCGTGCCAGCAGCTCACGCATCGCCCGCTCGCCGCCGGCCGGCGTGAAGTCGCTCTCCACGACCAGCCGCGGATCGGCGTCGACCCGTGCGTCCCGGAAACCGTCGAGCCGGTCCGCGGCCGAGGTCTGGTCGAGCGGCCCGGTGATGTGCGCGACCCGGGTGCGGCCGAGGGCGACCAGGTGCTCCACCGCCTCGCGCGCCCCGCTGCGGTTGTCGCAGTCGACGTACACCGCGTCGCTGCGGCCGTCGCTCCAGCCGGGGCGTCCACCGAACACGGTGGGCACACCGGCGTGCTGGATCAGCCCGGGCAGCGGGTCGGCGAGGTGCAGGGAGAAGACGAGCGCGCCGTCGACATGGCCGCCCGCCAGATACCGCCCGACCCGGGCGTGGTCGTCGCGGCCCTCGGTGAGCAGCAGCACGAGCTGGTTGTCGTGGGCGGTCAGCTCCTTGCTGATACCGCGCAGCTGGAGGGCGAAGAACGGGTCGGCGAAGACGCGGGTCTCCGGTTCGGCGATGACCACGGCGACGGCGTCGTGCCGCCGTGTCACCAGGCTGCGGGCGGCCTGGTTCGGCACGTACCCGAGCTCCTCCACCGCGCGGCGCACGCGCTCGACGAGGGGTTCGCGCACCCCGTCGCCGCCGTTCACCACCCGGGACACGGTCGCCCGCGACACGCCGGCCCGGGCGGCCACGGCCTCCAGTGTGGGTCGCGGCGCTGCGTCGGTCACTTCGGGGCTCCTCATCGGCGGGTGCCGATCAGGATAACCCCAGGCGGGCGGGCGGGTGAGAGCGCTCACACGCTCGCCGCGGGGGAGGACGCGTCAGTGCGGAGCGGCCGCTAACCCGGAATCGTGCCGTCCGTCTTCTTCGCCCGGCTCGGCTGTACCCGCTTGGGCTCCCCCGGCATCTTGGGGTACTCGGGCGGGTACGGCAGATCGCCCAGCCCGTGGTCGTGCTCGTCCCGGCGGGCGAGTTCGAGCAGGGATTCCAGGGAGAAGCGCCGGTCGTCCATGTCCGCGTGCACGTCGCCGAGTTCGGCGAAGCGCGCGGGCATGGTCGCGATGTCGAAGTCCTGAGGGTGGGCCACCCCGACCTCGTCCCAGGTCAGGGGCGCGGAGACGGGGGCGTGCGGGCGGGGGCGCACCGAGTAGGCGGAGGCGATGGTGCGATCCCGCGCCGTCTGGTTGTAGTCGACGAAGATGCGCTCGCCCCGCTCCTCCTTCCACCACTTGATGGTCACCTGCTCCGGCATCCGCCGCTCCAGCTCGCGGCCCACCGCGATGGCGGCCCGCCGGACCTGGGTGAAGGTCCAGCGCGGCTCGATCGGCACGAAGACGTGCAGGCCGCGGCCTCCGGACGTCTTGGGGAAGCCGCGCAGGCCGCCGAACTCGTCGAGGACGGCGCGCAGTTCGTGGGCCGCGCGGACGGCGTCGTCGAAGTCGGTGCCGGGCTGCGGGTCGAGGTCGATACGCAGTTCGTCGGGGCTGTCGACGTCGTCGCGGCGCACCGGCCAGGGGTGGAAGGTGAGGGTGCCGTACTGGGCGGCCCACAGCACGGCGGCCTCCTCGGTCGGGCACATCTCGTCGGCGCTGCGGCCGCTGGGGAAGGTGATGTGGGCGGTCGGGATCCAGCCGGGCATGTTCTTGGGCGCCCGCTTCTGGAAGAAGGACTCGCCGGTCACCCCGTCCGGGTAGCGCTCCAGGGTGGTGGGCCGGTTGCGCAGGGCGCGCAGGATGCCGGGGCCGACCGCGATGTAGTAGCGGGCGAGGTCCAGCTTGGTGAAACCGCGCTCGGGAAAGAAGACCTTGTCCGGGCTGGACAGCCGGACCGTGCGGCCGCCCGCCTCCAGTTCCACCGCTGCACCCATGCCGCCACCGTAGGCGCCTCCCGTAAACCTCGCACACCGGGCGGCAGCCGCTGTATGCGCGCAGAATCGGAACCATGGATCTTCCGGTGATGCCGCCCGTGAAACCGATGCTCGCCAAGTCGGTGGCGACGATTCCCCCGGGCATGCAGTACGAGGCGAAGTGGGACGGGTTCCGGGCGATCGTGTTCCGCGACGGCGACCAGGTCGAGCTCGGCAGCCGTACCGGAAAGCCTCTGACGAGGTACTTTCCTGAGCTGGTGGCCGCCTTGACGGAGCGGGTGCCCGAGCGGTGCGTGCTGGACGGGGAGATCGTGATCGCCCGGGAGGGACGGCTCGACTTCGACGCGCTCACCGAACGCATCCACCCCGCCGACTCCCGGGTGCGCACGCTCGCCGAGCGCACCCCGTCGTCCTTCGTCGCCTTCGATCTGCTGGCCCTGGCCGACGCGTCCCTGCTGGACGTGGAGCTCACCGACCGGCGCGCGCTGCTGGAGCGCGCCCTGGCGGGCGTCACCGCCCCCGTCCACCTGGCGCCGGCGACCACCGACGTGGAGGTCGCGCGGGACTGGTTCGAGCAGTACGAGGGGGCGGGCCTGGACGGTGTCGTCGCCAAGCCGCTCACCCTGCGCTACCTGCCGGACCAGCGCGCCATGTTCAAGATCAAGCACGAGCGGACGGCGGACGTCGTCGTCGCCGGCTACCGCTTCCACAAGAGCGGCCCGGTCGTGGGCTCGCTGCTGCTCGGGCTCCACGACGACCGGGGCCGCCTCCAGCACGTGGGCGTGTCGGCCGCCTTCGCCATGAAGCGGCGCGCGGAACTCGTCGAGGAGCTGGAGCCGCTGCGGATGGCGGACCCGGCGGGCCACCCGTGGGCGGCCTGGGCCGACGAGGCCGCGCACGAGAACGCCCGGCTGCCCGGCGCGCCGAGCCGCTGGTCGGGCAAGAAGGACCTGTCCTGGGTGCCGCTCCGCCCCGAGCGGGTCGCGGAGGTGGCCTACGACCACATGGAGAACGGCGCGCGCTTTCGGCACACGGCCCGCTTCCGCCGCTGGCGCCCGGACCGCGCTCCGGAGAGCTGTACGTACGCGCAGCTGGAGGAGCCGGTCCGCTACGACCTCGCCGAGATCCTGCGCTCCCCCCGCTGAGCCCCGCCCGCCGTGCCGTTCACGGCGTCATCAGCACCTTCACCGCGCCGTCCCGCTTGTGCTGGAACATCTCGTACGCGCGCGGCGCCTCCGACAGCGGCAGCCGGTGGGTGGCGAACCCGTCGACGCCGAGCGGGTCCTCGTCCGTCAGATACGGAATGATCTCGTCGCTCCAGCGGCGGACGTTGGCCTGTCCCATGCGTATCTGGATCTGCTTGTCGAACAGCGTGAGCAGCGGAATCGGGTCGGCCGTGCCGCCGTAGACCCCGCTGAGCGAGATCGTGCCGCCGCGGCGCACCAGGTCGATCGCCGTGTGCAGGGCGGCCAGCCGGTCGATGCTGAAGCGCTCGGCGAACGGCCCGCCGATCCTGCGGGGCAGGACGGACGAGGCCGCCTGGGCCAGCCGGGCCGCCGCGCCGCCGTGTGCCTCGGTACCCACCGCGTCGATCACCGCGTCGGGGCCGCGGCCGTCGGTCCGGTCGCGGATCGCGGCGACGAGTTCCTTCTCGCCGTCGAAACTCCTGATGTCGAACGTCTCCACACCCCGCGCGCGGGCCCGGCGCAGCCGGTCGCTCACCAGGTCGACGCCTAACACCTGTCCGGCACCGCGCACCTGGGCGACCCGGCAGGCCATGTCGCCGATCGGCCCGAGACCGAGCACGGCGACACTGCCGCCCTCGGGGACGCCCGCGTACTCGACCGCCTGCCAGGCGGTCGGCAGCACGTCGGAGAGGTAGACGAAGCGGTCGTCGGGCGGGCCCTGCGGCACCTTGATCGGCCCGAACTGGGCCTGGGGCACGCGCAGATACTCGGCCTGGGCGCCCGGCACCGCACCGTACAGCCGTGTGTAGCCGAACAGCGCGGCCCCCATGCCCTCGCTCGACACCTGGGTGGTCTCGCACTGCGTCGGCAGCCCCGTCAGGCACATCCAGCAGGTGCCGCAGGCGATCTGGAACGGCACCACGACCCGGTCGCCCGCCGCGAGATCCGGTACCCCGGGCCCGACCTCCTCGACGATGCCCATCGGCTCGTGTCCGAGGATGTCGCCCGGCGTCATGAACGGCGTGAGCACCTCGTACAGGTGCAGATCCGAGCCGCACAGCCCGGTCGACGTGATGCGGACGACGGCGTCCGTGGGCTGCTCGATCCTCGGATCGGGCATGTCCTCCACCCGTACGTCCCGCTTCCCCTGCCAGGTCACTGCCTTCATCGCGTGGCGCTCCCTCCGTCGCTCCGGTCCGTCCCCTTCCGCGGTGCGGCCCGGGTACCCGCGCGTCCGCCTCCCGAAGCGGGTCGAGGGGCCAATGGGCGTATTCAACGCGCGCAATCAGAACCACGCGGGTATGGCCACCAATGAACGTATAAGCGCACAATCATCTACACGGGATGTGGTGACCACGGTGAACATGAGACGGAAGAAACGCCTGCGACGCACCTCGACGACGGTGGCGCTGCTCGCCGCCTCGGTGACGGCCGCGCTGGCGGCCGGCTGCACGGGACAGCACGGCCCGGCCGACGACGGACGCGGCGAGCTGAGGACGCCGACCCCGCGGCACACCGCCGCGGTCCGCCCCGTACTCGCCGTGAAGATCGACAACGCGCCCGCGGCCCGGCCCCAGACCGGCCTCGACGCCGCCGACGTCGTCTACGCCGAGCAGGTGGAGGGCGGCCTCAGCCGCCTGATGGCGGTGTACGCGACCACGCTGCCGCAGGCCGTCGGGCCGGTGCGCAGCGCCCGCGAGTCGGACCTGGAGCTGCTGCGCCAGTTCGACAATCCGACGCTCGCCTTCTCCGGCGCCCAGCACAAACTGCTGCCGCTCATCGACCAGGCACCCCTGAACCCCGAGCCGCCCTCGAAGGCCACCGGCGCCTACTTCCGGGGCAGCGGAAAACCCGCACCCCACAACCTCTACCTGCGGCCCGCCCGCCTGATGCACTCGGCACCGGGCCCGGCCGCCCTCACCACCGGCTTCCGCTACGGCGCCGCGCCCGCCGGCGGCAGGCGCGAGACCGCGCGCACGGTCCACTACCCGGCCGCCGGCTTCACCTTCACCTGGTCCCCGCGCCTGCACCGCTACCTGGTCGCGATGGACGGGACGCCCACCGTGACGACCGACGGCAAGCGGGTGGCACCCGCGACGGTCGTCGTGCAGTACGTGAAGGTGCACAAGTCCGCCTTCCACGACGTCCTCGGCAACAACACGCCGTACACCGAGACGGTGGGTTCGGGAACGGCGAGCGTCCTGCGCGACGGGCGCGTCTACGACGTCGACTGGCAGCGCGGCAAGGCCACGGACGGCACCGACTTCACGACGAAGGACGGCAAGCCGGTCAACTTCGCCAAGGGCCAGGTGTGGGTGGTGCTGGCCCAGGCGTCGTGACCGGGTCAGCCCTGTGCCACGAGGGGTTCCACCGGGTTGCGGAGCCCCTCGGCGGCGTCGGCGACCCGCCGGATGAGCTCGAAGAACACCGTCTGCTCGTCGGCGGACAGGGGCGCCAGGAACACCTGGTTCATCCGCGCCGTGCGCACGGTCAGCTTGCGGTGGGTGCGCAGGCCCTCCTCGGTCAGACGCAGCAGGAAACGGCGGCCGTCCTGCGGATCACGCACCTTGTCCACCAGCCCCCGCCTGCCGAGCCGGCTGATCACCTCGGCGATCGTCGACCGGTCGAGCCCCACCCGCTCCCCCACCGTGCGCTGGTCCAGGCCCGGCTCGGCGACGAGCGCGTTGAGGACCGCGAACTGCGGCGAGGTGATCTCCTCCGAGACCATCGTGTTCCACAGCAGGTAGTGGGCCTGCTGCAGCCGCCGGGCCAGGTGCCCGGGGTGGGTGGTGAGGTCCACCGCGGCCATGTGCGCTCCCGAGGTCGAATTCGTTGGTGCACTGACGATACCCGGAGACCACAAGAACTGTCTCCCTCCCGGAGGCCGTCACTGACCTCGCATTTCGTCGAGGTCTTGACGCCTTGCGGGGACAGTGGCAGCGTGAAAGAAACTTCACCGAAGTGCTCAGTGCCCTGAGTAATTGAGGACCGGGTACACGGACGGGATGGGGCTTCACGGATGGACAAGGTGGTCGCCACAGCCGCTGATGCGGTGGTGGATGTGGGGGAGGGTGCGTCGTTGGCGGTGGGTGGGTTCGGTTTGAGTGGGGTGC
>NZ_JBIWOE010000056.1:0-46884 GCF_044767585.1 Streptomyces sp. NPDC101225
CCTACGCCCTGCACGCCCTGTCCGACGAGGAGTGCGCCGCCTTCGAACGCCACCTCGCGACCTGCGAGGCGTGCGCCCAGGAAACCGCCGAACTGTGCGCGACCGCGGCCCGCCTCGCGCTCGCCGTCTCCGTCCCACCGCGTCCGGCACTGCGCGAGCAGGTGCTGCACCGGATCACGACCGTCCGGCAGGAGGCTCCCGGCGTGCCGGTGCCGATCCGCTCCGGGCACACGGGGCTGCGTGGGCGGACGCTGTCCCGGTGGGCGCTGGCCGCTTGCCTGGCGGCGGCTGCCTCCCTGGGCGGCACGGCCGTGTGGCAGCACCAGCGCGCCGAGGACGCCCTGAGCCGGGCGCACCGGGCCGAACAGGGCACGGACGAGATCGCCGCCGTGCTGGCCGCCCCGGACGCCCGCACCCGGGCCGCCGAACTGGCCGGCGGCGCCACCGGCACCGTCGTCGTCTCCGAGAGCCAGGACAGGGCCGTGTTCGCCGTCTCCGGGATGGCACATCCCCCCGGCGGCAAGGTCTACCAACTGTGGTTCGACGACCGGGGCACCATGCGGTCCGCCGGCCTCATGGACCCCGGCCGCAGCGACCAGGCCGTCCTGCTGCGCGGTGCCGTCGACGGTGCGTCAGGCATGGGTGTGACCGTGGAACCGGCGGGCGGCTCGAAGAGTCCCACGACGGCTCCGGTCGCACTGATGAGCTTCCCCGCCTGACCGTACGAATTTCTCTCCCCTGCGGAGCGATGCGGCAATTCGCCTGCCCGGAATCGGCCCGCGGTGAATAACCCCAATAGTCGATGATCCGTAGCCGATGCGGGTGCGGATTGGTCCGGGAAAAAGATTCATCCGATCAGGCGGCCGACCAATCCGGGGGCCTTTCGGAATCGGATTCCCCACGTGACCGACGACGAGAAGCAACCGCGAGGACGCCGCAGCCCGGCCCGCCCTCTATGGGGCGCGCACTGCGGTGTCCTGCGCGGATGCGTCGTACTCGCGGTCGCCGGACTCAAGTCGGCGGCGGTCCGTCCGCAGGCCGGTGCCGACATCACGGCCGGTGGTGCGGCGATGGATCGCACGCCGCCCGAGGTGAAGGACCGGGCGATCGGGAATGTCGGCGGGAACGGCACATGGAAGCTCCAGATCGCCGTCCTCGCCGTCGCCGTCCTCGTCGTACTCACGCTTTTCGTGACGGCGCCGGTCATGGCCGCGCCGCGATTCCCGAACGTCGGTGCGGCGGGTTTTCTGCTGTTCGGCGCCGTGGGGGCGGCCGCGGCATCCACCCCGGGGTCCCCCGCCGGTCGCCTCCTGCCGCGGACGCCGTCCACGTGGGACGTCCGCGGGCCGGAGGGGCAGCGCCGAGGCCCCGTGCTCCCGGCGCCCGCGGCGGTCCCGCCGGCCACGCCCGCACCGTCCGCGTCACGGACCGCACCGGCCGGGTGCGGACCGTGCGACGCGCCCGGAGCGTCCCCGACGGCGCGAGCGGCCGCCACCGCGTGGCCGTGACCGCCGACCGCCCCCCAGCACCGTCCCCGACCTCGTACAAGAGCAGCTCGCGCTGCGACAACCCATAGGAGAAGACGATGAACCCCCGCATCCGCACGCGCCGTACCGCCGTCGTTCTGGCCGCCGCGGCCGTGCTTCCGCTCGCGCTGAGCGCCTGCAGCGACAACAGCAGCGACTCCGCCAAGTCCGACACCTCCTCGAAGGCGTCCACGTCCTCCTCCACCGCGGCGGACGACGGCATGGGCAGCAGCGCGTCGCCGATGGACGAGCCGTTCGGTCCGGCCTGTTCGTCCGTGCCCACCAGCGGTGCCGGTTCCTTCGACGGGATGGCCAAGGACCCGGTCGCCACGGCCGCGTCCAACAACCCGGCCCTGTCCACCCTGGTGACGGCGGTGAAGAAGGCCGGGCTGGTCGACACCCTCAACAACGCCCAGAACATCACGGTGTTCGCGCCGACCAACGACGCCTTCGCCAAGATCCCGAAGGCCACGCTCGACAAGGTCCTCAACGACAAGGCCCAGCTGACGAAGATCCTCACCTACCACGTCGTCGGCCAGAAGCTCGCGCCCAAGGACCTGGAGAACGGCTCCTTCGACACCCTGGAGAAGTCGAAGCTCACCACGTCCGGCTCCGGCGAGTCCTACACCGTCAACAAGTCCGCCAAGGTCGTCTGCGGCAACGTCAAGACCGCCAACGCGAACGTGTACATCATCGACAGCGTGCTGATGCCCAGCAGCTGACCGTCCGCCGGCCTCGCAGGGCATCGTGCCGACGGTGCCCGGCGTACGACGCCGCGGCCCGCATCGCGTCGAGTGACGGCGAGGTGAGACCCGGCGGGGCCACGGCCCCTGACCGGGAGTCACTTCCTGCTGCCGAAGGCCTCCTTCCGGATGACGTCGAGGAGGCTCGGAACGCCTTGCGAGGTGCGGACGTCGACGAAGGCCCGTAGGTGAGCGTCGCCGGTCGCCTCCCGCAGCAGCGCGTCCGCCAGATCGGCGCGGGAGGTGAACCGGCCGGGCAGGCGCGAGGTGGCGACCGTGTAGCCGCTGACGGCTTCCGCGTCGAACAGGCCGGCGGGCCGGACGACCGTCCACGCGTGCTCGCTGTCCTGGACGATCCGCTCCATGCGCCGCATGTCGTCGTACACGGTGCGTCCGACGGTGCGTGCGATGAGGGGTTCGAGCACCTTCCGGAAGAAATAGGTCTCGCCGGGCGCCGGTACGCCGAAGAGCACGGTCGAGGTCACGCAGACCAGGCGCCGGACGCCGTGCTTCGTCATGGCCTGCGTGATGTGGGTGAGGCCCTGCGAGTACACGGTGACCGGTTGACGGCCGAACGGGACCCCGAGCGCCGAGATCACCGCCTCCTGCCCGGCCACGCAGCCTTCCACGGCGGCCGGGTCGAGTACGTCCGCACCGGTCACCCGCAGCAGCGGGTGGCTCAGCGGGAAGTCCTCCGGGTGTCGTGTGACGGCGGTGACCGTGTGTCCTTCGGCGACGGCCTGCGCGGTGACCTGCCGGCCGGTCGCTCCGTTCGCCCCGAATACGACGAGCTTCACGTGCGTTCCCCTCTCCTGTGGTTGTCGTCGTATGGGAGGAGTCCGAGGCGGCGAATGTGACACTCCGCGCCCGGGAGAGGCGCAGGCAACAGCCGCGACGGCCGGCCGGCCGTTCGGCTAGCCGTGCGCCTGCTGGGCGTGCGTGGGCAGCAGGCCCACCAGTCCGAAGGTCAGCAGGTTCAGGGCGGCGGCGATGCCGAGCACCAACTCCGCGGCGGTGAACCAGGAGTGGGTGGACGGGTGTCCGACGGCGGCGAAGAACACCGTGCCGAGCGCGGCGACGCCGATCGCGCCGGCGAACTGCTGGACCGCGTTCAGCAGGCCCGCTCCGGTGCCGACCTCCTCCGTGGTCGCGTCGCCGATGATGAAGTCGACGAGCGGGACGAACACGAGGCCGGAGCCGAATCCGGTGAGCAGCAGCGACGGCGCCAGCTTCCAGAGGGTGACGTCGGCCTCCCAGTGGGCGAGGGACCACCACAGGGCCAGCAGGCCGACGACGGCGATGGACAGCCCCAGATGCAGGCCGGTCCGGCCCAGCTTCTCGGCGAGCACCGCGCCCGCGAGCAGGACGGCGACGGCGGTGCCGAGGGCCCAGGGAATGAGCGTGAGGCCCGTGTGCAGCGGCGTCCAGTGCAGGCCCTGCTGCAGCAGCAGGTTGACGACGAGGACGAACGCGCTGAGTGACGCGTAGAACCCGGCCACGATCACCAGGCCGACGACGAAGCTGCGCTTGCGGAACAGCGTCGGCGTGATGACCGGGTGGGCGCTGCGCCGCTGGGACGCGACGAACAGGGCGAGCAGGGCCACCGCGGCGGCCAGCATCCCGTAGGTCCAGGCGGGCCAGCCGAGTTCGCGTCCCTGGATGAGGGGGACGATCAGCAGCGCGGAGGCCGCGGTGAGCAGGCCGACGCCGGTGAGGTCGAGGCGGGCGGAGCGGTCCTCTCCGCCGTGGCGGGGCAGGACGCGCCGGCCGAGCAGGAGGGCGATCGCACCGAGCGGGACGTTGATCAGGAAGATGGAGCGCCACTGGCTGCCGAACAGGTTCAGGTGCAGCAGCCAGCCGGCCAGGATCGGCCCGCCCACCATGGTCAGGCCCATGAGCGGACCGACCGGCGTGAGCGCCTTGCGCAGGTGCTGGGGCGGGAACACGACCTTCACCAGGGCCAGGCCCTGCGGGATCATGACCGATCCGCACAGTCCCTGGAGGGTGCGGGCGACGATCAGGACGACCACGTCGGGGGCGAGACCGCAGGCCAGTGAGGCGAGGCTGAACCCGGTCATGCCGAGCAGGAACAGCCGTCGGCGGCCGAGCAGGTCGCCGAGGCGTCCCGAGGTGACCAGTCCGAGGGCGAAGGCCGCGGTGTAGGCGCTCAGCACCCACTGCACCGTGACCTGGCCCCCGTCGAGGTCGGCGCGGATGGACGGGCCGGCGAGGTTGGCGATGCTGGAGTCGATCAGATCCATGATGTCGGCCAGGACCACGACGGCCAGGACGAGCCACGCGGTGCGCAACGGCAGCGGGGTGATGGTGGGCGCTTGAGATATGCGCTGGTCAGTAGACACGAACACCGTTCTACATCAGATCGCCATTCGGAACAATGCGAACAGCGTTCGTAGTGACGTGGAACACTGTTCGTGGATTCGCTAGACTGCGCGTATGTCACCGACTCCGCAGGAACGGCGCGCGGCCCGCCATCAGCTCGGCACGGACACGGGCGCGGCCCGGCGTGGGCCGTCCGCCGGGCGCAAGAAGCCGATCACGGTCGACGCCATCATCGCCACCGCGTTCGGCATCGTGGAGACGGAGGGGTACGAAGCGCTGACCATGCGGCGCGTGGCCACCGCGCTGGAGACGGGTCCGTCGTCGCTCTACGCCCACGTGGTCAACAAGGAGGATCTCGACGAGCTGCTCATCGGCCGGCTGTGCGCCGGGATCGAGCTGCCCGAACCGGACCCCGCCCGCTGGCGTGAGCAGATCATCGGCGTCTGTACCGGGCTGCGCGACCAGTATCTGCGCTACCCGGGCATCTCCCGGGCCGCCTTCGCCGCCGCCCCCTCCAACCGGGACACCCTGCGCGTCAGCGAGGGAATGCTCGCCATCCTGCTCGCCGGAGGCGTCGCCCCGCAGGTCGCCGCCTGGGCCATCGACTCGCTGATGCTCTACGTCAACGCCTACAGCCTCGAGGTCTCCCTGGTGAACCGCCGGCTCGGCCGGGGCGACGGCTGGGTCGTCAGCCGCGACGAGCTCCTGCGCCGTTTCGCCGCGCTGCCCGACACCTTCCCCCACACCAAGCGCTACGCCGCCGAGCTCACCGCGGGCACCACCCACGACCGCTTCGACTTCACCCTCGGCCTGATGGTCGACGGGCTGCCCGGGGCGCGCTGAGACCCGCGCCCCTCGCCCAGCGTCACCGGGGTGTCGCCTCCCACTGGGTGACGGTCCCCGGCGCCATGCCCGGGACCAGGCCCGCGGCGGCCGGCCCGTCGGCGGACGCCGAGGTCAGGGTGAGGCGGGAGACGATGCGGTAGCGGTCACCCCGGTAGACGGAGTGGACGTACTCCACGGGCCGGCCGTCCGCGTCGTTCGTGAGGCGCTCGAAGAGCAGGGCGGGGGAGAGGTGCGGCACCTCCAGGAGCCTGGCCTCGGCCTGGCTGACGACGGTGGGTTCGATCGTCTGCACCGCGTCGCTGACCCGGACCCGGTGCCGCTCGCGCAGGTGCTCGTACAGGTCGCCCGTCTCCAGCTCGCGCGCGGTGAGCGCGGGTGCCAAGTCCGCCCGGATGTGCAGGTGTTCGATGGCCATCGGGGCGCCGTCGACGAGGCGCAGGCGGGCCGCGTAGACGATGTCGGCGGCGGGGGAGAGGTTCAGCTTGCGGCCCACCCGGGCCCCGGCCGCGATGGTGGTGAACTCCAGCAGGCGGCTCGACCAGGTGCCGGACGCCTGCGGAAGGGCCATGCCGCGGGAGTCGGAGACGAGTTCCTGGGTGATCTTCTCGGGTGCGACGAACATGCCGCGGCCGTGTTCGCGTACGAGCAGTCCCGCCGCGACGAGTTCGTCGACCGCGGCCCGCAGGGTGGGCCGGGAGACCTGTAGGGCGGCGCAGAGGGAGCGCTCGGAGGGGATGGCGTCGCCGGGGCTCAGTGACTCGATGAGCTGAAGGATGTGGTCCCGTACGCGTTCCCGCTTGAGGACCGCTCCCGACTCGCCAGCCGTCATGATGCCCGCTCCCGCCCCTCCGCCGTACGCGAACTTTACCTGACCAGTCTCCGCATCCCTTTACCACTAAGGCTCACTGGTCAGACGGAGTGTAGCGGGTGCTTCGACACCCGCGAGGCGGCCTGATGGCGATCATCGCCAAATTCGGTGCGGACGCCGGGGGTTGACGCCTCAATTGGTCTATGCCACCTTCATCGACCAGTGACAGGTCACCTGTCCAGTTGGCTCACTGGTCAGTTCTCCCTCCCCTCGCTCGCGCACCCGACCTTCGGAGACAGCTGTGATGACCTCCCCGCCGCACACCACTCTGGTGCCCAGGCCCACCAGGTCCCGCTTCACGACGGGCCACTTCACCCTCACCGCCGAGACCTGCCTGCGGGTGGGGGAGGGCGCCGGGCCGGCGGCCGACCTGCTGCGTACCACCCTGGCGGCCGCGACCGGGCTGCCGCTGAAGCCGGCCGCCGACGGAGCCCTCGCCCTCGCCGTCGACTCCGACCTGACCGGACTGGGCGGCGAGGGATACGGGCTGACCATCGGCCGCGACTCCGTCCTGCTCCGGGCCCGGGAGGTCGCCGGGCTGCTGCGCGGCGTGCAGACCGTCCGCCAACTCCTGCCGCCGGCCGCCCTGCTGACGGCACCGCAGCGCGGCGTGACCTGGTCGCTGCCCTGCGCCGAGATCACGGACGTGCCGCACCGGCCCTGGCGCGGAGCCATGCTCGACGTGGCCCGCCACTTCCAGCCCCTGCGGTATCTGCTGCGCTATGTCGACCTCCTCGCGCTGCACAAGATCAATGTCTTCCATCTGCATCTGACGGACGACCAGGGCTGGCGCATGCCCGTCGCCGCCCTCCCCAAGCTCACCGAGATCGGAGGCCGTCGCCCCCGGTCGATGGTCGGCCCGAGCGGCGACATCCACGACGGTGTGCCGCACGGCGGTGCCTACACCCGAACCGACCTCGCCCGGCTGGTGAGTTACGCCGCCGAGCGCGGTATCACCGTCCTGCCCGAGATCGAGATGCCCGGCCACTCGCGAGCCGCGCTGGCCGCCTACCCGCACCTGGGCAACCACCCCGGCCGCGTCCTCGACGTCTGGACCAGGTGGGGCGTGTGCGACACCATCCTCGGGCTGCACGACGAGGTGTTCGACTTCTGCCGCACCGTGCTGGAGGACGTCATGGACGTCTTCCCCTCGCCCTACGTCCACCTCGGCGGGGACGAATGCCCCCTGACCGAATGGACCCGGCATCCGGCTGCCGCGGCGCGTCTGCGGGAAACGGGGCTGGCCGGCACCGCACAGCTGCACCGATGGTTCCTCGGCCAGGTCGGCGCTTTCCTGGTCCGCAACGGGCGGCGGCCCGTCGGCTGGGCCGAGACCGGCACCGAACTTCCGGACGGATTCACGGTGATGGCGTGGCGCGACCCCGCACACGCCCTCGCCGCCGCCGAGCGCGGCCACGAGGTGATCAACTCGTATCACCGCGCCACCTACTTCGACTACCCGCAGAGTGGCGCGGCCGGCGAACCGGCGGGCCAGCCGGGAGGCGTCGTGAGCCTGCGGGACGTGCACGGCCACGACCCCGTGCCCGAGGGCGCCTCCCCGCGGGCCGCCGCTCATGTCCTGGGCACCCAGGCCCAGTTGTGGACCGAGTACGCGGCCACACCCGAGCGCATCGAGTACCTCACCTATCCCCGTCTGTGCGCGCTGGCCGACGGCGGCTGGAGCGGCCCCAGCACGTGGGCCGACTTCACCGCCCGCCTGCGGGGGCACACCGCGCGGCTCGACGCCCTCGGGGTCGGCCGCCACCCCTGAGCGGCACCACCCCCGAACGTCCGACCCCTCCAGAAGGAAAGGAAGGAACAGGGATGAACCCCCACACCCCTCCCAGCAGATGGCGCGTCGCCGCGGCCGCGGCCGTGGCGATGGCCACCGCCACCGGCGGTCTCGCCGCGCTGACCGGCACGGCCGGGGCGGCCGGTGAGCCCGTGACCGTCCAGTACCGCACCAGCGCCACCGGCGCGACGGCGGACCAGGCCGAGCCCTGGATCAAGGTCAGGAACACCGGTACCGCGAGCGTCCAGCTCTCCACCGTCACGGTGCGCTACTACTTCAAGTCCGACTCCAGCAGCATGAGTTACCGCTTCGCCTGCTCGTGGGCGGTCAAGGGATGCGCCAACATCACCGGTACCTTCGGCACGCCGGCCAGCCCCACCGCCACCGCCGACCGTTACCTGGACATCGGATTCACCGCGGGGGCGGGCGCGCTCGCGCCCGGCGCCGACACCGGGGACATGCAACTGCGGTTCTACCGCTCCGACTGGCAGCCCCTCAAGCAGAGCGACGACTACTCCTTCGGGGCCTCCCGGACGTCGTACGCGGACTGGTCGAAGGTCACGGCCCAGGTGGCGGGCAGCACCGTGTGGGGCGTGGCTCCCGAGGGCAACGACCCGACGGACCCGCCGACCGACCCGCCCACCGACCCCCCGGCCGGCGGCCAGATCCTGTTCGACGACTTCGACTACGCGAACTCCGGCGACCCGAAGATCTCGGCGCACGGCTGGAACGTCCGCTCCAACTCGGGCGGGCCCGGCGTGCCGGGCGCCACCTGGTCACCGGAGAACGTCACCTTCACCAGCACGGGCGGCAACTCCGTGATGAACCTGCGGACTTCGACCGCGGGCACCGCGGAGAGCACCAAGCAGACCGAAGTGGTGACCAAGGCGATGAAGTTCAAGAACGGCACCTACGCCGCGCGTGTCAACTTCTCCGACGCGCCGGTGTCCGGGCCCGACGGAGACCACCTCGTCGAGACGTTCTTCACCATCAACGACCTCACGGCGCCGATGGCCGACGACTACTCGGAATACGACTTCGAGTACCTGCCCAACGGCGGCTGGGGTGAGCCCTCGAACATCCTCTACACGACGTCCTGGGAGACGTACAACCCGGACCCCTGGCAGGCGGTCAACCAGCACACGGAGTCCCGGCAGAGCTACGCCGGCTGGCACGATCTGCTGCTGACGATCGACAACAGCTCCATCAAGTACTACATCGACGGGCAGCTCTTCGGCACGCACGAGGCCGCCTACCTGCCCGAGCGGCCCATGTCGATCAACTTCAACCAGTGGCTGATCGACCTCGCCGGCCAGACCAGCACCACGGCCCGCTCCTACGACGAAAAGATCGACTACGTCCTCCACGTCAAGGACCAGGTCCTGACCCCGGCCCAGGTCTCGGCCAGGATCAGCGCCTACCGCTCCGCGGGCACCACCTTCGAGGACACGGTCCCCGGAATTTAGTCCACTGTCGCCGCGGGCCACGTCGTGCCGGGTCACGTCTCCTGAAGGGGTGACCCGGCACGGGCGAGCCGGCCGTGCCGGGCCCGCCCGTGGATCCGGGCGGGCCCTTCGCGGCGGCCACCAGGGCTGCCGACCCGGTCAGGCCTCTTCGCCGTCCTCGGGGGCCAGCAGCACCGCCGCGCCCGTGCGGTGCGCGACGGCGTCGCTGACACGGGGCTGGAACAGGGCCTCGATCGCGCCCCGGTGATGCGGGCTGAGGACGACGAGGTCGGCGCCGAACTCCTCGGCCGTGTCGGAGACGGCGGCCGCCACCTGGGTGGTGAGCCCCCTCGCCAGGGTGCCCTCGGCCCTGACTCCCTTGTCGCGCAGGGCCGTCAGAGCGCCGTCGAGAACGGCCTGGGCCTCGGCGGGGTCCTCGAGCGGGACGATCGCGGCGACGGAGGCGGACGAGGGGACGACGTGGACGACGCGGACCTCGGCGCCCGTCAGCCGCGCCAGCTCGCCCGCCAGCCGGACGGCCGAGTGGCGGGCGGGGCTGGGACCGACGGCGACCAGGATGCGCTGAAAGGCGGACACTCTACTTTCCTTCCGAGCGAGCGGAAGGTCGACTCGCTGATCAGGGACGCCGGTTGTTCACGGCGTGTCGGGTCGACGCGTCCGGCGCCGAACGAGCACCTCCACCCCCACCTCGTGATCATCTCACCGGCCCGAGGCCCCGCGAACGGCGGGTCCCTGTAACGGCCACGGAATGCCGTCGCATGCGCCGCGGCACCTCGGTCGTCCGCCGCCGCTCGCGCGCCTGTCCGGGCTCGACGGAGCCGGGAACCGGAGATCTTCGCCGCGAGGGGGTCCTGGGCCAGGAACGCGGTCGGTCCCCGCGGTCGGGAGCGGTGGCGGGTCCCCGTCGTGTCACCGCGCAGCCCGCCGCCGCGTTGGCGCCGCGCGTGGCCGTCCAGGGGGCGTGGCCCTGGCCGAGGAGGGCGAGGAACGCGCCGACATGGGCGTCACCGGCGCCGTTGCAGTCGACGGCGGTGACCGGGAACCCCGGCACGTGGACGGGCGGTCGCCCGGGAGCGGCCGGGCGGCAGCCGTCCTTGTCCGCCCGGACGAGCTCGCCCGCGCCCGGCGCCGGCCGCTCCACGCGAGCGTGAACAAGTGCCGCGGTCCAGAGTCCGCCAACGATTTCTCGGGCGGAGGGGTGGAGGGGCGCCGCGAATCGGGCTGCGGTGGTGGGCTCCGCAACCTAGAGTCGGCATCGAGCGCGGCCGATGGCCGGGAAGGGCGGAACACATGGCCGAAGACGTGTCGGTACCGGCGCCGCAGCCGGTCCTGTCCCCTCTCACCAGCGCGTCGATCTTCCTCGTCGTCACCGTCGACCCCGGTGGGGAGGCGGTCGCCCGGGACGTGCTGTCGGACCTGAGCTCCCTGCAGCGGGCGGTGGGCTTCCGTGCCGAGCCCGAAGGGCGGCTCAGCTGTGTCACCGGCATCGGCTCACAGGCATGGGACCGGCTGTTCACCGGTCCCCGCCCGGCGGAGCTGCACCCCTTCCGCGAGCTGAACGGGCCGGTGCACCGTGCCGTGTCGACCCCCGGCGACCTGCTCTTCCACATCCGCGCCGCACGCCTGGACCTGTGCTTCGCGCTCGCCACGGAGATCATGGCCCGGCTCGGTGCGGCGGTGACCGTGCGCGACGAGGTGCACGGCTTCCAGTACTTCGACAAGCGCGATCTGCTCGGCTTCGTCGACGGCACCGAGAATCCCGTCGGCGCCCCCGCGGGCGCCGCCGTGCTGATCGGGGACGAGGACCCGGACTTCGCCGGCGGCAGCTACGTCATCGTGCAGAAGTACGTCCACGACCTCGCGGCGTGGAACGCGCTCCCGGTCGAGGCGCAGGAGCGTGTGATCGGCCGGGAGAAGCTGAACGACATCGAGCTCGACGACAAGGTCAAGCCGGCCGACTCGCACGTCGCGCTCACCAGCATCACCGGGCCCGACGGCACGGAGCGTCAGATCCTGCGCGACAACATGCCCTTCGGCACCGTGGGCACGGGCGAGTTCGGCACCTACTTCATCGGCTACGCCCGCACGCCGGCGGTCACCGAGGCGATGCTGGAGCAGATGTTCCTGGGGACGCAGGATGCCGCGCACGACCGGATCCTGGACTTCTCCACCCCGCTCACGGGCTCCCTCTTCCACGTCCCCACCGCGGACTTCCTGGACGAACTCCCCGCACCGCCCGCCGCGGAGACCGGCGCCTGAGCGGAGCCCGCCCGCATGCGATCGTGCGGGCGCGTTGCCGGGAATGCGGTGAAAACGCAATCTATCCTCACAGAGCCCTTCGTTCCGGTGCCTCTCCGAGGAGAACTGACCATGGACCTCAAGCCCCTGGCCCGGGCCGCGGCCGCTGCCGTCGTCGCCGTCACGGCCGTCGTGACCACGGTCGGCCCGGCCGCCGCAGCCGCGTCCCGCCCGTCCGTCGCACGGGAGACCACACCGACTCCCGCCGGCACCGCCCCGGTTGCCGCCACGGTCGGCAGCGGCCTCTTCGAATTCGGCGGCGCCACCGTCGACTTCGTCGGCCGCCTCATCGGTACGGGTGGCGGCGGAAGCGTCTGAGCGGGGCCGGCGATGCGACCGAGGGAAACGGCGGACGGCGGCCGCTACGGCGAATCCGTCTTCCGCCCCGAGCAGGCGGGCGAGGGCGAACGCATCGACTACGGCGCTCTCGCCTACGACGACATCACCTGGGCGCGGCTGCGGGCGCTGGGCGTCGGGCCGGGGTGGCGCTGTCTGGAGGTGGGGGCGGGCACGGGCACGATCGCGCGCCGGCTGCTGGACGAAGCCGGTGCCGCGAGCGTGCTCGCCGTGGACCGGGACGTACGTTTCGTCAGCGAGCGGCCCACGCCCCGGCTCGACGTGCTGGAGGCCGACGTCACCGATCCGGGCTTCGTGCAGGGAACCTTCCGGCTGGTCCACGCGCGCTTCGTGCTGATGCATCTGCCCGAGCGCGCACGACTGATCACCGCACTGGCCGAACGCGTCGCGCCCGGCGGGGTGCTGGTGATCAGTGACGCGGTGGACCTGACGAGCGACCGTACGCCCGCCACGCCGTACACCGCGGCGATGCGGGCGATGTGGCAGGGGCTGCGGGACACGATCGGAACCGACGCCACCTCGGCACTGTCCTATCCGCGGCTGCTGCGCGGGGCCGGGCTCGCGGCCGTCGGTGCCGAGGTCCATGTGCCGCCCCTGCTGCCCGGCAGCCCCATCAGCCGCTTCTGGGCGGACACCTGGGAGCGGAGCCGGGCGGCGATGCTGGCCACCGGCCTGGTCGACGACGCGGCCGTCGACGAGGCGGTCCGCTATCTGGATTCGGACGCGTGCGCCGCGCTGTCGGCCGGCATGCTCACCGCGTGGGGGTGGAAACCCGGGAACGCGGCACCGTGACCGGTCGCCCCCGGCCGACGCAGTCCGATATTTGACGCATGCTTTACGCGCTTCAGGAAACTGCCATCCATGGTGGTGCACTCTGACCGTAAGCAGGGTTCATCCGAGCTGGAGAGCAAGCAAGAGAGTGGGGCAGGGCGTGCGAGGGCGCAAGGGCGGCATAGGGATCGCACTGGTCACGGTCGCGGTGCTGGTGGGTACGAGTGCCTGCGGCGGCGGCAGTGACAAGGCGAGCGGGGACGACGCGAAGCCGACGGGGAAGCCGAGCGCGAGCGCCTCGCCGTCTCCGACGAAGCCCAAGGGCCCGCCGATGCTGCTGGAGACGATAACCCCGCAGACGGGAACCACGGTCGGCGTGGCCATGCCGATATCGGTGATCTTCACCAACCCGGTCGCGGCCAAGGCCCGGGCCGATGTCGAGAAGCACATGAAGGTCAGCGCCTCGCAGCCGGTGGCGGGCGCCTGGCACTGGTTCGGCGACCGGCGGGCCGACTGGCGCCCGAAGACGTACTGGCCCACCGGTACGACGGTGAAGATCGACGCCCAGCTGAAGGACGTCAGCAACGGCAACGGGCGCTACGGCGTGCACGGATACACGCACACGTTCAAGATCGGCGACGACGTGCGCGCGGCCGTCTCGGTGACCGGCCACACCATGAAGGTGACCCGCAACGGCCAGGCCGTGCGCACCCTTTCGATCAACGCCGGCAGCGCCCAGTACCCGACGTGGAACGGCACCATGGCCGTCATCGACAAGCAGAAGAAGGTCCACATGACCTCCTGCAGCGTCGGCATCAGCTGCGACAAGGGCAGCCCGAACTACTACGACCTGACGCTTCCCTGGGACGTCCACCTCACTCAGTCCGGGACGTACGTGCACTACTCGACCGGTGACCCGAACCCGGGCAGCGGCAGCGCCCGCGGCTCGCACGGCTGCGTCCACCTGTCCATGTCGGACGCCAAGTGGTTCTACGGCCAGGTCAAGCAGGGCGACCCGATCACCATCACCGGCTCGCCCCGGGCCAAGGCCCCGGCCGACAACGGCTACGCCTCGTTCAACCTGAGCTGGGACGAGTGGCTCGCGGGCAGCGCGTCCGGGGAGTCGACGACCGGCACGCTCTGACGTACCGCCCTCGTGAGGCGAAGGGCCGCGGCTCCCGCGGCCCTTCGCCGTGCTCAGGGCATGCTCAGCTCGCGCCCGGGACGGACCATGGACGCACCACGGACGGACGGACCGAGGACGCGCTCAGGCCGGTTGCCACAGCTCGATCCGACGGCCCTCCGGATCGGTGACCCAGCCGAACCGCCCGACGCCGTCCATCTCCTGCGTCTCCTCCGCCACGTCCGCCCCCTTCGCCCGCAGCTGCGCGAGCATCGCGTCCAGGTCGCGGACGCGGAAGTTGAGCATGGTCTGCTGGTCGCG
Organism: Streptomyces sp. NPDC101225; assembly: GCF_044767585.1. NCBI lineage: Bacteria > Bacillati > Actinomycetota > Actinomycetes > Kitasatosporales > Streptomycetaceae > Streptomyces > Streptomyces sp. NPDC101225. The sequence continues at coordinate 14,452 of NZ_JBIWOE010000056.1, forward strand.
GGAGCCGAAGTAGTCGGTCTCGGACGCGAAGGCGGCGAACACCGTCGGCCCGGTCTCCTGATGCCACAGGCCGTGGTCGTCGGTGTCCAGTCCGAGGCAGTCCCGGTACCAGGCGCTCAGCGCCGCGGGGTCGGCCGCCCGCAGGAAGTATCCGCCGATTCCAAGCACACGTTCCATGCCGTCATCCTGCCAGGACCCTGACAGGCCGGGCCGGGACACGCTCCAGGACACCGCCCGCGAAGACGTCGTACAGCGGCAGCGTCTCCAGGTGGACGTAGCCGATGTGGCAGTCGCAGACCGTGAGCGGGCACGCGCGGGGGCGCAGGGCGGCGCGGTACGAGCCGTCGTAGAGGTTGCCCAGTTCGGCGCGGACGAAGTGGCAGCGGCGGACCGTGCCGTCACCGTCCACCGAGATCACGGACTCGCCGGTACGGCAGGGCAGGCCGCCGCTCGCGTGCGGGTGGCGGCTGTACGGGAAGAGGGGGTCGAGGGCGGTCCATGCGCCGGCCTCGGTGTCCTGGTAGGTGTGTCCTTCGGCGGCGTTGATCCACAGGTAGACGTGCTCGGGCAGGTCGGCGCGGAGCCGGCGGGCCGCCGCCAGGTGCTCGGGCAGGCCCACGACGCCGACGCTGAAGCGGATGCCGCGCTCGGTGAGCGCGCGGCACTTGGCGAGGAAGCGGTCGTAGGGGGTCTGGCCCGGGTGGTACGTGCACCACAGGGCGAGGCTGCCGGGGTCGGCCTCGGCGAGCCAGTCGGTGCGGCAGCTGAGGTTGGTCTGGATGGCGACCCGGCGGATGTGCGGCAGGTGCGACAGCTCCGCGAGGGTACGCCGGTACCAGGAGCGGACCAGGCCCTCGCCCCATGGTGTGAACAGCAGCGAGAGCTGGTCCTCGCTGTGCCGGGCCCACCGCGCGAAGCGCTCCAGGGCGGCCCGGTCGGCGCGGAGTCGGGCGGTCGAGTCGCGTCGCTTGGCGAACGGGCAGTACGGGCAGTCGTAGTCGCAGGAGGCGAGCGGACCGCGGTAGAGGACGGTCAGATCCATGACGGGCCGGTCACTTCCTCTCGTAGGCGGCCATGGCCGCCCGGACGGCGGGGGAGAACAGCTCGGGGCCGATGGCGTCGGAGTGGGCGAGTCCCCGCGGGGTGAGCCGCAGGCGCGCGGAGCCGGCGGGGTCCAGCCAGCCGCGGTCGGCCAGACGCAGCAGTTCGGTGCCGAAGTCGTCGAGGGGTTCGGCGCCGAAGCGGGCACGGTAGTCGTCGACGGCCAGCCCCTCGGCCTGGAGGAGGGACTGGAGCAGATGGCGGCGGCGCGCCTCGTGCGCGTCCATGCGGTAGCCGACCTCGGCGTGCGCGAAGTCGGTGGTGGCCACGTAGTCGTCGACGATCCCGCGGATCTCGTGCATGCCGACCGCGTAGTCGAAGGAGTAGTGCACCGCGGCGGTGTACGACCGGGCGCCGCAGCCCAGGCCGATCATTCCGTCGGTCTGGCAGGCGTGGTCGTCCGCTCCCTGCGGCGGGGCGTCCGCCCGGCGGAACATCCGCATCGACTGCTGGGTGTAGCCCCGTGCGAGGAGGTGGTCGCGGCCCGCGCGGTACAGGCGCAGCCGCTGGGCGTCCCAGGCCGGGTCGGGGCCCGGCGCGGTGCGGCGGCGGTCGAGGCCGGTCAGGGGCCGGACGTAGAGCGGGTAGAGGTAGAGCTCCTCGGGCTGCCAGGCGAGGGCGGCGTCCAGGGAGCGGAGCCAGGTCTGCTCCGTCTGGCCGTCGATGCCGTAGATCAGGTCGATGTTGAGGACCGGGATGGCCGCGTCCCTGATCCGGGCCAGCGCGGCCTCGACGTCGGCGCGGCGCTGCGGGCGTACGGCGGCCCTGGCCTCGGTGTCGACGAAGCTCTGGACGCCGAGGCTGAGCCGGGTGGTGCCGCGCCCGGCCAGCACGGCGAGGCGGTCGGCGGTGGCCGTGGCGGGCGAGGCCTCGACGGAGAGCGGGATCGCGCGGAGACCGGCGCCCATGCGGAGTTCGGCGATGTCGCAGAGGCGTTCCAGCTCGGCCGCGGTGAGGAAGGTGGGGGTGCCGCCGCCGAACGCGGCGGTGGCGAACCGCACCGGGCCCGTCTCCCCGAGCGCCTCGCGCACGGCGTCCGCCTGCCGTTCGAGGGCGTCGAGGTAGGCGCCCGTCAGGCCCTGCGGGGCGCCGATGCGGGTGAAGAGGTTGCAGAAGCCGCAGCGGACCTCGCAGAAGGGTATGTGCAGGTAGAGGGAGAGGGCGCTCTTGTCCTCCGCCGCCCACAGGGACCGCAGCGCGGGCCGGTCGGGCAGCCGGCGGTAGGCCGTCTTGTGCGGGTAGGCGTACACGTAGTGCTGGTACGGGCCGGTGAGCTGCGCGGTGGTCATCGGACGGCCTCGGCGGGGTCGAGGAAGAAGTGGGCGTACGGCACGGTCCACACGGACTCGTGGCCGAGGCGGTGGCCGGTGTAGCCGTCGTCGCCGTAGGCGGTGCCGTGGTCGGAGCAGACGATCGCGAAACAGCGGCGCCGGGAGCTCATGGCGGAGAAGAGCCGGCCGATGTGCCGGTCGACGTACTCCAGAGCGGCGGCGTGCGTCTCGCGGGTGTCACCGGCCTCGCGGGTCGCGCCGGGCAGGTGGAACCAGTTGGGCTGGTGCAGCGCGGAGACGTTCACGAAGAGGAACAGCCGCTGCCGCGGCGGGAGTCCGGCCACCACCTGCTCGGCGCGGGCGATCTGGTGCTCGAAGGAGTGCGGCGAGGTGACGCCGAACTCCCGCTCCCAGTGGGACTCCTGGAACAGGCCGGGCAGCACGGTGCCCAGCGGGCCCTGCTTGTTGAAGAAGCCCACGCCTCCGACGCAGACGGTGCGGTAGCCGGCCTCGGCGAGCCCGGAGACGAACTCCGGGGTGCCGTAGACGAACGTGCCGTCGGCGGTGGTCTCGCTGCCGGCGAAGCGCGCCGCGAACAGCCTTGGGTGCGGCCCGGGTTCGGCCGGGGTGGGCAGGAAGCCCGCGAAGATCGCCTGGTGCGCGGCGTAGGTGAAGCTGCCCGGCGCGTGGCGCTTCTCCCAGCGGCCGCCGGGCAGGTGGCGGGCGAGATGCGGGATGCGCCCGGCCGCCGCCAGCTCGGCCGCCACGTCGTGGCGCAGCGTGTCGAGGGTGACCAGAAGGATGTCGTCGTGGCCCACGACCTCGTTCATGTCGGGTTCAGGCATGGGGTGTTCCTGTTCTGTACGGGTGGAGCGGGCCGGGCGGTTCGGCGCAGCGCGGCCGTCACCTGGGCGGCGTACGTGTCCTGGCCCTCGGCGCCGCTGCCGGGCAGGCCGGTCAGCCGGGGCAGCAGGTCGCCGAAGGCGTTGACCTCGCCGACGAAGGACCTGCGCCAGCCCACGGCCGGCAGCAGGTCCACGCCGACGCACAGGGTGCGCGGGAAGCAGGACGCGGCGCGCTCGCACACCTCCAGCAGGTCCGGCCAGCGGGCGCCCGCCGCGGCCACCGCGTCGCGGGCGGAGGCGAGGTCGCCGCGGCTGCCCCCGAGGTGCAGGTTGGTCAGAGGCGTACGGCTGGTGCGGACCACGGCGTGCGTGGCCCGGCCGGCCACCACGACCACGCGCAGGTCGGCGGCCCGGCCCCGCTGGGAGGCCTTGGGCACCCAGCGTTCCAGGTGCAGTCCGTCGGGTGCCAGCGCGTCGACGATGGCGGCGATGTCCCGCTCACTGCCGTAGCGCCGCACCCGGAGGGAGTTGTGCAGGCGGCCGTCCGCGGCGCGTTCGACCGAGGTGGTGGCCCTGATCCGGCCGCCCCCGGCCGCCTCGACGGCCAGGACCCCCGACGCCGACGACCCGTGGGCCGGCTTGACGAACAGCCGCGGCATGCGGTGCTCGCGCATCAGCGTCCGTACGTCGTCCCAGCCGCGTACCGGCGCGCCGCCGGGACCCGAGGTGGGCGAGGCGGGCACCGGGACGCCCGCCGCGTCGAGCACGGCATGGCAGACGCGTTTGTCGAAGAGCACGGCGAGATCGCCGGTGTCGTCGAGGCGGATGCCGCCGCGCAGCGTGCGCAGTGCGGTGGTGAAGCGGGCGTACCAGCGGGCCGAGCCCTCGACCCGGGTGGGATCGGGGGTGTCCCGCAGCAGCCGGTCGACCTCGCGATTCTCGCCGGGGGAGTCGATCCGCACGATCTCGTCCGGCGCGAAGCCGGCCCCCTTCTCGCGCAGGACGTCCGTCCAGGCGACCACGCGCGGTCCGGGCAGGCCGGCCGCGCGCACCGCGTCCGCGAAGAGCGACACCCGGCGGTTGTCCGGATTGCCGACCACGGCGAACCGCGGTCCGCCGGGGGAGGCCGGTCGAGCCAGGGGGGAGGTGATCATTCGCCCACGGCGACGTAGCGCCAGACCGTGCCGTCGTCCTCGGTGTCCTCCTCCGCGTCGTCGCGGTCGAGGTCGACCTCCACGCCCGCGGGCTCCAGAGTCCGCCGCACGCGCTCCTCGACCGGCTTGCTGAGGTAATGGTGGTGCAGGTCGAGCTTCTTGAGATGGGTGAGGGGCTGACCGCTCAGGAGCGCTGCGGCGCCCTCGTCGGTCAGTACGCCCATGGACAGGTCGAGCACGTCGAGGCGGTTCACGACCGGGGCGGCGGCGACGGCCGCGGCGACCGCGTCCTGCATCTCGCTGTTGCGCAGGGCCAGATGACGCAGGCGCGGCAGCCGCGCTCCCGACAGGATCGGCTCCAGGTCGGCGGCCTCGCTGTCGCCGCCGTAGTCCGGCGTGCCGAGCCACAGGTCGAGGTGTTCCAGGACGGGCAGGTCACTCGCGCCGATGCCGCGCACCACCTCGACCGGCAGCCCACCGGTCTCCACCACGAGGGTGCGCAGTGCGCCGTGGCTCAGCGCGGTGAACCCCAGCCCCGACCCGCCGCGCACGCCGAACTCCTCCAGGGCGGGGAAACCGGCCAGGAGCGGGGTGACGTCGGCTTGGTTGATCCAGGAGATCTCGCACTCCTCCATCACCATGTCGCCGAGGAAGAGCGCGCGCAGGGCGGGGAAACGCTCCCGGGCGGCGAGCAGGGCCTCGATGACGGAGGAGGGGCCGGCGTCGTAGGCCTCCTGCCAGGCCCCGACGATCAGCGCCCGTACCCGCGTGGTCTCGACGGCGGCGCAGAAACGGGCGAACGCCTCCGGCCACTCCTCGTCGGCGTCGTACACGTCGCTGGTGATCCGCCAGGCGACGGCGTCCGCCTCGGGCAGGCCGTCGGTCCGCCCGTCCGGTCCCGGAAACGTGTGCGCGGGCAGCCGGTACAGCGTGTGCAGGTGGTCACCGATGGTCATACGGCTGCTCCTGAGGAGGAAGAGTGTGCGGTCCGTGATGTCCGCAGTTCTACCAACAGCCACTGACAACACCCCCCGGCGGGGCGGGAATGGAGGCGTTGTCAGTGGTGGACCCTACGGTCGTGGTCATGAGGCCGGTGCGTGGCGCACCCGGCGGTGAGGGGACAGCCATGTACCGACAGGGAGACGTGCTGATCGTGCCGGTCGCGGAGGGGGCGGTGCCGGCCCGTGCGGCGGACGGCCCGAGGGAGCGGCGCGACGCGCGGGGCCGGCTGGTGCTGGCGCTGGGCGAGGTGACGGGACACGCCCACGCGGTCGTCGGGCCGGGGGAGTTGGTGCGGGAGCCGGGACCGTTCGGGCCCCTGCTGCTGCACCTGCCCCAGGGCGGCCGGGTGGTGCACGAGGAGCATGCGGCGATCGCGCTGCCCAAGGGATGGTTCCGGGTGGTCCGGCAGCGTGAGTACGTGCCCGGCTCCGTGCGGATCGTGGCGGACTGACGCGGATCCCGGCCGACCGAACAGCGAGGAACGGAAGGGCACATGAGTGTGACGGACATCGAGGCGGCCGCGGTGGCCAGCGGCTTCTGGGGCGAGCTGGGACAGTGGCGCGCATGGGCGTCCGCGACCGGTCCCGCCGATCGCACGGCCGCCGAGGAGGGCGTCCGGCGGGCCTACCGGCTGGCGGGTCTCGCGGAGCCGGAGCGGGTGGTCTGGGCGGGTTCGCCGCGGGCGGCCGTCAGCCTGGTCCGCGGACTGGCGGACCGGGGCCCGAGCGTGCGGGACGCGGTCCGCAGCGCGCCGTGGGCGGCTGAAAGACGCAGACTGCACGGCGAGTTGGGGGCCGCGGGCTGGTCCGCGCACTGGGCGGCGACGGCGGGAAGGCTGTGGGAGTCGACCCAGGCGCTCGTGGACCGCATACGCGCCGGCGTCATCGAGGAGCTGGCCGGCCGGGACACGGGAAAGGAGGCCGCGCAGGTCCGCCTGCTCCTCCTGGACGCCGTACTCGGCCAGCACGACGCGCCGTGGCTCGCCGCGTTCGCGGCGGACGAGGGTCCGCTCGGGGCACTGGCCCAGGTGTGCCGCAGCGCCGGCTGGTGGTGGCCCTTCGCCCGCGTCGCGGTCCTGTCGGAGCGGCCCGTGGAGCTGCACCGCGACGAGGCCGGACGTCTGGACCACGGCGACGGCCCGGCGCTCGCCTACCCCGACGGCTTCGCCCTGCACGCCTGGCGCGGCATGCCCGTGCCGGCGGCCTTCCTCGCCGAACTGCGCACGCTCACACCGGAGCGGATCCGCTCCGAGGAGAACGCCGAACTGCGGCGCGTGATGCTGGAGTACTACGGCTACGACCGTTATCTCGCCGACTCGGGCGCCCGTCCGGTGCACCAGGACGAGACGGGCACCCTGTGGCGGATCGACCTGGCCGAGGACGAGCCGGTGGTGATGGTGGAGGTGCTCAACTCCACCCCGGAACCGGACGGGACCCGGCGCACCTACTGGCTGCGGGTACCGCCCTCGACCCGGACGGCGAAGGCGGGCGTGGCCTGGACGTTCGGGCTGTCGGCCGAGGCGTACGCACCGGAGCGGGAGACCTGAGAGGGTGCCGTGCCGAGTACCGGCCGCCGAGGCGTCACTGCCTCGGCGCCGGCGGGGCGGGAGGGTGCGGGCGGCGTCCGCGGCAGAGAGGTGGCAGTGCCCCCGGCCGTGTCCGGGTCAGTGGGTCGACAGGGCCCCGGCGGCTTCGGCGTCCGGGTCCGTGCCCGTGTCGGCCGCGGTCGCCGGGCCGGTGTCCTCGGGGCCGCGGAGGAGGACGAGGAGCAACAGGGCGCCCATGACCGCCACGCCCGCCCACATGGCCTGCTGCCAGCCCTCGACGAAGGACTGCTGTGCGGCACGCACCAGTTGCCGTGCGTGGGAGCCCGCCCCGGGGGCCGCCTCGAGGGCGTTGGCGACGCCCTCGCGTGCGGTGTCCGCGGTGCGCCGGGGGACGCCGTCGAGCCTGCCGTCGATGGCGCGGCGATATCCGGCGGACAGCAGCGAGCCCAGCAGGGCGACGCCGAGGGCGGTGCCGAACTCGCGGGTGACGTCGTTGAGGGCGGAGGCGACACCCTGGCGTTCTCGCGGCAGGGAGCCGGTGATGGCCTCGGTGGACGGTGTCATGGACAGGCCCATGCCGACGCCCATGGCGAGCATGCCGGGCAGGATCGACGGATATCCGCCGTCGACCGAGACGACCAGGGCCATCAGGGCCAGGCCGGCCCCCGCCAGCGCGATGCCCACGGCCATGGTTGAGCGTGCGTGGATGCGCGCGGCGAGCCGGGGGGCCAGCCCGGAGGATGCCATCATCGCCACGGCCATGGGCATCAGCGCGAGCGTGGACAGCAGTCCCGACCAGCCCAGGACGGCCTGGAAGAAGGGGAAGAGGACCACGAAGATCCCGGCCTGGACACCGAAGACGACCAGCAGTGTGATCGATCCGCCGGCCAGTCCGCGCTCACGGAACAGGCGCACGTCCAGCAAGGAGGCGTCCCGGCGGCGCAGTTCCCAGGCCACGAACCAGCCGGCGGCGACGATCCCGACGGCGAGGCTGATCAGCGTGACGGGGGCGCTCCAGCCGCGCTCGGGGCCCTCCTGCAGGACGAGGATGAGGCCGACGACGGCGAGCGCGGAGGCCAGTGCTCCGACGGCGTCGAAGGAATGGCCCAGGTGCTCGCGGGAGTTGGGCACGGCACGCAGGGCCAGCGCGAGCGCCACGACGACCAGCACGACGGGCAGGACGAACAGGTAGCGCCAGCCGGCGGTGTCCACGAGGGCGGCCGAGAGGAACATGCCCAGGATGCCGCCGCCCCCGGCGACCCCGGTCCAGACACCGATCGCCTTGCCGCGCTCCTGCTCGGGGAAGGTGGACGTGATCACGGCGAGGGTGATGGGCATGATCATCGCCGCGCCGACGCCGCTGAGCACGCGCGCGCCGAGCATGACGCCTGCCGACGGGGCGAGTCCGGCCACCGTGCCGGCGACGCCGAAGACGACCAGACCGGTGATCAGCATGGGCTTGCGGCCGAGACGGTCGCCGACGGCGCCGAGCGGCAGCAGCAGCGCGGAGAGGGTGAGCGTATAGATGTTGATGATCCACAGGATCGTGTTCTGCGAGGCGCCGAACTCGACGGCCAGGTCGGGCTGGGCGACGTTCAGTCCGGACACCGACGCGACGACCGCCGCCAGGGCGACGCAGACGGCGATCAGGATGGTGCGCAGCCGGCGTGCGTCAGGTGCGCCGTCGGCGTGGTCGGCGGCCGCGGGTGCGGGCTGGTTCGTACTCATGGATGCCTCTGGATTCCTCTCGGGCGGCGGGACACGGCCTGTCGAAGGGGACACGGCCTGAGCGTGTGCGGTCGAAGGTAGCCCGGTGTTGCCGATCGGGCATATCATGTTGCCCATGACGCAAGATGATGGCGAGCTGGACGGCCTCGTACGCAAACGGATCCGCGCCCTGCGGGTGGCGCAGGGCTGGTCCCTGGAGGAGCTGGCCGCCCGCGCCAAGGTCAGTCAGTCGACGCTGTCCCGCATCGAGAACGGGCAGCGGCGCCTGGCCCTGGACCAGCTGGTCACCCTGGCCCGGGCCCTGGACACGTCCCTGGACCAGCTGGTGGAGACCGCGTCCGACTACGTCGTCAGCAGTCCCGTGATCGACGCCGCGCACGGGCTGATGCGCTGGAGCATCAAGGCCGACCCCGGGATGAGCGTCGTGCGCCAGCGCATGACGGAACCGCCGCCGGACCGTCCCGCCCGCATGCGCGCGCACCCGGGCCGCGAATGGCTCGTCGTCCTGTCCGGCACCGCGATCCTGATGCTGGGCAACCGCCGCTACCGCGTCGAGACCCATCAGGCCGCCGAATTCCCGACGATGCTGCCGCACGCGATCGGGACGGAAGGCGGTCCCTGCGAGATCCTGGGCATCTTCGACCGCGACGCGCGCCGTGGCCACCAGCGCGACGCACGGCGCACCGGGGGCGACGCCGACGCGGACGGCCCCGGCGTGTGACCGCGTGCCCGGGGGCGGGAATGCCCGGCCGGGCGGCGGCGTTACCACCGGCGTGGGAGTGGAGGGGACAGTGTCCCCGGGCCTCACCTCTCGCGTGCAGGGAAGATCGTCCGGCTGAAGCCCTGCATCGCCTTTCGCCGCGCAGGCGACCGCCCTTCACTCCCGCAACGCGCAGACGCGGCCCCGAGTGCTTCGATCGCCTCGGGGCCGCGGTATGTGGACGGCGGCCGTCGTTGCGCCATGTGGTGGATGTTTGGCCTGTGAAGGTATGTATCCCGCACGGTGGGGCAGTTGGGGGTGTGTCCGACGCCGCTCGGCGTCGCCCAGTGACGATGACGCCACTGATGAACCCTGGATTCTCGCGGTGGCGTCTGCCCGCGCGCGAGCTGTGCTGTGCTGGAGAGGGGAATCGCCATGATGGTGCCGGCGGAGAAGGAACTGCGTGCGGTGCTGGCCCAGTTCGCCCAGGCGCGGATCGAGCACGACGTGTGTCCCACCGGCCGTAGCAGCCGCGTCCTGGAGGACGTGACCTACACGCTGTGTGTCATGACGGCCTCCCGCACCGTGGAGCAGGCCTTGAGTACGGCGGATCTGCTCATGGAGCAGTACCGCGCCGACCGTGAGGCGGTGGCGGCGCATGCGGGCGAGGCCCTGGCCGCGTAGCCGCCGCCGTGGCCGCCGTGGCCGTCGTCATGGAACTGCCGGGCGGCGGGCCGGCGGGCGAACGTGCCCGCCGGCCCGCCGCCGCGGTCAGGACAGGCCGGGCAGCGCGGAGCAGTTGGAGTGTGCGGGCTTGGCCTCGAAGCGGTCGGCCAGCCAGGAGATGGCGTCGCCCTGGTCGGTGAGCAGCGGTGCGAAGTGGTTGATCAGGGCGCTGCCCAGGCTCGGCAGCGCGACGGGCTTGTAGGTCACGTCGGCTCCCTTGGCGCACCAGTCGACGGCGAGACGGCGGGCCTGCGCGTGCGGTACGAGGTTGTCGCTGGTGCCGGTGGCCAGCCGTACCGGTGACGCGGGCTTCATGGTGCCGATGCGCTGCTTGGCCAGGAAGTCCGTGAGGGCGGGCTCGGACCGGATGATGTCGCTGATGGTCCGGCCGTCGGTGGTCCAACCGGTGCTGTGCGAACCGCCGTAGGAGAAGAGCGCGTCGCCCACGCACATGGTCGACAGGTCCTGGAGCGCTGCCTTGCCCGCCGCGTTGAGATGGGCGTCGGCGATCGGCCTCAGGGCGGGGTCGGACTCCAGGAACCCGTTGACCGACCAGCCCAGGGCGCCCGCCAGTTCGCTGCCGTCGATGGCCTTGGTGACCTGGACCAGATCGGCCGGCGGAGCGCCCGAGTAGGTTCCGGAGAGGGTGATGTCGGGAGCGTAGCCGGGCTGGAGCTCGGCGGCGGACGCGGTGGCGCCGCCCCCCTGGCTGTACCCGAACAGGCCCACACGTGAGGCGGGCGTGATCGACGTGCCGTCGAGCGAGCGCGCGGCACGGACGGCGTCGAGCACCGCGTGGCCCTCGTCCACCCGGTTGACGTAGGTGTGCAGCCGGTCCGTCGTGCCCAGGCCGGAGTAGTCGGTGACGACCACGGCGATGCCCCTGGCCAGCAGCCGGTAGATCGCCAGGTCCTCGTAACCGATGGACACCGTCCGGCCGTTGACGGTCAGGGGGTGTTCCAGGTTGAGGGAGGCGGCGCACTGGTCGCCCTGGCCCATGGTGCCGGGCGCCAGGGCGACGAGCGGCCGGTCGCCCGGTCCGTGCCAGGTGGCGGCGGGCTCGATGTAGGCGCCGGTGACGGCCATCGGCGCACCGTTGGAGTCGGTGGACTTGTACATCAGGCGGGTCGCGGCGCCGGGCAGCGGACCGCCGACGCCCGGCAGGCTCAGCGCCAGGGGGAGCGGTTCGCTGCGCACCAGGGCGCCGTCGGCGGCGGGCAGCGCGGCGGGCGGCGTGTAGAAATCCGGGATCGTGACACCTCGGGAGACCACTGCGTCGGTCTGCGGCGCCGCGCTCGCGGGCAGCGCCGTGCCGCCGAGGCACGCGGCGGTCGTGACGGCGACGGCCAGTATGCGGGCGGATGCGGGCATGACGGACCTCCGGGGTAGGGGAGGCCGAGCCGTCGACCTGCGGCTCGGTCGGCTGACGGCCTGGTGGGGCCAGGCCGGTGGGGGAGCGGCCGACGGAGCGGAGCCACGGTCGTCCCACCGTGCCCCCGCCCGTGGAGCTCTTAGACGAAGTGTCAGGACGGTACCCGCGAGGGTGTTACCGGAGGTAGCACCCGGAAGGTTACGGTTCAGTAATATGACGGGGCGTGAGCGGACCCGTGCTCCGGGCTCAAGGCCGGGGAGCCCGGGGCCGGGCGGTTCCGGAGCCCGCCCCTGCCGGTCCCCGGATCAGGAAACCGGATCATGAAAGGCGTCCCGCCCGTTCGTCCTGGGTACTCGGTGCGGCGCCGCGGCCGTCCTCCACCACCGGCCTGGTTTGCGAGAGCCGTCGGCGAGCAGACGATCTTCCGGCAATCCTTGCCCGGCCGAAAGGAGCGCGCCCATGACCGACAGCGAGTCCGGTTTCCTCACCGCCGAGGCGGACCCGGTGGCGGTCAGGCGTCATCGCGTCCTGTTCAGAGCCGTCCGGCGGCGCAGGAATCCACCGCTGCGCCGCACCGACATCACCGTCACCGACGAGGCGGCCGTCAAAAGGGCGGTGAAGGCGGCCTCGCTCGGCAACGCCATGGAATGGTTCGACTTCGGGATCTACAGCTATCTCGCGGTCACCATCGGCCATGTCTTCTTCCCGTCCGGCAACGACACCGTCCAGCTGCTGTCGTCCTTCGCGACCTTCGCGGTGGCGTTCTTCGTCCGCCCCCTGGGTGGCGTGGTCTTCGGCCCGATGGGCGACAAGATCGGCCGTAAGCAGGTCCTCGCCCTGACCATGATCCTGATGGCGCTGGGCACCTTCGCGATCGGGCTGCTCCCCTCGTACGCCACCATCGGCTTCTGGTCGCCGGTCCTGCTGATCCTCTTCCGGCTCGTCCAGGGTTTCTCCACCGGCGGCGAGTACGGCGGCGCCTCCACCTTCATCGCCGAGTACGCGCCCGACCTGCGCCGTGGCTTCTACGGCAGCTTCCTCGAACTGGGAACCCTCGCCGGATACGTCGGCGCGGCCGGCCTGGTGACGATCCTGACCTCGGCGCTGGACAGCGGCGCCATGGAGCAGTGGGGCTGGCGCGTGCCGTTCCTGGTGGCCGGCCCCATCGGCCTCATCGGCCTGTATCTGCGGCTCCGGCTGGACGAGACGCCCGCCTTCCGGAAGCTGGAGGACGGCTCCCTCCACCGGGCCTCCGACGCCGCGTCCACGGTCGAGACCAGCGGCACCGGGGACGTCGCGAAGATCTTCCGTGACTACTGGCCGACGCTGATCCTGTGCATCTGCCTCGTCGGCGCCTACAACATCGCCGACTACATGCTGCTGTCGTACATGCCGACGTACCTGTCGGACGAGATGGGCTACTCCGACACCCATGGCCTGCTCGTGCTGATCGGCACCATGGTGGTGCTGATGCTGATCGTCAACCATGTGGGCCGGTGGAGCGACAGGTTCGGCCGCAAGCCCCTGCTGATGGGCGGCATGCTGGGCTTCCTCGTGCTGTCCGTCCCCGCGTTCCTGCTGGTCAGGCAGGGCAGTCTGGTGGCGGTGTCGGTCGCGATGCTGATGCTGGGGCTGTCGCTGGTGTGCCTGCTCGGCACCATGTCCGCGACGCTGCCGGCGCTGTTCCCGACGCAGGTCCGCTACGGCTCCCTGTCCATCGGCTACAACATCGCGGTCTCCGTGTTCGGCGGCACCACGCCCTTCGTCATCACCGCGCTGATCTCCGCGACCGGGAACGAGCTCATGCCGGCCTTCTACGTCATGGTCGCGGCCGTCGTCGGCGTGGTCGCCGTGGCCTGCACGCGGGAGACGGCCCGCCGGCCGCTGGACGGCTCGCCGCCGTCCGTCGCCACACCCGAGGAGGCCGCTCACATGGTGGAGAGCCAGGCACCGGCGCCGAAGTTCTGACGAGCGCACGCGGCAAGCCGGACAAAGGGCCGAATTCCTGATGGAATCAGGTCCGGGGGTCAGGCGAAGGAGGAACGGTGCCGACACAGGCGGAGGACGGAACCGACCCCCGGCGGTGGAAGGCGCTGTGGGTCACACTGGTGGCCGGCTTCATGAGCCTGCTGGACGTGACGATCGTGTCGGTCGCGCTCCCGTCCATGCAGCGCGACCTCCACGCGTCGGCACCCGCAATCCAATGGGTGGTGACCGGCTACGCCCTCAGCTTCGCGCTGGTCCTGGTGACCGCCGGCCGGATCGGCGACGCGGTCGGCAGGCGCCGTATCTTCCTGCTCGCCCTCGCCGCCTTCGTGCTGTGCAGTGCGGCGGCGGGCGCGGCGCCCGACATCACGCTCCTGGTGGTCGCCCGCCTCGCCCAGGGCGTCGCCGCGGGGTGCCTGGCCCCGCAGAACTCCGCCCTCATCCAGCAGATGTTCCGCGGAGCCGAACGCGGCCGCGCCTTCGGCCTGTTCGGCGCGGTCGTGGGCATCTCCAGCGCGGTGGGCCCGATCGCGGGCGGCCTCATCCTCGCCGTCGCCGACGGCCCTCAGGGCTGGCGCTGGATCTTCTACGTCAACGTGCCGGTCGGTGCCGTCGCCCTGCTGCTGGGCCTCCGGCTGCTGCCCAGGACGAGCCCGGGCCGCCGGGAACGCCTCGACCTGGGCGGGGTCGCCCTTCTCGGGTGCGGGGTGCTCGCCATGATGCTGCCGCTGGTGATGGCCGAGTCCGGCGGCGTACGGCGCCTGTGGTGGCTCTTCCCGGTGAGTGTGGCCTTCCTGTACGGCTTCGTCCGCTGGGAGCGCCGCGTCGCGGCGCGCGCGGGCGGGCCGCTGCTGGACCCGCGGCTGGTGACGACCACCCGCGGCTACGCCGTCGGCGCCGCCCTCGGCACGCTGTACTTCGTCGGCTTCAGCGGTGTGTGGCTGGTGTTCGCGCTGTTCTTCCAGAACGGCCTGGGCTACTCGCCGCTGCGCTCGGGACTCGCGGTGACGCCATTCGCCATCGGATCGGCCTGTGCGGCGGCCGTGTCGGGCCGGCTCGTGGACCGGCTGGGCAGGCTGCTGACGGTGTGCGGCCTGGTCGGTGTCACACTCGGCCTGGGCGGCACCGCCCTGATCCTGCTGCTGGCGCCCGCCCATGTGGCCACCTGGCTCACCGTGCCCGTCCTGTTCCTCGGCGGCCTGGGCAGCGGCTGCGTCATCTCCCCGAACATCACCATGACCCTGAGGGACGTACCGGTGCGCATGGCGGGCGCGGCGGGTGGCGCCCTGCAGACCGGGCAACGCCTGGGCGGCTCGATCGGCACGGCCGCCCTGCCCGGCGTCTTCTACGTCGTACTGGGCTCCGGAGCCCACTACCACGCCGCCGTCGCCACCGCCGTGGGCCTGGGCATCGGCCCCATCGCGTGCTCGCTCGCCCTCGCCGTCCACGACTGGCGGCGCCACCGCCGCGGCGACGCCGAGTCGTGCCCGCCGGAGGTCTCGCACAGCCATCTGCACTCGCGCCAGGGATGACCGCCGCCCGGGTGGCGGGGAACACCGGACGGTCGGCACTGTGGAGAGCAGGCGCACCGCCGCTCCACACCGAGCAAGAATCGCCGAGCAAGATCGCCGAGGACGAATGATGCGAGCCATCACCGCACCGGACCGTGACGCCGGAGTCACCGGACTGACCCTGACCGATCTGCCGTACCCGCATGCCTCAGAGAACGACGTCGTCGTGCGGGTGCACGCCGCGGGCTTCACCCGTGGAGAGCTCGACTGGCCCGCCAGCTGGACCGACCGGGCCGGCCGCGACCGCACACCGAGCGTGCCCGGGCACGAGGTCTCGGGCGTCGTGGCGGACCTCGGATTCGGCACCACCGGCCTCACGGTCGGCCAGCGCGTCTTCGGGCCGACCGACTGGGCCCGCAACGGCTCCCTGGCCGAGTTCGTCGCCGTGGAGGCCCGCAACCTCGCCCCGCTGCCCGCGGACGTCGACCACACGGTGGCCGCCGCCCTGCCGATCTCCGGGCTGACCGCCTGGCAGGGCCTGTTCGACCACGCGCGGATCATGAGCGGCCAGACCGTCCTGATCCACGGGGCCGCGGGCGGCGTCGGATCGATCGCCCTCCAGCTGGCCCTGGAGGCGGGCGCCCGCGTGATCGGCACCGGACGGGCCGCCGACCGGGAGACCGTGCTCGCCCTGGGGGCGCACGCGTTCCTGGACCTGGAGGCCGGCCGGCTGGACGAGGCCGGAGAGGTCGACGTGGTGTTCGACGTGATCGGCGGCGACGTCCTCGACAGGTCGGCCGGGCTGGTACGCGCCGGCGGCACGCTCGTCACGATCGCCCAGCCACCCACCGTCCGGCCCAAGGACGGACGCGCGGTGTTCTTCGTGGTGGAACCCGACCGCTCCCGCCTGGCCGATCTGGCGCAGCGGGTCAGGGAGGGACGGCTCAAGGTGCACGTCGGCGCGGTCCTTCCGCTGTCCGAGGCGGCCGCCGCCTTCGCCCCAGGGCGGCGCGTCCCCGGCAGGACGATCGTCAGGGTCGCCGAGGGCTGACGGTGAGGAGGCCGGGCATCGCCCGGACATGAGCCCCTGTGCCCTGGCGGGGGCGCGGGGGCAGGGCATGCGACGAACGCGCGAAGTCCCCGTGAAAACCCTGTGGAAGCGCTGTCGGTGGGACCGCTTATGCTGCGTCCGACGATCAAGCGGGACCAGGGGAGGGGCGGCATGTTCGGCAAGCTGTTCGGCAGGGGCGGGCAGAGACCGGAGGCGGATCCGCACGCCGTGCCCGCGCCGGTCAGGAGGAACGGCGTGTACCCGCTGCGCGCGCTCGGGGACACGCGGGTGCTGGCGCTGGTGGAGGCGGCGGAAGCGGGTGACTGGGAGGCGGTCAAGGCGGCCGCGGCACCCTTCGACCTCGGCCGCGACCACCAGATCCTCGGTGAACTGGCCCACGTCGAGGGTCTGCAGGACTGGATCGGCCGGGCCGTCGCACAGGACGAGGAACACCGGGCGACGGCCCTGCTGGTGTCCGGGGCGCGCCACATCGTCTGGGGCTGGGAGGCGCGCACCTCCGACCGCGCCGTGAACGTCACCCGGGAACAGTGGCGCGTCTTCCACGAGCGGCTCCACATCGCCGAGGAACAGCTCCTGGAGGCAGCGGAGTTGCGGCCCGAATGGGTCTCCCCCTGGCGCAGTCTCCTCACCTCCGGCCGCGGCATGTCGCTGGGCCCCGCGGTCAACGAGACCCGGCTCGGCGCCGCCCTGCGCCGCGCGCCGCTGGACCTGGAGACCCACGTCGCGTGGGTGTCCTACCTCCAGCCCCGGTGGAACGGAGAGCCGGGCCAGGCCCTGGCGTTCGCCCGCGAGGCCTTCGCCGGCGCGCCCGAGGGCCACCCTCTCGGCTGCGTGATCGCCATGGCCCACATCGAGGACTGGGTGGAGTCGGAGAGCGAGAACTGCCTCGTCACCGCGGAGATCCAGGACGAGTTGCTGCAGGCGGCCGAGCACAGCATCCTGCATCCCGCCTACGAGCGACGCCCGGGCTGGCAGCAGGACTTCAACATCTTCGCCATGGCCTTGTCGTTGGCCTCCGAGCACATCGCGCTGCGGCGCGTCTTCCGCGAGCTCGGCGGGGCGTACACCTCGTGGCCCTGGGAGTACGTGGCGCAGCCGGAAAAGATGTACACCCGCGCCCGGCGCGACGCCTGAGCCCGCCGCCACTTCACGTGTTCCCCGGAACACCCCGCCCGTCCGCCCCGAACACCCCACCCCGGACTGCCCCGTGACTCTGCCCGACACCCCGCCCGGCACCGACCGCACCTTCCAGGTGGATCTGCGCGGCCTCGTCGACCTCCTCTCCCACCACCTCTACTCCAGCCCCCGCGTCTATCTGCGCGAACTCCTCCAGAACGCGGTGGACGCGCTGACCGCCCGGCACGGGCTCGAACCGGCCGCTCCCGCAGGCGCGTTCGGCATCCGCCTGTACGCCGACGGCTCGGCGGTCCGCATCGAGGACGACGGTGTCGGACTCACCGAGGCCGACGTGCACACCTTCCTCGCCACGATCGGCCGCAGCAGCAAGCGCGCCGACCGCATCGCCGAACAACGCGCCGACTTCATCGGCCAGTTCGGCATCGGCCTGCTCTCCTGCTTCCTGGTCGCGGACGAGATCCACGTCCTGAGCCGCTCCGCCCGCACCCCCGACGCACCCGTCGTGGAGTGGCGCGGACGCGGCGACGGCAGCTACACCGTCCGCACCCTGCCCGCCTCCGCGCATCCCCGGACCGGCACCACCGTCACCCTGACACCGCGCGCCGACGCCGGCGAGTGGACCCGCCCGGCCCAGGTGCACGCACTGGCACGGCACTTCGGCTCCCTGCTGCGTCACCCGGTGACCTTCGACGACGGCACGGGCGGCACGGGCGCACCCGTCAACCCGGAGCCCGCGCCCTGGGCGCGCGACCACCCGACACCGGGGGCACGTTCCCGGGCGCTGGCCGCGTACGGCGAGGACGTCTTCGGGTTCACCCCGCTGGACACCGTCGAACTGGACCTTCCGGCGGTGGGGCTGAAGGGCATCGCGTGCGTGCTGCCCGAGGCCGTACCGGCCGGGCGCCGGCACGGCCACCGGGTGCACGTCAAGGGCATGCTGCTGTCCGAGCAGGCGGAGGAGATCCTGCCCGAGTGGGCCTTCTTCGTCCGCTGCGTCGTCGACGCCGAGAGTCTGCGCCCGACGGCGTCCCGCGAGGCCCTGTACGAGGACGACACCCTCGCCGCCGTTCGCGACGCCCTCGCGGAACGCCTGCGCGCGTGGATCGCCCGCACCGCCGCCAGCGACCCCGACCTGCTCGGCCGCTTCCTGCAGGCCCACCACCTGGCCGTGAAGTCGCTCGCGGTGCACGACGACGAGATCCTGCGGATGCTGCTGCCCTGGCTGCCGTTCGAGACCACCGCCGGACACGCCACCCTGGACGAGTTCGCGCGCACCCACCCCACCGTGCTCGTGACCTCCAGCGTGGAGGAGTTCCGGCAGGTCGCGGCGATCGCCTCGGCCGCCGGGCTCGGTGTCGTCAACGGCGGCTACACCTACGACCGCGAACTGGTCCACCGGCTGCCGGAGATCAGACCCGGGACCAGCGTCGCCGACCTCGACCCGGCGACGCTCACGGCCCATCTCGACCCCGTCGACCGGGAGACGGAACTGGCCGCCGCGGCCTACCTCGCCCAGGCCCGTGACGCCCTCGCCGTCTTCGACTGCGACGTCGCGCTGCGCACCTTCCAGCCCGCCTCGGCCCCCGCGCTGCTCCTCGACAGCCGCGAGGCACGGCACGAGCGCACCCGGTCCCAGCTCGCCCGTGAGCAGCAGGGCGGCCTGTGGGGCGACATCCTCGGCCATCTGCGCCAGGAGGCCCCGCGGGCCCAGCTGATCCTCAACCAGCTCAACCCGCTGGTCCGCACCGCCGTCGCCATCTACGAGCCCGAACTGGCCCGCACCAGCGCCGAAGCCCTCTACGGGCAGGCCGCGATGCTGTCGCGGCGCCCGCTCAGACCCGCCGAGTCGAGCCTCATCAACCGCTCCTTCCTCGACCTTCTCGCCCACGCCCTCCGCAAGGACAGCTGACGATGCCGACCGCACCCCAGACCACCGACGAGCTGTACCAGGCGCTCGAGGCGAACGACCAGCGCCCCTACGGGCGCACCCGCACCGTCGTCGCCGAGGAACTCGTCGAAGCCGCTGAGCAGTTCGCCGAGCCCGTCCCGCTCGTGCATGCCCTCCTGGAGCTCCAGGAGGCATACACCTACGGCTCCGAACCCCGTAAATCGCCCGTCGTCTTCGCCCGTCTGCTCACCCTCTTCGACGAGCAGCCCGACGTCTTCGACGAGCGACTGCGCCACCTGCTGTTCTGGCGGTTCAAGTGGGTGGCGAACGCCCTGCGCGCGCTGCCCGAGATACCGCTTCCCAGCCTGCGCCAGTGGCTGACGGAGATGCGCGACCGGTACGAGAAGGCCGGCCTGGGCCTCCAGCCCTACTACGGACAGGCCTACCAACTCGCCGCACACATCGGCGAGGACACCGATCTCGCCTTCGAGCTGTGGGCGGGGCGGACCCGCACCAGGCTCAGCGACTGCGAGGCCTGCGAGATCTGCGAGCGGGCGCTGTACCACCTTGCCGCAGGCGACGACGAGAGGGCACTGCGCGCCTGGGAGCCCGTCCTGGCCGGGAAGGAGTCCTGCCAGGAGGAGCCCGCCCGTACGGTCTCGTACGCACTGCTGCCGCTGCTGCGCACCGGCCGTACCGACCAGGCGCGGCAGCTGCACCTCGCCGGGTACCGCGGCTGCCGCCGCAACCCCTCGATGTCCGGGGAGGTCGGCCGGCACCTGGAGTTCTGCGCCCTGACCGGCAACGAGGCGCGCGGCCTGGAACTGCTCGCCGAGAACCGCAATCTGTTCAGCGAGGTCGACTCGCCGCTGGACCTGCTCAGCTTCCTCACCGGGGTGGAGGTCCTCCTCCGGCGCGTCGAACTCCTCGGCCACGGTGACCTGCCGGCCGCCGGACATCCGGGCCGCACCTGGACGGTGGCCGCGCTGCGCGCCGAGGTGGGGGACCGCGCCGACGCACTCGCCGCCCGCTTCGACGACCGCAACGGCACCTCCGTGCACGGCGACCGCCGCAGGGCCCGCCTCGAACGCGCCCCGCTGCTGGACGCGCTGGAGCTGACGCTCCGTCCGCGCTGCCTCGACGACGTGGCACCCGCCGCCGTGCCCGCCGCCGCTCCCGCTTCCGGCGCCGTCCCCGAGTCGCTGCCCGAACTCGTCGTCCGGGCACGGACGCTGAACGACGAGGGACACCCGGACGCCCGGGCCTGCTGGACGCGGCTGGACACGCTGGTCGCCGCCCCCGACTACGACCACCCCGACGACCCGGCGGTCGGCCCGCTCGCGCGACTGCGCGCGGACCTGCTGTCCGAGGAGGCGCACAGGGCGGGGGAGCGGGACGCGTTCGGCGTCGCCGCCGCCCTGCACGAGGAGGCCGCGGGGCTCTACGACGACGCCGGAGAGCCGGGACACGCCGCGCTCGCCCGCGCCTCGGCCCTGCTCGCCACGGCCGAGATCCCTTCCGCCGACGCCGACGCGACCGAGGCGAAGACGGCGGCGCTGAGCGCCGCGTACGCGTCCATGGTCCGCCTCCACGAGGAGACGTCCGGTCTCACGCCGCACCAGGAGGCCCGGCTGCTGCGGCTGCGAGCGACCGTGCTCGGGCTGCGGCTGCAGGCGTCGCGGGCCGAGGAGCATGTCGCCCCCGTCGCGGCCGAGGTGGACCTGCTGCACGAGTTCGCCACCCGGCACGAGATCGCCGGGCAGGTCTCCGGCGCCCTGCTGCTTCGGTGCAGCACCTTCGCCCTCTCCGGTGACCTGCCTGCCGCGGTCACCGAGATCGACGCCCTGCTGGAGGGGCTCACGGCGGACGGACCCGCCTGGCACCTGCCGCGTACCCTCGCCCTGCGCGGCCGCCTCCAACTGGGCCTCATGCAGGCGCAGGCCGCCCACGACTCGCTGACCGAAGGACTCCGCCTGGCCGCCGAATGGCCCGGCGACGGGACCGACGCCGCCCGCCTCCACGGAGATCTGGCCGAGGCCTGCGTCCGCCTGGGCCGCGCCGAGGAGGCACTGCGGCATCTGACGCGCTCCGCCGAACTGGAACTGCGCAGGGGCAGCCGTACGGACGCCTTCTGCACGTACAGCAACGCGGCCCAGCTCAGCCTCGACCTCGGCCACGTCGAGGACTGCATTGCGCTGCTCGACTCCCTGCTGGCCGAACCGGACGTGGCCTCCGGGGAGTTGGACGACCGGCTCACCGCCCAGCTGCGCCTGACCCGGGCCCGTGCGCTGCACGTGGGCGACGACCTCAAGGCCGCGACGGCGGAGTTCGCCGCGCTCGCGGCCGAGTCGGCCGGCTGGGAGGACGACCCGGGCAGCCACGCCATGATCGCCGCGGAGACGGCCGTACTCCTCGGTGAGTCCGGTGAGTTCGCCCAGGCCCGCGAGGCCGTGGACCAGGCGATCGCCGCCCACGCCGAGGCGCCGCGCTACGAGCAGCTCAGCAGCTCCCTGCGCGAACTCGCCCGGCTCAACGCCCAGCAGCGGGGCGCCGACGGTCTCGCCGACGCCCTCGCCCTCCTCGCGGACGCGGGCCGGATCGCCGACGAGGCCCGCGTCGCCGCGTACGAGGCCCGTGGCCGTTCGCTGGACACGGCGCTGGCCTACGAACACGGCCGGGTCAACGCCTACGGCGGCCGGTACGAGGACGCGCTGGCCGCCCTGGACAAGGCCCTCACCCTGCTCGGTGAGCCGGGACCGCAGGACGACCGCGTGGGTGAGTGGACCGAGTGCGTCCGCCTCGCCGGCGCGGTGGAAGGCCTCTCTCTCGAACGCCCGGCCCCCGCCCTCACCCGCCTGGACGCGGCGATCTCCCGCCTCACGGCTCTGGGCCACACCGAGGAGACCGAGCCGCTGACGTCGCTGGCGAGCCGGCTGCGCGACGAGCGGTGACGCCCCGAGGCGTGCAGAGCCGGAAGGGACCGCCGTTGCGGCCCACGCCCCGGATCGCCGGGCAGGTTGACCGGGCCGTCCGGGCACGCCGGAGGGTCCGGGTCCGCTCGCGCGGAGACGATTGCGCGCGGCCGGGTTTGCCCGGCGGTCATCAGGCCACTCCTTCACCAGTGACACCGGCGCCGTACGGAGAGGAGCAGGCTTGACAGCCCGCCTTGAGCGTTACCTGCTGCAGGACTTCCCGTTCATCCATCTGGTGATCGGGGGCATCGGCAACACGACCTTCCTGGTCGGCAGCGTGTTCTTCCTGTTCCCCAGCCTGGAACGGGTCGCCCTGTGGCTGTTCGTCGTCGGCTCGCTCGGCATGTTCGTGGGCACCATCGGTGAGGCCTTCGTCCGGCACAAGCGGAAGTCCTACCAGCGGGACGACGTGCCCCAGCGGCGGCCGGTGCCCGACGACGGACGGTGAACCGCCCGTCCCCGTCCGGCAGTTGATGGTCCCCGTCTCGTACGGAGATGGTCTTCGTCTCGTACGGAGGGGAGTCCGGCCGGGTGAGGGCGAGTGAGGGCGGGCGCGGGCGGGGCGGTCAGGAACCGCCGAGCGCGCCGAGGGTGGCCCGGGCCGTGTGCGCGTGCCCGTCACGGGAGTAGCCGAGGGTCACCCGGTCGCCGGGGGCCTTGGTGGCCAGCGTCTCGGCGAGGGTCTGGGTGTCGGTGATCATGGTGTCGTCCAGCTTGGTGATGATGTCGCCGGGCCGCAGTCCTGCCTTGTCCGCGGCGCCGCCCTTGGCGACGGCGACGATGCCGACACCCGCCGGGGCGGAGTTCGCGTCGAGCACGGTCCGCACGGTGACGCCGAGCGCGGCGCGGCCGCTGTCGGTGACCTTGCCGTTCTTGATGAGCTGGTCGGCGATACGGGTGACCGTGGAACTGGGGATGGCGAAGCCGATGCCCGGAGCGGCGCCGCCGCCCAGTTCCCGGTCCACGGCGGCCAGGGTGTTGATACCGACCACCTGGCTGGAGAGGTTGACCAGCGCGCCGCCGCTGTTGCCCGGGTTGATCGCGGCGGAGGTCTGCACCATGTTCGGGATCGTGGCGCCGGTGGAGCCGTTCTCGGCGGGCTCGGAGACGGTGCGGCCGACGGCGGAGACGATGCCCTGTGTGACGCTGCTGGACAGGCCCAGCGGATTGCCCATGGCGAGCACCATCTGACCGACCTGCACCTTCCCGCTGTCGGCGAAGGCGGCCGGGTGCAGGGCGGACGGTGGCGTGTCGAGGCGGATGACCGCCAGATCGTTCGCGGGGTAGCTGCCGACGAGGCGGGCGTCGAGGGGGTGCTGCCGATCTCTCGCCGCGGACGGCCGCGCCGGCCTGGTCGACCTCGCCGCCGCGGCGGACTCCACCCCGGGACGCGTCTCGCGCCGTCTTCAGGTCCTGCTGCTGCGCCGTGTCGTCCACATCGACGTCGAGATCGCCGCGGCCGCTCTGGGCTATCACGCCCGGGCGAACCTGTGGCTGCGCGTGCATCCCTCGGCGGTGAAGAAGGTCGGCCGCGCGCTGGCGCAGGAACGCGAGATCGCCTTCGCCGCGGCCGTCTCCGGGCCCTGCAACCTCCACGCCGTCGCGCACTGCCGGGACCTCGACGAGCTGTTCGAATGCACATCGGATCGCATCGGGGCACTGGCCGGCGTGCAGAGCATGGAGGTCTCACCCGTACTGCGGCACATCAAGCAGGCGGGCACCCTGCTGTCCGGTGATCGCCTCGTCGAACCGCCACGGAGCCGGCGCGACCCGCTGCGCGGTGCCGCCGGGAAGCGGTAGGCCCGGTGCCTCTTCGGCAACGCGGAAACGACAAACAGCGTCGGCATTCAGCCACCGAAACGGCGACAACCGGCAGTTAACCTCAAACCGAGACGATGCGGGCGCCGCCCGGATAGCTTCCTCCCGTTGTCACACCGGTCGATCGTCTGCGCACGATCCCGGGGGAGCGGTGCGGAGGTGCGGTGGATCCGGCGATGTTGGTGGTACAGGCCCTGGTCACGGGCGCGACGGCGGGTCTCGGCGATGCCGCGTCCGCAGCGGTGACGGATTCCTATCAGGCGCTGAGAGGGGCACTGGTGGCACGGCTCTCGGGCCGCCCCGAAGCACTCGAACGCATCCGTGTCCTGGAGCGCCGGCCGACAGCACCGACCGGGCACCTGGTCCACGATCTCGCCGTGACCGGGGCGGTCGACCCGCACGTCGTGGAGCACGCGCGGCGCCTGCTGGCCCTCGTCGACGGGACCGGCACGCGCGGCGCAGGCCCGATCGACCTGCGGCACGCACAGGGCGTGCAGGCCGGGAACGACAACACCCAGCACAACACATTCGGTTAGTCATCCGAGCGATCCCAACGGGCCGAAGAAAGCACCGACATGACGAAGAACAGCCGGATCAGGGGCGCCCAGGCCGGCGACGGCAACGTCCAGCACAACACGTACCTCCCGCCGCAGCGAGGCGCACATCACTCCAGGGACTACGCCCCCTCGGCGACCGTCACCACGGGCGACCACTCCACGGTCAACCAGAAGAACACGCACCTGAGGTTGTCGGTGCCCGTGATCGGGCCGCTGCTGGCCATGTCGTCGGCGCACCCCGTGGTGGCCGGCGTGACGGCCCTCGCGGTCCTCGGTGGCGGCGGTCTCGCGGCCAACGCCGCACTGTCGGATCCGCGGCCCTCGGTGTCGACCGCCCTGGTGCGCGGTTTCCACCTGCAGGACAACGGCCAGGGTGCGCCGATCGGATACGACTTCTCCCGGACCCCGCCCGCGAAGGCGGGCACGAGCACCGACGCGGTCTACGTCTCGGGCGGCTACCTGGTCTCCTCGAACGGCAAGCTGGCCGAGTGGAGCGCGCTGCAGCTCCCGTCGGCGGCGGACTGCCGTGAGGCGGTGGCCAAGCATCCAATCCGCCAGACGGTGCTCACCACGCGAGCGCTCACCTGCTACGTGGACCGCGACGGCAACCCCGGCTACATCCTGGTGACCGGTTCCGACAGCGAGTCCACGATCGTCGACACCGCTCATCTGCGGTGAGCCGCGGCGCACCGGGTGCCTCGGCTCAGCGGGTTCCCCCACGCATCTCGCGCGGGCTCACTCCGAAGCGGCGGCGGAAGGCCGTGCTCAGCGCGCTCGCCGAGGAGAACCCCGAGGCGTACGCGAGTTCCGTGATCGTCAGATGCGTGCAACTGTCGCACTGGAGCCGGTCGCGGACCAGGCGCAGGCGTTCCTCGCGGATCAGGTCGCGGGGGGTGGTACCGGCCCGCTGGAGGGCGAGCTGGATCTGGCGCAGGGACCAGCCCAGGTCGCGGGCCATGGACGTGCCGGTGAGGCCGGCGTCCGCCGCGTGGTCGCGCACATGGCGGCGGACCATCGCCTCGACCTCGGCGAGATGGCCCGGGGAGTCGGGGCGGTCGTCCCCGACCACGAGCATGCAGAGCAGATCCACGAGGCGGTCCGACACCGCGTCGAACTGCGGGTCGGTCAGGGCGTATCGCTGCTCGTAGAGATCGTTCAGCAAGGAGCTCACGACGCGGCCCAGCCCCCGGGTCAGGTCCACTCCTGCGGCCAGCGGCGACGTGCGGTTCAGCCGTCCGTCGATCTCGCGCGCGGGGATGGTGAGGATGAACGCCCGGGTGGACGCGTCCTGCAGGCACTGGAAGGGAGCGCCGAAGCTCACCAGCCCGCCGGTCCCCGGCGTGAGCTCCGCCTGCTCCTCGTCCTGCCGCAGCACCAGCCGTCCGGTCAGCGAGACCAGAAGGCGGTAGTCCTCGTCGGGGTCCTGCCGTACCTGCTGGGCGGTGCGCCGGTACTCGATCTCGTCCGAGTGGAACCGCACGAGCTGATACGTGCCCGTGCGCTGACGGACCGTCTCCCCCTCGAAGTTGTCGCGTCGCGTGTACCGGTACCCCATACGGGACTGGTAGGACGCGATGTGCTCGCTCCAGAAGTCGGCCCGTTCGCGCGGGCCCACCTCTGTCGTGGTCTGCTCCTCCACGACATAGCTTCGCGCGGGCACCGTCCCCTCCATCGCGGCGTGTCCTGAAGAACCTGCGGTCGTGTCAGGGCCCGGCCGGGCCACCGAGAGTCACCTCGCAGCAGCCTAGTGCAACGGAGCGGCCGCGCATCACCTCCGGCAGGACATCGGCATATGCCAAAGGGAAGTCGGAGTCCGCCCTGTGACGCCCGGTGCCGATGCGTCCACCGACAACTTCTCTGCGCGCGTGGGCAAGTGCGCGACCGTGAGCATCACTACCGTCAGCGACCCGTCAACTCACGCCCGCCACAGAGGACTCCATGACCGATCAGATATCGGAGGCGGTGATCTGGTGCCTGGGCCTCGGCCTGTGCGCCGTCACCGTGCTGCTGGTGCGGCAGCGCGGCATCACCGCCCTGCAGCGCCGACGGAACGCCGAACTGTCGGACGGCCTGCGGGCACGGGACGAGGAACTGCGCCACCTGGTCTCGGTCCGCCTGCCCGCCCTGGAGGACGTCACTCCGCAACCGGTCCCGGCGGCCGGACTGCTGGAGTCCCGCCTCGCCGGAACCGATTTCGCGAAGTGCCTCGACGCGGTGCTCGACCGCTTCTCCCAAGCGGTCGAGCACGCGCAGTCACGTGCCGACCAGTCGGCGAAGGCCGCCCTCAAGGCGTCCATGCGCTCCATCCAGGCCCTCGCCAACGAACAGCAGGTCTCCATCTCCGACATGCAGGACCGGCACGACCACCCCGACGTGCTGCGCGACCTGCTCGAGATCGACCACACCAACGCCCAGTTCGGCCGCCGCGCGCAGGCCATCGCCGTGCTCTGCGGCTCGTGGCCGGGCCGCCAGCGCGCCACCTCCGCACTCGTCGAGGTGGTGCGCGGCGCCACCTCCCGCATCCGTGACTACCGTCGCATCCGCATCAACGGCGAGGTCGACATCGCGGTGGAGAGCAGGGCCGTGGAGCCGGTGGTCCTCACCATCGCCGAACTGCTCGACAACGCGGCACGCCACTCGCAGCCCAACACGAAGGTCGAGGTCACCGTCCAGACGGTGCACAACGGTGCCTGCGTGGTGGTCGACGACGCCGGCGTCGGCATGGACGGCCAGGCGACGCAGCTCGCCGCCGAACTGCTGTCCGGCACCCAGCCCGTGGACGTCACCCGGCTCGGCGACCCGCCCCGGTTCGGCTTCGCCGTCATCGGGGTGCTCGCCGAACGCTACGGCTTCACCGTGTCCGCCGACACGCTCTCCCCGTACGGCGGCGTACGCGCCGTGGTGTTCCTGCCGTCCGCCCTGCTCACGCACCGACGCCCGGACCAGGAGCACACCGCCGCACCGACCTCGCACCCCACCGACGCGACCTCCCGTACCCCGGGGCACGCGACCGCTCCCGGCCCCGCGACCCGGGCCGGCAACACGCCGCACACCGCGTCCGCCCCCGAGGCGGCACCCCGCACCTCGCCGGCCGCCGACGCCGGCGCCGACACGGAGGCCGGCGCCAAGGCCCGGCCGACCACGGCGGGCGGCCTGCCCAGGCGCCGCCGCCGGTCCGCCCGTCCGAGCACCGCCGAGCACAGCGACGTACCGGCCGAGGAGGTCGGCGGACGCTCGGCCGAGGAGAACGCCCGGCGCATGGGCGCCTTCGCGCGCGGCACCCGGCACGGCCGGTCCGCCCAGCACACCCCCCAGGAAGACGAAGGGAACAGCGACGAATGACCGGGCCCACCAACAACGAGTTGGGCTGGATGCTGGACGAGGTGCTGAAGGTGCCGGAGGCGCGCCACGCGATCCTGCTCTCCGCCGACGGCATGCTCCGCGCCCACTCCCAGGACATCGGCCGCGACGACGCCGAGCGGCTCGCCGCGGGCCTGTCCGGTGTCCAGTCGATCAGCCGCAGCACCGCCGAGTTCTGCGGCAGCCCGCACACCCCGTGGCGGCAGACCCTGATCGAGTTCGCGCACGGCTACGTCTTCCTCGTGGCCGCCGGTGAGGGGGCCTACCTCGCGGTCTCCACCGGCGAGGACGTGGACATGGAGGCGGTCACGTACCGCATGCACAAGCTGGTCGACCGGCTCGGCAAGGAGCTGACCAGCCCCGCGCGGCAGGACGCCGGCAGCCCGGCATGACCCCGCGGCGCCGCCCCGACAGGCTGGTGCGGTCGTACGTCGTCACGGACGGCCGCGCCCATCCCACGCGCAACACCCTGGACCTGGTCACCCTGCTGATCGCCGCCGACGATCTGCCGCTGACCGGGCTGAGCCCGGAGAAGCGCCGGCTCATGGAGCTGTGCCGGCCGGGGGCGCTGTCCGTCGCCGAGGTCGCGGGCCATCTGGCGCTGCCGGTCAGCGTCGCCAGGGTGCTGATCGCCGACCTGATGGACAGCGGCCACATCGTCACCCGCGCACCGATCCCGGCCGCCCGGCCGTCCGACGTCACAATCCTCCAGGAGGTGCTCGATGGGCTCCGCGCCCGCCTCTGACGACCGCTATCTGCGGCCCGGCGTGCAGACCGCCGTCAAGCTGCTGATCGTCGGCCACTTCGCGGTCGGCAAGACCACCTACGTCGGCGCGCTCTCCGAGATCCGCCCGCTGCGCACCGAGGAGGTCATGACCGAGGCGGGCGCCCTCGTCGACGACCTGTCCGGCATGAAGGACAAGACCACCACCACCGTCGCCCTCGACTTCGGCCGCCTCACCCTCAACGACCGTCTGGTCCTGTACCTCTTCGGCACCCCCGGCCAGCAGCGCTTCACCCAGCTCTGGCAGGACATGACACGCGGCGCGCTCGGGGCGCTGGTGCTGGCCGACACCCGGCGGCTGAACCAGTCCTTCGAGGTCATGGGCGTCCTGGAGGAACTCGGACTGCCCTACGCCGTCGCCCTCAACGACTTCGAGGACGCGCCGCGGCACGAGCTCGACGAGGTCCGCGAGGCCCTCGACCTGCTGCCCGAGACCCCCCTCGTGCGCTGCGACGCCCGCGACCGCGTCTCGTCCACCCACGCGCTGATCGCCCTCGTCGAGTACCTCCTGACCCTCCCGCCCGACCGCCGCCCCTCGAGCGGCGGAACTCCCACCGGCCAACTGGAGCACGCGTGACCCCCGAACCACCCCGGCCAGCCGGCCCGCCACCGGGCTGTCCCGCCCACGAGGCCCTCTACGGAACCGAGTTCGCCGCCGACCCCGGCGCCGTCTACGCACGGCTGCGCCGGTCCGGCCCGATCGCCCCGGTCGAGCTCGCACCCGGTGTGCAGGCCTGGCTCGCCGTCGGCTACGACGCCGCCCTGCACGTCCTGCGCAGCCCCGAGACCTTCTCCAAGGACCCCCGCCGCTGGCAGGACCTGTCCGACGGCATCGTCCCCGCCGACAGCCCCGTCGTCCCGATGATGATGTACCGGCCGAACGCCCTGTGGACCGACGGCGCGGAGCACCGCCGGCTGCGCGGCGCGATCACCGACAGCCTGGCCCGCGTGGAGCCGAACACGCTGCGCGGCTACGTCGAGACCAGCGCCGACACCCTCATCGACCGCTTCGCGCCCGCGGGCAAGGCCGATCTCCTCGGTGAGTACGCTCAGGTGCTGCCCCTGCTGGTGTTCAACCACCTCTTCGGCTGCCCCGCCGAGTACGGTGAACGGCTCGTGCAGGGCATGTCCGGGATCTTCGACGGCGTCGACGCCGAGAAGGCGAACGAGCTGCTCGCCACGACCCTGTTCGACCTGGTCACGCTCAAGCGCGGGCAGCCCGGCCAGGACGTGACCTCCTGGCTGCTGGCCCACCCGGCCGAGCTCACCGACGAGGAGATGGTGCACAACCTCGTCCTGCTCATGGGCGCGGGCACCGAGCCGCAGCAGAACCTGATCGCGAACAGTCTGCGGCTGCTGCTGTCCGACGACCGGTTCGCCGGCGACCTGTCGGGCGGCAGCCTGCCGGTGGAGGACGCCCTCGACGAGGTGCTGTGGAACGACCCGCCCATGGCCAACTACGCCGTGCACTACGCGGTGCACGACGTCGTGTACGAGGGGATCGCCCTGCACCCGGGCCGCCCGATCGTGGTCTCGCTCGCCGCGGCGAACAACGACCCCACCCTCACCAGTGACCAACGGGCCGGAAACCGCGCCCACCTGGCGTGGAGTGCGGGGCCGCACACCTGCCCGGCACAGAGTCCGGCCCGGCTCATCGCGGCCGCGGCGGTGGAGAAGCTCCTCGATCGCCTTCCCGACATCGAACTCTCCGTGCCCGTGGAGGACCTGGTGTGGCGGCCGGGTCCCTTCCACCGGGCGCTGGCCGCACTGCCCGTGACGTTCCCGCCGGCCGCCGTCGACAGGCGCGTCACGGACGGCGGACCGCCCGTGACGCGCACGGATGTGCCGGCCCGGCCGGCCGCGGCCCCGGCCGTGGCGCAGGGGCGGCGCGGCTGGTGGGACCGGGTGCGGACGTGGTGGCGCGGGGAGTGATCAGCGAAGGTGCGCCGGGAGGGAGCGGTGGCCGTTGGAGATGAAGGAGTCCACCGGCCTCAGCTCCTCCTGGGGCACGGCGAGCCGGAGGTCCGGGAAGCGCTCGAAGAGCGCCGGCAGCGCGACCTGTGCCTCCAGCCGCCCCAGCGGCGCGCCCAGACAGAAGTGCACGCCGTATCCGAAGGCGAGGTGCTCCTTGTCGACGCGGGTGATGTCGAAGCGGTCCGCGTCGTCGCCGTACCTCCCGGGGTGGCGGCCGGCGGCCGCGTACGCGGCCAGGATGGCTTCGCCCTTGCCGATCACGACGCCGCCGGGACCGCCGAACTCTTCCATCGCCAGGTCCTCCACGGCGTACCGCAGCGGCAGGCTGGCGACGGGCGCCTCGACCCGCAGCGCCTCCTCGATCACATCCCCCCAGGAGGCGTGGCCGGCGCGGACGAGCGCCAGCTGGTCCGGGTGGGTGAGCAGCGCGTGGATGGCGTTGTCGATGAGGTTGACGGTGGTCTCGTGGCCCGCGCTGACCATGAGCACCAGGGTGTCGAGGAGTTCCTGCTCGCTGAGACGGGAGCCGTCCTCGTCGTCGCGGGCCGCGATGAGGGCGGAGGTCAGGTCGTCACCGGGCGCCTCCCTCTTCAGGGCGACGAGCTTGGCGAGCGCCGCGTAGAAGCGGGTGTAGGTGTCGGTCACCTCCTCCGGTGTCGCGGAGGTGTGGAAGATGCTGTCCACCACGGCGCGCAGCTCGGCGCCCTGGTCCTCGGGCAGACCGAACAGCTCGCTGATCACCCGGATCGGCAGCGGGTAGCAGAACCCCTCGCGCAGATCGACGACCCGCCCCTGACGTCCGGCCTCCTCGACGCGGTCCAGCAGACCGCTGGTGATCTCCTCGACGCGGGGCCGCAGCGCGGCGGTCCGGCGTGCGGTGAACGCCTTGGAGACCAGGGCGCGCAGTCGTTTGTGCTCGCCGCCGTACGCGGTGAACATGTTCTGCACCGCCACCCAGGTGAACAGCGGCCATTCCGGGGCTATTTCGCCGTTGATCCAGCGGGTCCAGTGGCGGCGCGGGTCCTTGGAGACGCGTGGGTCGGTGAGCAGGCGCCTGAGCAGATCGGGGTCGCTGACGGCCCACGCCCCGACTCCGTCGGGGAGTTCCACGGGCGTGACCGGCCCGCGGTCGCGGAGCCGGGCGGCCTCGCCGTGGATGTCGTGGCCGGTCGGGTCGATCACCAAGGGGTCGGGGTGTCCCATCGCAGCCTCCCAGTCGTACGAATCCGGATACGAACAGTAAAGCTACTTCGCCGTAGCGTCGCCGGACGAGATCTCGCGACGGCCGCTGCGTATCGCCGCAACTTCCTTGCGCGTCAACGCAATTCGGCCTCACCGCCCCGCCCTAGGCTTGGTGCCTCGGACGGGAGGGCCGGTGAGGGCGATGACGGGCAGCTGGTCTCCGCGCTGGATGCGGGCGGACGGTACGGAAGCGCAACTGCTGCCCGCCGGCCGCTGGTGGGACGCCGTGCGCGTACCGCTCGACCTCGGATCGCACGCGATGCGCCACCTCGGGGACGAGACCGGCGCCGTCATCACGGACGGTTACGGCCGCATCATGTACTGGCTGATCCGGCCCGGCACCGCGGCCGACTGGCGGCTCCCCGGCGTCCAGGTGCTCGGCGCCGGATGCCATGTGGTGATCCCGCTGCCGCACCTCACCTCGGGCCCTGGCCCCCACTGGCGCGTCCCGCCCTCCCGCGGCCACGAATGCACCGGCGCGCCCGCCCTGCACGCGGCCCTGCGCACCTCCCTGTCCCACGACCGGTGTCCCCTCCCCTGAACACCTGCCCCGGCTGCCCTGAGCCCAGCCGGGGCAGGGTATGCCCCGGCCGCCCGCACCTCCTAATGACGTTGTCAAGCCGCCTATGTGACTGGGAGTCCGTCTTGGTAGCGCCGTCCGTCACGGATCAGGGCCCACAGTACGTT
>NZ_JBIWOE010000057.1:0-46319 GCF_044767585.1 Streptomyces sp. NPDC101225
GCGGGGGGGGGGGGGGGGGGGGGGGCGGGGGGCCCCCCCCCCCCCCCGCCGGGGGGCCCCCCCCCCCGGGGGGGGGGGGGGGGGGCCCCCCCGCCGCCCGGGCCCGGGGGTGTCAGCGCTTGGCGGTGCCCGCCCGCAGCCGGTCGATCATGTGCCGGGTGGTGTCCAGGGGGCTCTCCTCGACCGGTCCCGCGGAGCGGGCCGGCAGCGCCGCGTTCAGCTGCGCCACCCGGGCGTCCCAGGCGTCCTGCCCGGCGAAGGGCACCGTCTCGCCCTCCTGGAAGGCGGGGAAGGGGCGGTAGGTGTTCAGGCCGGCCTCGTCGGTGCCGCGCACCAGCAGCGGGTCGAGGTAGATCCCGTCGCTGTGGATGCGGGTGGTGGTGGAGATGTAGCCCATGTCCAGGCCGCAGCGCCGCTTGGCGGAGGTGTTGGGCTCCGAGCAGTGCAGCAGGTTGGGGTGGTGGATGGACACGTCACCGGGCTGCAGCTCGATGTCCACGACGCCGCGCTCCTCGGCCCACTCGCGCACCAGGTCCTCGTCGGAGGCGGAGAAGAGCATGTTGTCGGTGTCGGTGCGCACCGACGGCTTGTGCAGCGGCAGCACATGGCTGCCGGGGATCATCCGCAGGCAGCCGTTCTCGGTGGTGGACTCGTCCACCGCCAGCCACACCGTCAGCGCCTGCATGGGGCTCAGCGACCAGTAGGCGCCGTCCTGGTGCCACAGCACGGGCTGCCCGTCGTAGGGCGGCTTGCAGATGTAGTGGGCGGTGAAGCAGGCCAGGTCCGGGCCGAGGAAGAACTCCGCGATGTCCACCAGGCGGCGGTCGGAGACCAGCCGGGCCCAGAAGGCGTCGTTGCGGATCAGCGGGTGGTGGAAGTGCTCGGGGCGCAGGTCCGGATACTTGCGGGTGAGCCAGTCGACGTGGGCTGCCACCTCCTCCAGGAGGTCCTGCGGCACGACGTTGCGGATGATGGAGAAACCCTGCTCGGCGTATTCCGCCGCGGCCTTCTCCAAGACCCCGTCGCCAAGTGTGGTCATGCGTCAGCTCCTTCTCAGGTGTCAAGTACCGCCGCTCGGCGGGAAACGGCTCTCTTCCGGCGGCGAGGCGCACACGGCGCTGCCGCTCGTCGAGTTCACTCCCGGAAATCCGGATATGGAGAGGTGGCCGAACCGGAATGCCCGTGCGGCAGCGCCAGGACAATGCGGTGGATGATCGGCCGGGCGGCTCGCTTCGTGGTGTGCGGATCGACGGCTCATGCCCTGTCGCGATTCGACCGGGCCGGGTCAGCTCCGGCCACGTCGCGGCGGCAGGCCCTGAGCTTTCTCGCCATTCCTCAGCAATCCCATACTCTGTCCGCCGGGCAGGGGGTGTCAATGTCCGAAAGCCCCGCGGGAAGGGGCCTTTCGGGGCCTTCGGCGGAAGGCCGGTGTCCCGCCGACGGGACGGTGGAAAAGAGGTGCCTTCACCGCGGCGGGCAGGTTCGCTCTTCACGTCCCGCCGGGCGGAGTTCTATTCTTGAAAGCCCGCGATCGGGAATTCCATGGAGCACTGCCCTACATCAACGACACCAGCTCGAGGCTGAGTTGTCCGGCGGATGAGGATGACGCGACTATGCCCCCAAAACCAGGGCCGATGCGGCTGAGTGTCACCGATCTGCACGCCTCGGTCGACGATCCCGCGCTCACCTCCATGACCTTGCTCAACGAACTCGCGGGACGGTATCCGGACGCGGTCTCCTTCTCGGCCGGCCGGCCGTTCGAGGGCTTCTACGACGTCGACGACCTCGCCCGTCATCTCGCCACGTTCCGCCGTCACCTCGAGCACGACAAGGGCCTGCCCGCGGAGCTGGTGCGGCGCACGTTCTTCCAGTACGGCCGCACCAAGGGGTTCATCCACGAACTCATCGCCCGCCAGCTGCAGATCGACGAGGGCCTGACGGTGGACCCGGAGAGCATCGTGGTCACCACCGGCTGCCAGGAGGCGATGGTGCTGCTGCTGCGCGCCCTGGTGCGCGACCGGCGCGACGTCGTGCTGGCCGCCACGCCCAACTACGTCGGCTTCATCGGCGCGGCCCGGGTGGCCGGCGCCCCGCTGCGGGCCGTGCGCGAGCACGAGGGCGGCATCGACCTGGACGACCTCGCCCGGCAGATCCGGGCGGCCCGGCGCGAGGGGCTGCGCCCGCGCGCCTGCTACGTCGTGCCGGACTTCGCCAACCCCAGCGGCGCGAGCATGTCGCGCTGCGACCGCGTCGCCCTGCTGGAGCTGGCGGCGCGGGAGGAGATCCTCGTCATCGAGGACAACCCCTACTCCCTCTTCCACGCCGGCACCGCCGCGCCGCCCACCCTCAAGGCGCTGGACGAGCGGCACCAGGTGGTCCACCTCGGCTCGTTCGCCAAGTCGGCGTTCGCCGGCTCCCGGGTGGGCTACGTCATCGCCGACCAGCCCGTCACGGCCGGCGCGGCACCCGGTGTGCTGCTCGCCGACCACCTGGCCAAGCTCAAGAGCATGGTGACGCTGAACACCTCCACCGTCGCGCAGGCCGTCATCGGCGGCTACCTGCTGGAGAACGGCTGCAGCCTGAAGCGGGCCACCGCCCGCGAGGCCGCGGTCTACCGGCACAACCTCGCCACCCTGCTGCGGCGGCTGCGCTCGGTGTTCGCGCCCGCGCCGGGCACGGCGCCGCAGGTGTCCTGGAACACGCCGCAGGGCGGCATGTTCGTCGTCCTGACGCTGCCGTTCCCGGCCGACGACGCGCTGCTGGAGTACTCCGCCTCGCGGTTCGGGGTGCTGTGGACGCCGATGCACCACTTCTACGGCGGCACCGGCGGCTTCCACCAGGCCCGGCTGTCCTTCAGCGTGCTGACCCCGGACCAGATCGCGCTGGGCGTGGACCGGCTGGGCAAGCTCGTCCAGGACCAGCGCGCCCGGCGCCCCGCCGCCGCGGCCGCCCACGCCTGAGACACCCCTCTCCCCTCTCCCCCGGCCCGCGTACAACGGCCCCCGAACTCTGCGGAGTGCGGGGGCCGTTGACCGTCCACCCGACGGCGGGATGTACGGCGGCGGGCGTACGGAGCCGCCCCGGCGGCGTGGCGCCGGGGCGGCTGGAAGGGGGAAGGGGGTGATGGTGGCCGGGGCGGGGCGGGGGGTCAGGCCCGCTTCTTGAAGGTGGAGACCGCCCAGAGGTAGCCGACGACGGCGAAGCCGACGCACCAGGCCAGGGCGGCGGCCGCGTCGGAGCCGGAGGGGTGGCCCTGCAGCAGGCCGCGCAGGGTCTCGATGATCGGGGTGAAGGGCTGGTACTCGGCGAACTGCCGCACGCCGGCGCCCATGGTGTCGGCGGGCACGAACGCGCTGCTGAGGAACGGCAGCATGATCAGCGGGACGGTGCCCAGGCCGGCCGTCTCCACCGACTTCGCGGCCAGTCCCAGGGCGACGGTCAGCCAGCCGGCGCCGAAGCTGAGCAGGACGAGCAGGCCGATCGCGCCGAGCCAGTCCGCCGCGCTCGCGGAGGGGTCGAAGCCCATCGCGAAGGCGACGCCGATCAGGGCGGCCTCGGCGACCAGGCAGCGCACCGTGGTGATGACGACGTGTCCGGTCAGCACCGAGCCGCGGGAGACGTCCATGGTCTTGAACCGGTTGATGATGCCCTTGGTCATGTCGTCGTTGACAGCCGTGGCGGTGGCGCCCAGGCCGTAGCTGACGGCCATCACGAGCAGGCCCGGGGTGGCGTAGTCGATGTAGGCGTCGCCGACGCTGAACGCGCCGCCGAACACCTTCACGAACATCAGCATGATCACGATGGGGAACAGCACCGCGTTGAAGACCGTGGTGGGGTTGCGCAGGGTGTGCTTGAGATTGCGGCGCAGCATGATCGAGGAGTCGGCCAGCGGGGTGGCGAGGGTGCTCATCGTGCGATCGCCTCCTCGGCGCGCTCGGCGTCCGCCTGTCCGGCGGCGGCGGATCCGGTGGCCGTGCGGTCGGTCAGGGCGAGGAACACGTCGTCCAGGTCCGGCGTGTGCACGGAGAACTCCTGGGCGTTGAGGGTGTGTTCGTCGAGCCGGTCCAGCAGGGCGCGCAGCGAGCGGGACTGGCCGTCGCTGGGCACCCTCAGGGCCAGTTCCTCCTCGTCGCGGGTGGAGCCGGGCAGGAGGCGGGCGGCCGCGTCGAGTTCGGCCGGCTCGGCGAAGCGCAGCCGCACGTGGGTGCCGGGGATCTGCCGCTTGAGCTCCTCGGCGGTGCCCTGGGCGACCAGCCTGCCCTGGTTGAGGACGGCGATCCGGTCGGCGAGCTGGTCGGCCTCCTCCAGGTACTGGGTGGTGAGGAAGACGGTGGTGCCCTCGGCGACCAGTTCGCGGACGATGCCCCACATGGTGCGCCGGCTGCGCGGGTCCAGGCCGGTGGTGGGCTCGTCGAGGAAGATGATCTGCGGGCTGCCGACCAGGGTCATCGCCAGGTCCAGCTTGCGGCGCATGCCGCCGGAGTAGGTGGCGGCCATCTTGTCCGCCGACTCCCCCAGGTCGAACCGTTCGAGCAGGCGCGTGACCACCTCGGCCCTCGCGGGCACGCGTTTCAGGTCCGCCACCAGCTGCAGGTTCTCCCGGCCCGACAGCAGATCGTCCACCGCGGCGAACTGGCCGGTCACGCCGATGGCCGCGCGGACGTCCTTGGTCGCGCTCGCCACGTCGTGTCCGGCCACGCGCGCCGTGCCGGCGTCGGCCGCCAGCAGCGTGGTCAGGACGTTCACCGTCGTGGTCTTGCCCGCCCCGTTGGGGCCGAGCAGGGAGAAGACCGATCCCGCGGCGACCTCGAAGTCGATGCCGTCGAGCACGACCTTGTCGCCATACGCCTTGCGCAGCCCTGAGACTGCAATCGCGGAACTCTTCATGCTGCCACTGTCCCCAGCCGGCCTGACGGCGGCCTGTCACGGCCCTGCCATGCCCCTCGAGAGCTGCTGGAGGCGGCCCGTCGCGGCCGCCGCACGGCGCGGAGGGCGTCCGCGGCCGCGGACGCCCTCCGGTCAGATCCCCAGCCCGTGCCGGGGCGTTGTGGTGCCGTCAGGGGGTTTCAACTGCTGACCCTTGAGATCGGATAAGTGAGCGTAACCACATGTGAGTGAGTGTCGTTGTCGGAGTGTGAATCTGACGGAATGGGCGAAGACGCAGGGTGTGCATCCGCAGACCGCGTATCGCTGGTTCCGTGAGGGGACGTTGCCGGTACCGGCTCAGCGGGTCGGACCGCGCACGATCCTGGTGAACATCGAGACCCGCATCGCTCCGGAGGCGGTGGGCGGCCTGGGGCTGTATGTCCGCGTCTCCTCCCACGACCAGAAGGGCGATCTGGAGCGGCAGTTGGCCCGGTTGTCCGCGTGGGCGGTCAAGGCGGGCGGCAGGGTCGTCCGGGTCGAGTCCGAGATTGGCTCGGGTATGGACGGCAGCCGCAGCAAGGTCCGTCGCCTGCTGGCCGATCCGGACGTGACCTGCGTGGTCGTGGAGCACAAAGACCGGCTCGGTCGCATGAACGTCGAACTCATCGAGGCTGCCCTGTCCGCACACGGTCGCCGTCTCGTTGTCCTGGATGACGGCGAGGTCGAAGACGACCTGGTGCGGGACATGGTGGAGGTGCTGACGTCGTTCTGCGCCCGCCTGTACGGGCGCCGGTCGGCGAAGAACCGGGCCAGGGCCGCGCTGGAGGCCGCCGAACGTGGCTGATTCCAAGTTGCGGGCAATCAAGGCGCCGTTCGTGGCGCTCGGGCCGTCCGGGGTGGCGATCCGCGACCGACTGGGGCACCTCACACCCGAGGATGAGAAGGTCTTGCGGCTGGTCGGCGGTCATCTGGGCACGCTGGCCGGGCGGGACCTCAAGGCCCGATGCCAGGCTGGGCTGGACCATGACACCGACGCCTGGGCGGAGCGCAAGCGCGCTCTGACCGAGGAGTCGTCGTCGAGGTGGGCCGGTTCGATCACGAAGGCCACGCACGATCAGTGGGCTCTGTCCCGCCGGGCTCAGCTCGCGCATATCCACAACCTCGAAGCAGGGGTGCGCACCATCGCGCACCGCCTGTCCCTGCCGGTCGGTGAAAGGGGAAGCAAAAGGGCGCCGGGCGGATACCGCAGCGCGCAGGAGTGGTTCACCAAGACCCGCCGTCTCCACCTGCTGGAAGACCGGCTGGAGGCCGCACGCGCCGACCGTGAGTGGGGAGTCGTACACGTG
Source organism: Streptomyces sp. NPDC101225 (assembly GCF_044767585.1). Lineage (NCBI taxonomy): Bacteria > Bacillati > Actinomycetota > Actinomycetes > Kitasatosporales > Streptomycetaceae > Streptomyces > Streptomyces sp. NPDC101225. The sequence goes on from NZ_JBIWOE010000057.1 coordinate 6,213, forward strand.
GTGCGGGGAGGGAAGCGGCTGGCGCGCACCCGGCACAACCTTGAGGCAGCCCAGCTCACCGAGACCTGCTGGCGCCGGGAGTGGGAGGCCGGGCGGCGTTTCCTCCAGGCAGACGGGGAGTCCGGGAAGCGATTGGGGAATGAGACGATCCGCGTCACCCCGGACGGCGAAGTGAGCATCAAGCTCCCCACACCGCTGGCGCACCTGGCCAACGCCCGGCATGGCCGGTACGTGCTCACCAGCACCGTCCAATTCCCCTACCGAGGCGACACCTGGCGCGATCGCGTCACCGCGAACCGGGCCGTGGCCTACCGCATCCACGAGAACGTGGAGCGGGGCCGCTGGTACCTGACTGCGTCGTGGACGATTCCGCCGGTCAAGACCGTTTCCCTGGACGCCGCACGCGCCGGCGGCATGGCCGGGGTGGACACCAACGCCGATCATCTCGCCGCCTGGCGGCTGGACGAGCACGGCAACCCGATCGGTGAGCCCCGCCGCTTCTGCTACCAGCTCGACGGCTCCGCGGATCATCGTGACGCACAGGTCAGGCAAGCTCTCATCCGACTCCTGCACTGGGCTGCCCGGCACAACCTGAGCATCGCGATCGAGGACCTGGACTTCACGGCGGAGAAGACCCGCGAGAAGCACGGCCGCCGCAAAAAGTTCCGCAAGCTGATCTCCGGCATGCCCGTGGCCAAGCTGCGTGCCCGGCTCGTGTCCATGGCCGCCGAACTCGGCGTGACGGTGGTCGCAGTCGATCCCGCCTACACATCGAAGTGGGGCGCCCAGCACTGGCAGAAACCGCTGACCAGCACGAACCGCAAAACCACCCGACATGACAGCGCTGCTGTCGCGATCGGACGACGCGCCCTGGGGCACCCGATCCGGCGACGGACGGCACCGCCCCCGCACGACCGGAGCGATTGTGCGGGGCATCGGACCGTCCAGGCCGAACCGGGCACCCCAGGGCGTGAGGGAACCCGCCCCCACATCCCCGGACCACGGACACGATCCGTGTCGCCGGACGCGGAGCGAAAGCGGGCGACCAGGACACCCAAAACCGTTCGGGATGTCCGCAGTGCACAGGTATGGGTCCAAGACTCACTCCTGCTCACTAATTAGGAACGGTGGAGTGTGCCTCGATGACGTCGAGGATCTGCGGGCCGTGGTCGACGAGGTACATGTGGTCGCCGGGCAACTCCGTGTAGTGGAAGCCGGCCGTGGTGGCGTCCCGCCACTGCCGGGCCTCCTCGGCGGTGACCAGGCCGTCGTGGTCGCCGCGCAGGGAGCAGATGGGGACCGGCACGGGGGTGTCGGTGCTGGGCCGGTACGCCTCGTGCATCTCGCAGTCGGCCTGCAGGGCGGGCAGGATCAGCTCCCGCATCTCGGGGTGGTCCAGCGCCTCGTGCCGGAAGCCGGCGAACTCCTCGACGCGGGCGAGGAATTCGTCGCCGCGCAGGCCCGCCGCGCGGCGTTCGCGCTGGGTCCAGGGGCCCGGTGAGCCGCTGACGACGAGCCCTTGGACGGGCACGCCGCGGGCGAGCAGCAGGTGGGTGAGCTCGTAGGCGAGGACCGCGCCCAGGCTGTGGCCGAACAGCACCGTGCGGGTGCCGGGGCCGAGGTCGGCCGCCACCCGGTCGATCTCGTTCTTGGCCGCCTCGACGACGTTGCGGTAGGGCTCCTGCATCAGCCGGCGTTCCCGGCCCGGCAGTTCCACTGCCGTAACCCGCCAGCGGCCGGCGGCCGGCTCTCGCCAGGGGTGGAAGAAGGAGGGGCCGGCCCCGGCGAACGGCACGCACAGCAGTGTGGCCCGCTCCCCCGCGTCCGCGGCGCTCACCGGGCGGCCAGCCTGCGGGCGATGACCTGCATGATCTGGCCCGCCGGTTTGGGCATGTGCAGGTCGTGGTGGGTGGCGTCCACGTCGAACTCCTCGATGGTGCCGGCCACGTGCGGGCGCCAGTCGGGCCCGTAGGAGGTCAGGCCGTCGACCTTGTCCAGCTTGGCGTTGAAGTACAGCAGGTCGCCGCGGTAGACGGGCGAGTCGAACACGCCCATCTTCTGCAGGTTGTTGGCGCCGACCCGGGCCATGGTGTCCAGGAAGGCGTCCATGTTGCCGGTGTTCATGAACTTGCCGAAGACCTCCTCGACGTCGGCCCGGTAGAGCTCCTTGGTGCGGCCGGCGACCTCGCGGAAGCCGTTGTCGGGATCGGAGTTGGCGGGCTGGGAGTCCAGCACGGCCAGCAGGGCCACCTCGAGGCCGCGCTGCTCCATCGCGGCGGCGACGGCGTGGGCGATCGGCCCGCCGAAGGACCAGCCGATCAGGTGGTAGGGGCCCTCGGGCTGCACGGCGAGGATCTGGGCGAGGTAGTCCTCGACCATGTCCTCGACCGAGTCGGCCACCGGCTCGGTGCCGTCGGAGCCGCGGGACTGCAGGCTGTAGGCGGCCCGGTCCGGCACGTGCGGGGCGAAGGTGAAGAACGCCCAGCCCAGGCCGCCGCCGCCGTGGAAGAACCAGACCGGCTCCTTGCCCGTGCCGGGGTCCCGGTTCAGCGGCAGCACCACGCCGAAGGAGTCGGCGTGGTCGCCGGGGATGCTGCCGACCAGCAGCAGCGCGGCCAGTTCGGCGACCGTGGGGTACTGGATGATGGTGCGCAGCGGCATGTCGACGTCGAACCGCTTGCGGATGCGGGCGCTGAGCCGGGTGGCGAGCAGGGAGTGCCCGCCCAGGGCGAAGAAGTCGTCGTTGATGCCGACCCGCTCGAGTTTGAGCAACTCGGCGAAGAAGTCGCACAGTTGCTCCTCGTGGGAGTTGCGCGGCTCGCCGCTGCCGGCGGTGGGCGCCTGCTCGGCCGGCAGCGCCGAGCGGTCGATCTTGCCGGCCGGGTTCAGCGGCAGCCGCGAGAGCGCCACCATCGCGGCCGGCACCATGTAGTCCGGCAGCCGGGCGGCCAGGTGGGCGGGCAGTTCGGCCAGCAGCGGGCCGATCGCCTGGGCCAGGGCGGGGGTGTTGGCGCGGATCCGGCCGGCCACCGGGCTGGGCACGAACGAGCCGGTCACCGGCCGGGGGGCGGGCAGCAGCAGCGCGTCGAAGCTGTGCGGGGCGTCGGTGGCGGGGGTGAGGACGGGGTGGAGGTTCTTGCGGCGGGCCAGGGCGGCGACGTCCTCGGGGTCGACGGGCCGGCCGGCGGGCGCATCCAGGTCGACGACGCCGGCGTAGAGGGCCGCGACGCTCTCCTCGGCCAGCCGGGCGCTGGGGATCGCGGTGAGGCGGAGGGGGCCGCGGGCGTGGTCGGCGAAGTCGCTCAGCGCGGCCAGGTCGCCGACCTCGGCCCACGGCACCGCGGGCACGCCGGACAGGTCCAGGACGGCGGCCGGGTCCTTGTGCAGGACGACCTCGTAGCGGTGGCGGGTCAGCGCGTTGTGCGCGGCGCCGGCCTTGAGGCGGATGTCGACGCCGGTGCCGTGCGCGGCGGCGAAGTCGGTGAACCATTCGGGGGCCAGGGCCAGTTCGCGCTGGGCGAGCAGGGCCGCCTCGACCGCGGAGCGGATCTCCTCGTGGGAGGCGTAGGGCTGGGCGGCCTGCTGCTGGGCGGCCGCCGCGATGCGCAGGGTGGCGGCGTTCTTGACGTCGCCGACGATCAGCCGGCCGCCGGGCGCCAGCAGGCCGAGGGCCTGGGTGAGGACCTGGGCGAGGTAGCCGGCGCTGGGGAAGTACTGCACCACCGAGTGGACGACGATGGTGTCGAAGACGCCGGCGGGCAGGCCGCCGATGTCGTCGGCGGCCTGCACGCGCAGGCGGACCCGGTCGCCGAGGCCGGCGTCGGCGACCTGGGCGCGCAGCCGCTTGACCGCGGCGGCGCAGAAGTCCGTGGCCCAGTACTCCTCGACCTGGCCGGCGACCTTCGCCAGCAGCAGGCCGGAGCCGGCGCCGATCTCCAGCAGCCGGCGCGGGGAGTGGGCCAGCACGTGCGCGGCGGCCGCGTCCTGCCACTGGCGCAGCTGGCCGGGCGGGACGGGTTCGCCGTCGTAGAGGGCCGTCCAGGTCTGCACGTCCTCGCCGAGCGGCTCCTCGGCGGCCTGCGCGTAGTGGTCGTCGTGGATACGGCGCCAGGCCTCGACCTGGGCGTCGTGGTCGGCGACGGCGGTGTCCGGGTCGGGTTCGACGTAGGCGACCAGGCGCGCCTCGCCCTTGTGGTCCTCGCGGACCACGACGGCGGCCTGCTTGACCGAGGGGTGGGCGCTGAGCACGTGCTCGATCTCGCCCAGTTCGATGCGGAAGCCGCGGACCTTGACCTGGGAGTCGGTGCGGCCCAGGTATTCGACCTGGCCGTCCTTGTTCCACTTCACCAGGTCGCCGCTGCGGTACATGCGCCGGCCGGGCGCGCCGAACGGGCAGGCCACGAAGCGCTGGGCGGTCAGGGCGCTCTGGCCGAGGTAGCCGCGGGCCAGGCAGGTGCCGGCCAGGTAGAGCTCGCCGGCCACGCCGGGCGGGACCGGGCGCAGCGCCGCGTCCAGGATGTAGACCTGGTTGTTCCAGATGGGGCGGCCGATGGGCACCCGGTCGGCGCCGGGCACGTGCTGGTAGCCGGTGATCTCCACGGTGGCCTCGGTGGGGCCGTAGAGGTTGTGGGCGGCGCAGCCGGGCAGCAGGTCGGTGAACCGGTTGGCCAGGGCGGCGGGGAAGGCCTCGGCGGCGACCTCGATCCAGCGCAGGCTGGTGCAGCCGGCCGCGGCGGGTTCGGTGACGAACGCCGACAGCAGGGAGGGCACGAAGAACGCGCCGGTGACCCGTTCGCGGCGGATGAGGCCGGCGAGGTAGGCGGGGTCGCGGCGGCCCTCGGCGCCGGCGACGACGACGGCGGCGCCCGTCTGCAGGTGGGAGAACATCTCCGGCACCGAGGCGTCGAAGCTGGCCGAGGTGTGCACCAGCATGCGGTCGGCGGGGGTGACGTCGAAGTGGTCCAGGCCCCAGGCCAGCCGGTTCATGATGGAGCGGTGGGCGACCGGGACGCCCTTGGGGCCGCCGGTGGAGCCGGAGGTGAAGATGACGTAGGCGGCGTTGTCCTCGGACAGGGCGCGCACCGGGTCGGTGTCGGGGTGGCCGGTGGTGTCGGGCAGGGTGTCCTCGAGCAGCAGCAGCGGGTCGGCGCCGGCCAGGATGTGCCGTACCCGGTCGGCGGGCAGTTCGGTGTCCAGCGGCACGTAGGCGGCGCCGGCCTTGACGACGGCGTAGACGGCGACCAGCAGGTCGACGGAGCGGGGGATCTTCACCGCGACGATCTTCTCGGGGCCGGCGCCCTGGGCGATCAGCCAGTGGGCGAGGCGGTTGGCGCGCCGGTTGAACTCCGCGTAGGTGAGGCGCTCGTCCTCGCCGATGACGGCGGTCGCCTCGGGGGTGCGGGCCACCTGGGCCTCGAAGGCGTCCGGCAGGGTGGTGGGGGCCAGCGGGCGGGCGGTGTCGTTGATCTGCCGTACCAGCCGGTCGTGTTCGTCGGCGTCCAGCACCTGCAGGGAGCTGATGGGGGCGTGCGGGGCGGCGGCCAGCTGCTCCAGCAGCCGCACGAAGCGGGCGGCGATCCGTTCGGCGGTGTCCCGGTCGAAGAGCTGGGTGGCGTACATCAGGTCGCCGCGCAGCGCCCCGGCCGGGTCGTGGGCGAGGCTGAAGAACAGGTCCGCCAGGGAGGTGTGGGTGAGGAACTGCTCGAACCGGGCGGTGAGGCCGGGCAGTTCGAAGTCGGCCTTCTCGAAGCTCTGCCAGGCGAACATCACCTGGAACAGCGGCTGGTAGGAGGTGGAGCGGTCGGGGTTGATCAGCTCGACCAGCGTCTCGAAGGGCACGTCCTGGTTCTCGTAGGCGGCCAGGGCCTTGTCGCGGATCTGCGGCAGCAGGTCGGCGAAGGAGGGGTTGCCGCTCAGGTCGACGCGCAGCACCTGGGTGTTGACGAACAGGCCGACCAGGTCGGCCAGGCCCTCGTCGGTGCGGCCGGCGATCGGGTTGCCGATGGTGACGTCGTCGCCGCCGCCGAGGGTGTTGAGCAGCACCCCGAGCGCGGCCTGCACCACCATCGACATGGTCATGCCGCGCTCGTCGGCGAGTTGTTGCAGGGCGGCCGCCACCGGGGCGGGCACCTCCAGGCCCAGGGAGTCGCCCTGGGAGGTGCGGGTGGCCGGCCGCGGCCGGTCCAGCGGCAGGCTCAGCGGCTGCGGCACACCGGCCAGTTCCTTGCGCCAGTAGTTGGCCTGCGCCGCGGCCAGCGAGCCGGCGTCGGTGACGTCGCCGAGCAGTTCGCGCTGCCACAGCGCGTAGTCCTTGTAGGTCACCGGCAGCGGCTCGTAGTCGGGTGCGCGGCCCTTCAGGCGGGCGGTGTAGGCGAGGGTCAGGTCGCGGGCCAGCGGGCCGCCGGAGACGCCGTCGGAGGCGATGTGGTGGATCAGCAGGACCAGGAGGTGTTCCTCGGGGGCGCACCGAAACAGCCGCACCCGGAAGGGGATGTCGGCCATCAGGTCGAAGCGGTGGGCGATGAAGGCGTCCACCGCGCCGGGCAGTTCCTCGGGCGTCACCTCGACGACGGCGACCTCCACCGGCGCCTTGGCGGCGGGCAGGATCAGCTGGTGCGGCTCGTCGTTGTCGTCCAGCACGTAGGTGGTGCGCAGCGTCTCGTGCCGGGCGACCACGTCCCCGAGGGCCGCGGCGAGGGCGTCCTGGTCCAGCGGCCCCGACAGGCGGAACGCCGGGGAGATGTTGTAGGTCTCGGCCCCGCCCTCCAGCTGGTGCGTGAGCCACATGCGGCGCTGCGCGAACGAAAGCGGAATCACGAGTTCTGCTCCTCTACGATCATCCTGCGGAGAGCGGGGCGGAGGGGGACGGCCGACTCCTCGGCCCAGGCGGCCAGTTGGGCCACCGTCGGCAGGTCGAAGATCTTGCGGATGGGGATCTCCATGCCGATCTCGGCGCGGGCCCGGGTGATCAGCCGGGTGGCGAGCAGGGAGTGCCCGCCCCGTTCGAAGAAGCCGTCGTCGATGCCGACCTGCTCCACCCCCAGCACGTCCGCGAACAGGGCGGCCAGGGCCCGTTCCTGGGCGGTGCGCGGCGCCCGGAAGGCGGTGGTGGCGGCCAGTTCGGGTGCGGGCAGGGCCCCCAGGTCGAGTTTGCCGTTGGGTGACAGCGGCAGCCGCTGAAGCGGCACGTGGACGGCCGGCACCATGTACTCGGGCAGCCGGCCGGCCAGGTGCGCGTGCAGGGCGGCGGTGTCCGGGACGGGCCGGCCGGGCGCGGGCACCAGGTAGGCGGCCAGGTAGGGGGTGGTGCCGTCGGGCTGCCGGGTGACGACGGCGGCCTGGGCGATGTGCGGGTGGGCGGTCAGCGCCGCCTCCACCTCGGCGGGTTCGACCCGGTAGCCGCGGATCTTGACCTGGGTGTCGATGCGGCCCAGGTGGCGTATCTCGCCGTCGTCGGTGAGGCTGGCGAGGTCGCCGGTGCGGTACATGCGGGTGCCGGGCGGCCCGTAGGGGTCGGGCACGAACCGGTCGGCGGTCAGGGCGCTCTGGCGGTGGTAGCCGCGGCCGGCGCCGGCCAGGTACAGCTCGCCGGGGGTGCCCGGGGGCAGCAGGGCGAGGCCGGGGTCCAGGACGTAGGCCCGCACGCCGGGGAAGGGCCGGCCGATGGGCACCCCGTCCGGATACGGCTCGTCGGGGTCCAGCAGGTGGCCGGTGGCGTAGAAGGTCTCGCTGGGGCCGTAGCTGTTGATGACGCGGGCCTTGGGCCAGCGGGCGCGGACCCGCTCGGCCAGCGCCGGGGTGAGCACCTCGCCGGAGATGTTCAGGGCGGTGGGGGTGATGCGGTCGGCGAGCTGGTCGACGAGTTCGGCGAAGGCGGAGGGCACCGAGCAGACGACGTCGACGTCCCAGCTGTCGCGTTCGGCCAGCTCCAGCACGTCGCGGACGATCTCGGCGGTGCCGCCGGTGGTCAGCGCGGCGAACGTCTCGAAGGTGGCGACGTCGAAGCCGAACGAGGCGGCCACCAGGATGCGCCGCCCGTCCTGCGCGCCGGCCTGGCCGACCATCGTCTCGACGGCGTTGACGACCGTGGTGTGGGTGACGCCGACGCCCTTGGGCACGCCGGTGGAGCCGGAGGTGTAGATGACGTAGGCCAGGCTGTCGGGGCCGGCCGCGGCCCGCCGCCCCGCCGCGGCCGGCGCCGGGGCGGGGGCGGTCAGGTCGACGTCGTCGAGGAGCAGCAGCGGGATGTCGGTGGCCGGCACCAGGGGCCGGCGGCCGGTGTCGGTGAGGATCAGGTGCGGGCGGGCGGTGGGCAGCACGTGCGGCAGCCGGGCGGCGGCGTAGGCGGGGTCGACGGGCAGGTAGGCGCCGCCCGCCTTGAGTACGCCCAGCAGCGCCACCACGGTGTCGACGGTGCGCGGCAGGACGACACCGACCACGCGCTCCGGGCCCACCCCGCGCGCGGCCAGTTCGGCGGCCAACGCCTCGGCGCGGGCGTCGAGTTCGGCGTAGGTCAGCGAGGCGCCCTGGGCGGTGACGGCGACCCGCTGGGGGGTGCGCGCCACCTGCGCCTCGACCAGCTCGGTGAGCGTGGTGCGGTGGGCGCGGGCCGCGTCCTGGTCGAAGCGGGCCAGCATCCGCTCCCGCTCCCCCGGCTCCAGCGCGTCGAGCTGGGCCAGCTTGCGGTCCGGGTCGCCGGCCAGCTGCCGCAGCAGGCGCACCAGCCGGCGGCCGTGGCGCTGCACCGTCGGCCGGTCGAAGACGGCCGGCGCGTACTGGATGACCAGCTGCAGGTGCGGGTCGGCGGCCGCGGTCAGGCACAGCGCGTAGTGGTTGCCGGCCGAGGGGCGCAGCCCGGTGAAGGTGATGCCGTCGGCGGCGTCGCTGGCCGCGCCCAGGCCCTCCCGGTCGACCGGGTAGGACTCGAAGACGACGAGGGTGTCGAACAGGGAGCGCACCCCGGCCGACTTCTGGATCTCCGCCAGCCCGTAGTAGTGGTGCTCCGCCAGGGCCGCCTGCCGGCTCTGCAGCCCGCCCAGCATCTCGCCGACGCTCTGCCCGGGCGGGCAGGTGACCCGCACGGGCAGGGTGTTGATGAACATGCCGACCATCGACTCCACGTCCGCCACCGCGGGCGGCCGGCCGGAGACGGTCGCCCCGAACACCACGTCCTGGCGGCCGGTGAGCCGGCCCAGCAGCAGCCCCCAGGCGGCCTGCACCAGGGTGTTGACGGTGACGCCCAGCTGCGCGGCGCGGCGCACCAGGTCGTGCGCCTCCTGCGCGTCCAGCTCCACCTCGACCTGGTCGCGGCGGCCGTCGTCGCGGCCGGCGGCGTCCGGTGCCAGCAGCGCCGGCTCGGCGATGCCCTCCAGCTCGGCCGCCCAGGCCGCCGCCGCGGCTTGCGTGTCCTGCCGGGTCAGCCAGGACAGGAACTCGCCGAAGTCGCGGGGGGCGGGCAGCGCGGACAGGTCGCCGTCGGCGGCGTACAGCAGCAGCAGGTCCTGCATCAGCAGCGGTGTGGACCAGCCGTCGTAGAGGGCGTGGTGGGCGGTCAGCACCAGTTCGGGCCGGTCGGGGTCGAGGTCGGCGAGGGCCAGCCGGATCAGCGGCGGCGCGTCGGCGCGGAAGTAGCGGGTGCGGTCCTGTTCGAGGAAGGCCTCGAACCGTTCGCCGCGTTCGGGTTCGGGCAGCGCGGTCAGGTCCAGGTGCTGGAAGGGCAGGGTCACCGTCTCGGGCACGACCTGCACGAGGTCGCCGTCGGCGCGGGGCACGAACGCCGCGCGCAGCGCCGGGTAGCGGTCCAGCAGGGCCTGCCCGGCCCGCTGCATGCGCTGCGCGTCGACCCGGCCGGACAGGTGGAAGACCAGCTGGATGTGGTACGGGTCGAAGGACGCCCCGGCCAGCATGGCCTGGAAGAGGATGCCGGACTGGGCGGGGGTGGCGGGCCACAGGGTGGTGAGGGCGCCGAAGCGCTCCTGCCAGCGGTCGATCTCGTGCTGGCCGACCTGGACCAGGGGGGCGTCGCTGGGGGTGAGGCCGCCGGCGTCGGCGCGCAGGGTGTGCCGGGCCAGCGCGGTCAGTGCCTGGACCCACAGCCCGGCCAGCTCGGTGACCTCCTCGCGGGTCAGGACGGTGGTGGCGAAGCCGAAGTAGGCGGTCAGTTGTTCGCCGTCGCCGGTGTCGGCGGCGACCGCGTTGATCTCCAGCGCGGACAGCACCGGCATGTCGGCGTCGGGGGCGGCGATCAGGTCCTGGTGGCCGGTGTCGGGGGCCCAGCCCAGGTGGCGCAGCTCCTCGGGCAGGTCGGCGGCGGAGGCCTTGCCGAGGTAGTTGAAGCCGATCTGCGGCCGGCGGGCGGTGCGCAGGGCGGCGGCGGTGCGCGGGTTGAGGTGGCGCAGCAGCCCGTAGCCCAGGCCGTGGTCGGGCAGGGCGCGCAGCTGTTCCTTGACGGCCTTGACGGCCTGGCCGGCCGCCGGGCCGGCGGCGAAGGCGTCGGTGAGGTCGATGCCGGTGACGTCCAGGCGGGCCGGGTACATGGCGGTGAACCAGCCGACGGTGGCCGACAGGTCGGCGCCGGGCACGAGGTGTTCCTCGCGGCCGTGGCCCTCCAGCCGGACCAGGGTGGGGGCGGGCCGGGTGCCGCGGCCGCGGTGCCAGCGGGCCAGTGCGAGGGCGAGGCCGGCCAGCAGTCCGTCGTCGGCGCCGCCGCGGAAGACGGCCGGCAGCGTGTCCAGCAGGGTCCGGGTGACGTCGGCGGGCAGCTGCACGCGGACGGTGTCCACGGTGGAGGCGACGTCGCGGGTGCGGTCCACCTCCCGCGCGCCCAGCAGTGGTTCGTCGCCGTCGAGCAGTTCCTGCCACAGCGGGAGCCGGGCCATCTGTTCGTCGCTGGTGGCGGCCTCGGCCAGGGCGTGGCACCAGCGGCGCAGCGAGGTGGCGCCGGCGGGCAGTTCGGGCTCCCTCCCGGCCCGCACGTGCTTCCAGGCGGCGGCGAGGTCGGGCAGCAGGACGCGCCAGGACACGCCGTCGACGACGAGGTGGTGCAGCACGATCAGCAGCCGGTCCGCGGCCGCGTCCGGGGTGGTCAGGTGCACGAACTGGGCCATCCGGCCGGCGTCCGGGTCCAGGCGGCCGGCGGCGGCGTCCAGGTCGGCCTGCACCCGGGTGGCGTCGTAGGGGGTGTGGTGCAGCAGGGCGGCGGCGCGCACGCTGCCGGCCGGCTGCATGCGCAGGCCGGGGTTGACCCGGTCCAGGCGGGCGCGCAGCGCGTCGTGCCGGTCCAGCACCGCCTGCAGGGTGGCGAGCAGGTCGGCCCGGTCGATGCCGCGGGGCAGGGTCAGCAGCGCCGACATGCAGAACCGGCCGATGCCGCCGCCCAGTTCGAGGACGTGGGCCGCGGTCGGCGGCAGCGGGGCCCAGCCGACGGCGCCGCCGGGCAGTTCGGCCAGCACCACGCGTTCCTGCTCGCCGCGTTCGGCGACGAGTTCGGCGAGCCGGGCGACGGTGCGGTGCTCGAAGATGTCGCGGGTGGTGACCAGCACGCCGCGGGTCTTGGCGCGGGCGACGACCTGGATGGAGCGGATGCTGTCGCCGCCGCTGGTGAAGAAGTCGTCGTCGACGCCGACCTGTCCGGCGCCCAGGACGTCGGCGTAGACGTCGGCCAGGACGCGTTCGGTCGCCGTGCCGGGGGCGCGGTAGGCGGTGCGGGTGAACTCCGGGGCGGGCAGGGCGGCCCGGTCGACCTTGCCGTTGGCGGTCAGCGGCAGCCGGTCCAGGACGACGAGCTGGGCGGGCACCATGTAGTCCGGCAGGCGTTTGGCGGCGAAGCGCCGCAGATCCGCCGCCGACACCGCGGCGTTGATGTCCACGTCGCCGCCGGCCGCGTCGGTGCCGCGCGGGGCGACATGGCCGACCAGGCGTGTGGTGCCGGTGGGGTCGGCGCAGACGGTGACCACGGCCTGGCCGACCGCGGGGTGCCGGGCCAGCACGGCCTCGATCTCGGTGGGCTCGACCCGGATGCCGTTGACCTTGACCTGGTGGTCGGCGCGCCCGGCGTAGGTCAGCTGCCCGTCGCCGTCGAAGCGGGCGAGGTCGCCGGTGCGGTACATGCGGGTGCCGGGCGGGCCGAAGGGGCAGGCCACGAAGCGTTCCGCGGTCGCGGCCCCGTTGCGGTGGTAGCCGCGGGCGAGGGGGCCGGCCAGGTAGAGCTCGCCGGCCACGCCCGGCGGGAGCGGGGTGAGTTCGGGGCCCAGGACGTGGGCGCGCAGGTTGGCCAGCGGGGCGCCGATGGGCACCGCGCCGCTGCCCGGCCACGGTCCGGGCACGGTGAAGGTGGTGGCGTAGAAGCTCTCGGTCTGCCCGTAGGCGTTCATCACGCGGGTGGCGGGCAGGGCGGCCTGCACCTTGCGCACCAGGTCGCCGGAGAGGGCCTCGCCGGCGAACACGACGGTGTCCACGGCGAGGTCGAGGCCGCCGTCGCCGCCGGCGGCGATCTGGTCCAGCAGGGCGGCGAACACGGCGGGGACGGCGCTGAGGGTGGTGCCCGACCAGCTGTCGCGTTCGGCGAGTTCGAGGACGTCGCGGACGATCTCGACGCTCGCGCCGCTGGTGAGGGCGGTGAACAGTTCGAACACGGAGACGTCGAAGTTGACCGAGGTGGCGGCCAGCATGCGCGCGCCGGGGCCGACGCCGGTGCGGCGGCGCAGCTCGGCGAGGCCGTTGACGACGGTGGCGTGGGTGAGGGCGACGCCCTTGGGGGTGCCGGTCGAGCCGGAGGTGTACATCACGTAGGCGAGGTGGTCGGGGCCGGTGCCGCTGTGGGCGGGGTCGGCGACCGGGCCGTCCAGGGCGAGGTCGAGGTCGAGGCCGTCCAGGTGCAGCACGGGCGGCCGGCAGCCGGCCACCGTCCGCTCGGTGTCCTGGTCGGTCAGGACCAGGGCGGGCGCGGCGCTGTCCAGGAGGCGGTGGACGCGGGCGGAGGGGTAGCCGGGGTCGATGGGCAGGTAGGCGCCGCCGGCCTTGAGCACGGCGAGCAGGGCGACGGCCAGGTCGGTGCCGCGGGGCAGGGCGACGGCCACCAGGGCGTCCGCTCCCACGCCGTGCTCGCGCAGGATCGCCGCGAGCCGGCCGGCGCGCACCTCCAGCTCGCCGTAGCTCAGGCAGTCGCGGCCGGCGAGGACGGCGGGGGCGCCGGGGGTGCGGGCCGCCTGCGCGGCCACCAGCTGTGCGACGGTGGCGGCGGGCCGCGGCGCGGTGGTGTCGTTCCAGCGGGCCAGGCGCTCGTGTTCGGCGGCGGTGAGCACGTCCACCGCGCCCAGCCGGGTCTCGGGTGCGGCGACCACCTGGGTGAGGATGCGCACGAACCGGTCGACGAGGAGTTCGGCGGTGGTGTGGTCGAACAGCTCGGTGGCGTACTCCAGGCGGCCGTAGGCGCCGCCGGCGGCGGCCGGGACGATGTTGAAGAACAGGTCGAACTTCGCGGTGTCGGTGCCCGCCGGGAGCGGGGTGATCTGCAGGCCGGGCACGTCGAGGTCGGACCAGGCGAACTGCCAGGCCAGCATGACCTGGAACAGGGGCTGGTAGGCGGTGGTGCGTTCGGGGCTGAGGAGTTCCACCAGGTGCTCGAAGGGCACGTCCTGGTGGTCGTAGGCGCCCAGCGCCCGCTCGCGCACCTGCTCCAGCAGTTCGCGGAAGGTGGGGTTGGCGGACAGGTCCACTCGCAGCACCCAGGTGTTGGCGAAGAACCCGACCAGGTCCTCCAGCTGCTCATCGGCGCGGCCCTCGATGGGGCTGCCGATGGTCAGGTCGTTGCCCGCGCCGAGGTGGTGCAGCAGCACGGCCAGGACGGCCTGGGCGAGCATCGGGGCGGTCGCGCCGTGCGCGGCGGCCAGCCGGCCCACCGCGGCGATCAGTTCCGGTTCGAGCTGGAAGTCGACGTGCCCGCCGTGGTGGCCGGCCCGGGTGGGGCGCGGCCGGTCCAGCGGCAGCTGCACCGGCTGCGGCACGCCCGCCAGTTCGCCCCGCCAGTAGGCGAGTTGCTCGGCGGCGACGCTGTCGGGGTCGTCCTCCTCCCCCAGCATCTGGCGCTGCCACACGGTGTAGTCCTTGTACTGCACCGGCAGCGGCTGCCACTGCGGCGGCGTGCCGTGGCGGCGGGCGGCGTAGGCGGCCAGCAGGTCCCGCAGGAAGGGGCCCATCGACGCCCCGTCGGCGGCGGTGTGGTGGAAGACGAACACCAGCACGTGCCGGTGCGGTGATTGCCGCAGCAGGCCGGCGCGCAGCGGCAGGTCCGCCTCCAGCGCGAACCCGGCGGACGCCATCTCGCCGACGGCCGCCTGGACCGCGTCGGCGGCCACCTCCCGCACCGGCAGCGGCACGTGGGCCTGGGCGGGGGTGAGGATGTGCTGGGCGGGGGTGCCGTCCTCGTGCTCGACCAGCAGGGTGCGCAGGCTCTCGTGCCGGGTGACGACGTCGCCGATCGCCGCGGCCAGCGCGTCGGTGTCCAGCGGGCCGTCCAGGCGCAGCACGAACGGGATGTTGTACGTCGCCGACGGTCCCTCCAGACGGTGGAGGAACCACAGCCGGCGCTGAGCGAAGGACAACGGGATCATCGCGGAACTCCTAAACGTTCATCTGGCGCAGCTGGGGGCGGTTCGACTTGCCCGACGTGGCGATCCGGCCGGCCAGTTCGGCGACGGTGGGGCTGCGGAAGACCGTGGTGACCTTGATGTCGGCGCCCAGTTCGGTGCGGATGCGGCCCACCAGCCGGGTGGCGAGCAGGGAGTGCCCGCCGACCTCGAAGAAGTCGACGTCGATGCCGACCTCGTCGACGCCGAGGAGTTCGGCGTACAGCCGGCACAGCACTTCCTCGTGGTGGTTGCGCGGTCCGCGGCCGGTGGCGGTCTCGGTGCGTTCGGGGGCGGGCAGGGCGTTGCGGTCGAGCTTGCCGCTGGGGGTGGTGGGGAACGCGGCGAGCGGCACGACGGCGGAGGGGATCATGTAGTCGGGCAGGTGGGCGCGGGCCTGCTCGGTCAGGGCGGTGAGGTCCACCGCGGCCGGGCCGGTGCCGGGGGCGGGCAGGACGTAGGCGACCAGGCGCTGGTCGTCGGGGGTGTCCTCGCGGACCACGGCGACCGCGGCGTCCACCTGCGGGTGGGAGGCCAGGACCTGTTCGATCTCGGCGAGTTCGATGCGGAAGCCGCGGATCTTGACCTGGAAGTCGGCGCGGCCGACGTATTCGACCTGGCCGTCGCCGCTGAAGCGCACCACGTCGCCGGTGCGGTACATGCGGGCGCCCGGCGGGCCGAAGGGGCAGGCCACGAAGCGGTGCGCGGTCAGGGCGCTCTGGGTGAGGTAGCCGCGGGCGAGCTGGTCGCCGGCCAGGTACAGCTCGCCGTCGACGCCGGGCGGGACCGGGCGCAGCGCCGCGTCCAGGACGTAGACCTGGGTGTTCCAGACGGGCCGGCCGATGGGCAGCCGGTTCTCGCCGGGCCGGTGGCGGTAGGCGGTGACCTCGACGGCGGCCTCGGTGGGGCCGTAGACGTTGTGGACCGCGCAGCCGGGCAGCAGGCGGGTGAACTTCTCGGCCAGGGCGGGCGGGAAGGCCTCGCCGGCGACCTCGATCCAGCGCAGGCTGGTGCAGCCGGCCGCGGCGGGTTCGGCGACGAACGCCTCCAGCAGGGAGGGCACGAAGTCGGCGCCGGTGACCTGTTCGCGGCGGATGAGGCCGGCGAGGTAGGCGGGGTCGCGGCGGCCGTCCGGGCGGGCGATCACGACGGCGGCGCCGGCCTGCAGCGGGGCGAACAGTTCGGGCACCGACACGTCGAAGCCGGCGGTGGTGGACAGCAGCACCCGGTCCTCGGGGCCGACCTGGAAGTGGTCCAGGCCCCAGGCGAGCCGGTTCATGATGGCCCGGTGGGCGACCGGGACGCCCTTGGGGCCGCCGGTGGAGCCGGAGGTGAAGATGGTGTAGGCGGCGTTGTCCTCGGACAGGGCGCGCACCGGGTCGGTGTCGGGCCGGCCGGCGGTGTCGGGCAGGTCGGTGTCCAGGACGAGCAGCGGCCGGGCCCGGTCCAGGATGTGCTGGACGCGGTCGGCGGGCAGTTCGGTGTCGATGGGCAGGTAGGCGGCGCCGGCCTTGACGACGGCGTAGATGGCCACCATCAGCTCCACCGAGCGGGGGATCTTGACGGCGATCAGCTGTTCGGGGCCGGCGCCCTGGTCGATCAGCCAGTGGGCGAGCCGGTTGGCGCGCCGGTTGAACTCGCCGTAGGTGAGCGTCTCGTGCTCGCCGATCAGGGCGGTGCGCTCGGGGGTGCGGGCCGCCTGGGCCTCGAAGGCGTCGGGCAGGGTGGTGGGGGCCAGCGGGTGGGCGGTGTCGTTGATCTCCCCTACCAGCAGCCGGTGTTCGTCCTGGGCCAGGACGTCGACGGCGGCCAGGGGCTGGGCGGGGTCGGCCAGGACGTGCTCCAGGACGCGGACCAGGCGGGCGGCGATCTCCTCGGCGCCGGCCCGGTCGTAGAGGTTGCGCTGGTAGTCCAGGGACAGGCGCAGGTAGGGGTCGGAGGAGTTGAGGGTGAGGGGGTAGTGGGAGCCGGCGAAGGGGCGGATGGCGTCGATGGTGAAGCCGGCCGCGTCGTTGGCCTCGACGATGCCCTCGCGGTCGATGGGGTAGTTCTCGAAGACGACGATGGTGTCGAACAGGGCGGGCAGGCCGGTGGCGCGCTGGATGTCGGCCAGGCCGTAGTAGTGGTGGTCGAGCAGGCTGATCTGCCGGTCCTGCAGGTCGGTGATGATCTCGCCCAGGGTGCGTCCGGGCGAGCACCGGGCGCGGGTGGGCAGCGAGTTGATGAACAGGCCGACCATCTCGTCGCTGCCGGCCAGGTCGGCGGGGCGGCCGTTGACGGCGGCGCCGAAGACGACGTCCTGCTGCCCGGTCAGCTTGGCCAGCAGGATCGCCCAGGCGCCCTGCAGCAGCGTGTTGAGGGTGACGCCCAATTGGGCGGCGCGGCGGGCCAGTTCGCGGCCCTGGTCGATGGAGAGCGGCACCTCGACGCGGCCCAGCGAGGTGGCGGTGCCGTGCGCGGTGCGGCCGGCGGCGATCAGGGTGGGCTCGTCGAAGCCGTCGAGTTCGGCGGCCCAGGCGGCGGCGGAGGCGTCCCGGTCCTGGCGGGTCAGCCAGGCCAGGTAGTCGCCGTAGGAGCGGACCGGGCCGAGGTCGCCGGCCTGCGCGTACAGCCGTACCAGGTCGGTGATGACCAGGGGGGAGGACCAGCCGTCGAAGAGGGTGTGGTGGGCGGTGAGGATGAGCTTGGCCTGCCGCGGGCCGCAGGTGAGCAGGGCCAGGCGCAGCAGCGGCGGCCGGGTGGGGTCGAGCGGGTCGGCCCGGTCGGCGGCCAGGGCCTCCTGCAGGGCGGTGTCCTGCTCGGCCGGGGTGCGGCCGGTCAGGTCGAGGTGGCGCCAGGGCAGGGTGACGGTGTCCGGGACGACCTGGACGGGTTCGCCGTCGGCGGTGGTGGTGAACGCGGAGCGCAGGTTGGGGTGGCGCTCCAGCAGGGCCTGTCCGGCGGCGCGCAGGCGGGCCGGGTCGACGCCGCCGGACAGGTGCAGCACGAACTGCATGTGGTAGACGTCGAAGGCGCCGTCGGCGAGCGCGGCCTGGAACTGGATGCCCAGCTGGCCCGGGGCCTGCGGCCACACCTGCCGCAGGCGGCCGTAGCGCTGTTCGAAGGCGTCGATGTCGGGCTGGGTGACGGTGACCAGGGGGGCGTCGGCGGGGGTGAGGCCGCCGATGTGGGGGCGGGCGGCGTAGGCGGCCATGCCGTGCAGCACCCGCGTCCAGGTCTGGGCGAGTTCGTCGGCCCGGGCGCGGGTGAGGAGGGTGGTGGGGAACATGAACGCGGCCTGCAGCCGGGTGCCGTCGGGGGTGTCGGTGGCCACCGAGTTGACCTCGAGGGCGGACAGGGCGGGCAGGTCGGGGTCGGGTTCGGGGATCAGCTCGGCCGACCAGTCGGCGGGCCCCCAGCCGTGCTGGCGCAGCTGCTCGGGCAGGTCGGTGGCGGAGATCCGGCCGAGGTAGTTGAAGCCGATCTGCGGTGCGGCCAGGCCGTCGAGCTGTGCGGCGGTGGCGTCGTTGAGGTGGCGCAGCAGGCCGTAGCCCAGGCCCTTGTCGGGGATGGCGCGCAGCTGTTCCTTGACCTGCTTGACCAAGGCCGCGGTGGCGGGGCCGCCGGCCAGGACGTCGGCCGGGTCGATGCCGGCGGGGTCGACGCGGGCGGGGTACATGGTGGTGAACCAGCCGACGGTGCGGGTGAGGTCGGCGCCGGGCACGGCGTCCTCCTCGCGGCCGTGTCCCTCCAGCCGCACCAGCAGGGGGTCGCCGGTGCCGCGCCAGTGGCCGACGGCCAGGGCGAGCGCGGCCAGCAGCACGTCGGTGGCGGTGCCGCGGAACGCGGCGGGCAGGGTGGTCAGCACCGCCTCGGTGACGTCGGCGGGCAGCTCGACGCGGACGGTGTCGACGGTGGCGAACACGTCGACGGCCGGGTCGGGGCGGCGGGCGCCCAGCGGCGGGTCGGGGGTGCTCAGCACGTCCTGCCAGTGGCCGAGTTCGGCCTCCCGCCCGGGGGTGTGCGCCTGCTCGTCGAGGGCGGCGGCCCAGCGGCGGGCGGAGGTGCCCACGGCGGGCAGGTGGGGGGTGCGGCCGGCCCGGACGTGCTGCCAGGCCTCGGCCAGGTCGGACATGAGGATGCGCCAGGAGACGCCGTCGACGACCAGGTGGTGCAGCACGATCAGCAGCCGGCCCGGGCCGGCGGGCGGCGCGAAGTGGACGAAGGCCGCCATGACGCCGGCCCGCGGGTCGAGGCGGCCGGCCGCGGCGTGCAGCTGGGTGCGGGCGGCGGCCGGCACGGCCGCATCCTGCCAGTGGCCCTCGCACTCGACCCGGTGCACGAGGTCCGCGGCGCGCACGCTGCCGGCCGGGCGGACGCTCAGGGCGGGCGTGCCGGTGCCGGTCAGCCGGGCGCGCAGCAGGTCGTGGTGGTCCAGGACGGTGTCCAGGACGGCGGTCAGCTGGGCGGTGGTGATGCCGTCGGGCAGGTCGAGGACCATCGACATGGCGAACCGGTCCAGGCCGCCGCCCGCGCCGAACACCTGCCGGGCCACCGGCGGCAGCGGCAGGGTGCCGAGGCCGCCGTCCGCGTCCTCGGCCAGCACCGGCGTCTGCTCGCCGCGGGCGGCGGCCACCTCCGCGAGGCGGGCCGCGGTGCGGCATTCGAAGATCTCCCTCGTGGACAGGGTGAGGCCGCGGGCGCGGGCGCGGGCGACGACCTGGATGGAGCGCAGGCTGTCGCCGCCGGCGGCGAAGAAGTCGTCGTCGACGCCGACGCGGTCCACGCCCAGCACATCCGCGTAGGCGGCGGTGATGATCTGCTCGGTCTCGGTGCGCGGGGCGCGGTAGGCCGCGCCGGTGAACTCCGGTTCGGGCAGGGCGGCGCGGTCGAGTTTGCCGGTCGGCCCCAGCGGCAGCCGGTCCAGGGCCACGAACGCGGAGGGCACCATGTAGTCGGGCAGCCGGGCGGCGGTGAACGTGCGCAGTTCCGCGGCCGAGGCGCCGGCCAGCACGTCGACGTCGCCGATGCCGCCGGCGCCGTCGTCGCCGACCGCGCCCTCGCCGGTGTGCACCACGTAGGCCACCAGCCGGCGCCCGCCCGCGGGCACCTCCCGGCTGATCACGACGGCCTCGCTGATGCCGGGGTGGGCGGTGACGGCCGCCTCCACCTCGGCGGTCTCGATGCGGAAGCCGCGCACCTTGACCTGGCCGTCGCTGCGGCCCACGCACTCCAGGTGGCCGTGTGCGGTGTGGCGGGCCAGGTCGCCGGTGCGGTACATGCGCGCGCCGGGCGGGCCGAAGGGGTCGGGGAGATAGCGCTGCGCGGTCAGTGCGGGCCGGCCGTGGTAGCCGCGGCCCAGGCAGCTGCCGGCCACGTACAGTTCGCCGACCACGCCGGGCGGCACCGGTGCCAGGCCCGGGCCCAGGACGTGGGCGCGCATGCCGGTCAGCGGGCGGCCGATGGGGGCGACGGTGTCCTGCGGCCACTCCTGCCCGGCCGCCAGGGTGAAGGTGGTGGCGTAGAAACTCTCGCTCTGGCCGTAGGAGTTGACGATGCGGGCGGCGGGCAGCGCCCGGCGGATCTGCCGCACCAGCCGGCCCGGCAGCACGTCGCCGGCCAGGACGACGGTGTCCAGGCGGGGGGCCTTGGACAGGTGCGGCACGAGTTCGGCGACGACGGAGGGCACGCCGCTGAGGACGTGGCCGTCCCACTGCTCGCGTTCGGCCAGCACCAGCGCGCTGTCCACGAGCTCCGCGCTGCCGCCGCCGGCGAGGGTGGTCAGCAGCTCGAAGACGGACACGTCGAAGTTGACGGAGGTGCCGGCCAGCATCCGCCGGCCCGGCCCGGCGTCCACCGCGTGCGCCAGGTCCGTCACGCCGTCCACGATCGCGCGGTGGGTGAGGGCGGCGCCCTTGGGGGTGCCGGTGGAGCCGGAGGTGTACATCACGTAGGCGAGATGGTCCGCGCGCAGCGGCGCGGTGCGGTCGGCGTCGGCCGGGGCGCGGTCGGGCGTCTTGGGGCCGGCGTCGGGCTGGTCCGTCAGCAGCGGGGTGAGGGGGTGGGCGGGCAGCCGCTGCCAGGTGGCGGTGTCGGTGACGGCGAAGCGCGGCGCGGCCTGGCCCAGCACGCTCTCGGCGCGGCCCTGCAGGTGGCGCGGGTCC
The DNA here is from genome assembly GCF_044767585.1 of Streptomyces sp. NPDC101225. Classification (NCBI taxonomy): domain Bacteria; kingdom Bacillati; phylum Actinomycetota; class Actinomycetes; order Kitasatosporales; family Streptomycetaceae; genus Streptomyces; species Streptomyces sp. NPDC101225. Next base: position 26,980 of record NZ_JBIWOE010000057.1, read on the forward strand.
AGCGGCACGTAGCCGGCACCGGACTTGAGGATGCCGAGCAGGCCGGCCACCAGGTCCTCGGTGCGCGGCAGGGCGAGCGCGACCAGGTCCTCGGGTCCGGCGCCGCGGCGGATGAGCCGCCAGGCCACCGCGTTGGCCCGCTCCTCCAGCTGCCGGTAGGTCAGCGTGCGGCCGGCGCACACCAGGGCGGGGGCGTCGGGGGTGGCCGCCGCCTGCCGTTCGAACAGCTCGGGCACGGTCGCCGCGGCCGCAGTGGTCGCGGGCCGGGGGGCGGGGTGGGCCAGCAGCCGGGCCCGTTCGGCCGGCTGCAGGACGTCGACGGTGGCGACGGCGCGTTCGGGGTCGGCGACCAGCCGGCCCAGCAGGCGCACGAAGCGCTGCGCGAGGGCGTCGGCGGTGGCGCGGTCGAAGAGGCTGGTGGCGTACTCCAGGCGGCAGCTCGCGCCGCCGGAGGCGTCCGGGAGCAGGTCGAAGAACAGGTCGAACTTGGCGGTGCGGGTCTCCAGGCGCTCCACCACGACGCCCAGGCCGGGCAGTTGCAGGGGCGGCACCGGCGGCTGCCAGGAGAGCATGACCTGGAAGAAGGGGTTGTAGGCGGTGGAGCGGTCGGGGTTGAGGAGTTCCACCAGCCGTTCGAAGGGCAGGTCCTGGTGGTCGTAGGCGGCCAGCGAGCGCTCCCGCACCCGGCGCAGCAGGCGGCGGAAGGTGGGGGCGCCGGTCAGGTCGGCGCGCAGCACCCAGGTGTTGACGAAGAAGCCGACGAGGTCGCGCAGGTCCTCGTCGGTGCGGTCGGTGATGGGGGCGCCGATGGGGATGTCGTCGCCGCAGCCCAGGTGGTGCAGCAGCACCGCCAGCGCGGCGTGCATGACCATCGAGACGGTGGTGTCCTCCTGGGTGGCGAGCTTCTCCACGGCCTGCAGCAGGTCGGCGTCCAGGGTGAAGGGGATGCGGTCGCCGTCCGGGCGCATCACCCGCGGCCGGGGCCGGTCGGTGGGCAGCGCCAGCGGCTGCGGCAGGTCGGCCAGCGCCCGGCCCCAGTAGGCCAGTTGGCGGGCGGCCAGGCTGTCGGGGTCGTCCTCGTCGCCGAGCAGGTCGCGCTGCCACAGCGTGTAGTCGGCGTACTGCACCGGCAGCGGCTCCCAGGTGGGGGCGCCGCCTTCGCTGCGGGCCGCGTAGGCGGTGGTCAGGTCGCGGAACAGCGGCCCGAAGGACTCGCCGTCGACGGCGATGTGGTGGGCGACGACGACCAGGGTGTGGTCCTGGGCGGTGCAGCGCACCAGCAGGGCGCGCAGCGGGATGTCGGCGGCCAGGTCGAAGGTCTCGGTGGCCGCCGCCTCGACGGCCGCCGCCCGCCTGTGCGGCGGCACGTCGACGACCGGCAGCTCCAGCGGCCGCTCCTCGGCGGCCAGGACCTGCTGGTGCGGGACGCCGTCGCCGTCCTCGACGACGACCGTGCGCAGGACCTCGTGCCGCTCGACGACGTCACGCAGCGCGGCCCTGAGGGCCGGCACGTCCAGGGCGCCGGTCAGACGCAGGGCGAACGCGCCGTTGTAGGTCGGCGACGGGCCTTCGAACCGGTCCACGAACCACAGCCGGCGCTGCGCGAACGACAACGGGATCATTGTTTCTCCAAATCGGCGACGCCACGCGGAGGGCGGGTCGTCACTCGGCCGAGTCGAGCAGGGTCAGCAGGTCGTCGTTGTAGAAGTCGTCGATGGAGCAGGCGCCCGACAGCGTCGAGAAGTAGCGGTCGATGTGCTCCTGGTGGCCGACCAGCTTCTGCAGCATGTCGACGCGTCCTTGAGGCTTGAGCTCGGCCACGTTGAGCGCGCCCTGGTAGTGGCTGAGGGCCTCGCCGCTGAGGTTGTTCTCGTAGCGGCGCAGCGCGGCGGCCAGCGCCCGCTCGTCGTGCAGCTGCCCGCCGATGTACTCGGTGAGGGTGTGGGCCTGCACGAACGCCTCGGTGATGCCGCGGGCGGTGATGGAGTCCTTGTGGTTGACCGCGTCGCCCACCAGCACCCAGCCGGGCCCGTAGGCCTTGCGGAAGTAGTTCTCCTGGTGGCCGGTGCCGTACAGCTGCTCGACCCGCTCGCCGGCCCGCATCCGCTCGTACAGCTCGGGCGCGGTGCTGCGGAAGGAGTCCAGGTAGAAGGGCTCGACCTCCTTGCGGACCTGCTGGTACTCGTCCTGCGGGAAGTAGGTCATCAGCAGGGTGAGGTCGTCGTTGGTGGGGATGACGCCGATCCACCGGCCGGGCCGCTCGTACAGCTCGAAGTGGGAGGGCACGCCCGCCCAGTAGCTGTAGTAGGTGCAGCTGACCCGGGCGTGCTCGATGACGTTTTGGGCGCCGGTCCTGCGGGCCACCAGCGAGCGCATGCCGTCCGCGCCGACCACCAGGCGGGCCCGCTCGGTGGTCTCGGTGCCGCCGGGCGTGCTGTAGCGCACCCCGGTGACCCGCTCGTCCTGCCACAGCAGGTCCTTGACCGCGCAGCCCTGCCGGAAGTCGACGCCGGCCTCCACGGCGCCCTCGGCCAGCAGCGGGTCCAGGACGTAGCGGCGCGGCGCGTAGGTGTGGCGCAGGCCGTCGACGGGCAGCGAGAAGCCCTCGATGCGCACCCCGGGGCCCTGGTAGCTCTGCCTGGTGATGGGCCGGCAGCCGGCGTCGCGGAGCTTGTCCAGCAGCCCCCACCGGCTCAGCAGGCCCATGCCCTGCATGTGGATGTAGTGCGAGGACAGCGTGTCCTGCGGGAAGGTCGCCTTCTCCAGCAGCAGGACCCGGTAGCCCTGCCGCGCGAACAGCATGGCGGTCGGCGAACCCGCACAACGGGCACCGATGACAATCACGTCGTACATGGCGCGCCTCTCTTACCGAATAGTGTTTGACGCAACGCGGCTGCGGCCGGAGAGGCCCCCGGACGGGACACGCTGTCGACGCGGCGGAACGCGGCGGGGACGGTGCCTGGCGGGCGGATGGCCCGGCCCGCCGGCCGACCGGGCTGCCGGCAGGGGGTCAGGAGGCCAGGGCGCCCAGGGAGTCGATGTAGGCGGCGATCCGGTTCACCGTGGGGTGCAGGAACATCTGGTCCATGGGGACCTCGACGCCCATGTCCTCGATGAAGGCGCCCTGGATCCCGACCATGATCACGGACTGGCCGCCCAGGGCGAAGAAGTCGTCGTCGCCGCCTATGTCGTCGCGGCCCAGTTCCCGGCACCAGATGGCGCGCACGAGGTCGGCGGTCATCGCATGTTCCCTTTCTCTTTCGTCTTCTCTTTCGTCGGCGTCGTTCATGTGTGTCCGGCCGCGTCAGCGGGCGGCCTGTTCTTCCGGTGCGTGCGGCCGGGCCGCCGCGGCGCGGGAGGCGGGCGGGGCGGCGGCCGCGGCCAGCGCGGCCCGGTCGACCTTCCCGTGCGGGCTGAGCGGAAGGTGCGCCACGGTCACGAACCGGGCCGGGACCATGTTCCGCGGCAGCGACGCCAGCAGGCCGGCGCGTACCGCGTCCTCGTCCGGTGCGCCGGCGGCGGGCAGCAGGAACGCGGTCAGCTCGCCCTCCCCGCCGGCGCCCGGGGTGACGGCCACGGCGGCCTCCCGGATGCCGGGCAGCCGGCCCAGCGCGCGTTCGATGTCACCCGGGTCGATGCGCATGCCGCGCACCTTCACCTGGGCGTCCATCCGGCCGGCCACGACCAGGTCGCCGCCTGCGTCGATGCGGCCGCGATCGCCCGTGCGGTACAGCCGCACCGGCTCCCCGTCCACGTCCACGACGGTGAACCTGGCGTTCTCCGGGCCCGCGGCGCCCAGGTAGCCGGCGCCCACCCCGGCCCCGGCGATGCAGATCTCGCCGTCCTGGCCCGGCCCGACCGGCCGCAGCCGGGCGTCCAGCAGGTGGATGTCGGTGTTGTGGGCGGGCGTGCCGACGGGGGCGATGTCGCCGCCGCCGCGCCAGTGCCGGGAAAGGTCGTAGGAGGTGGCGACGTCCGTGCACTCGGCGACGCCGTACTGGTGCAGCAGGGTGCAGGCGCGGCCCGGGCGGCGGGCCCACTCCTCCAGGCGCTCGCTCTTGAGGGCCTCCCCGCCGAACAGGACGTGGTCCAGCCGGGCCAGCGCGGTCCCGCCGCGCGCCAGCTCCCAGTCCACCAGCACGTACAGGGTGCTGGAGGCGCAGTGCACGACGCGGATGTCGTGCTCGCGCAGGGCCCGGTAGGCCATCATCGCGTCGAAGTTGCGGCTGGCCAGCAGGTGCTGGGTGGCGCCGCAGAACAGCGGTGTCATCAGGGCGCGTTGGGACAGGTCGAAGCCGAAGGCGCTGACCACGAGGTGGTGCGAGCGGGCGGTCAGGCCGTACTCCAGGCGCAGCCACCGCATCAGGTTGAACCAGCCGGCGTGGCGCACCGCGGTGAGTTTCGGGGTGCCGGTGGAGCCGGAGGTGAACACGGCGTAGCACAGGTCCTCGCCGCTCACGGCGACGCCGGGCGAGGTGGCCGGCAGCGCCAGCAGGTCCAGCCCGGCCAGGTCGACGACCTCGCAGGGCGCGGCCTCGACCATCGCCGCGGTCGCCGCCGAGGCGGCGACCAGCGCCAGGCCGGGGACCTGGCCCAGCAGCAGTTGCAGCCGGGCCGGCGGGTAGGCGGGGTCGAGGGGCACGTAGGCGGCGCCCGCCTTGAGCGTGCCGAGGATGGCCACGAGCAGCTCGACGGAGTAGTCCAGGCAGACGCCGACCGTGGTGCCGCGGCCGTGCCCGCGGGCGCGCAGGAAGTGCGCGAACCGGTTGGCGTGCGCGTCCAGTTCGGCGTACGTCACCTGCCGGCCGGCGTGCACCACGGCGACGGCGTCCGGGGCGGTGCGCGCGTGCGTCTCGAACTGCTGGTGGACGACGGGCGCCGGGGGCAGCGCCACCCGCTTTCCCTGAAGGATCATCAACTGACTCCGATGTGAGGGCAGTTCGGCTCGGACGGCACCGGCGCTCAGACGCCGGACCGGCCGGAGGGGGCGGACCGGGCGGCGGGGGCGGGCCGGTCGAGGGCGGCGAGCTGGTCGGCGGCGGGCCGGTCGGTGGCGAGCTGGTCGGCGGCAGGCCGGGCGGCGGGGGCAGGCCGGTCAGCGGCGGCGAGCTGGTCTGCGGCAGGCCGGTCTGCGGGAGCAGGCCGGTCAGCGGCAGGCCGGTCTGCGGGAGCAGGCCGGTCAGCGGCAGGCCGGTCAGCGGCAGGCCGGTCGACGGTGGCGAGCCGGTCGGCGGCGGGCCGGTCGACGGTGGCAGGCCGGTCGACGGTGGCGAGCCGGGCGGCGGGAGGCCGGGCGGCGCCTTCCAGGACCTGGGCGGCCCAGCGCTCCAGCGGCAGGCCGTGCGCGGCGGCCGCCCTGGCGTGGTGGGCCAGCTGCCCGGCGGACAGCTCGATGGTGAGCGTGGTGACCTCGCCGCCGCCCGCCCCGGCCGGCGGGGCGGGCCGCGGCGGGCCCGGTACGGCGGCAGGGGCGGGGTCGGGGGCGGGGTCGGGGGCGGGGGCGGGGGCGGGGGCGGGGTCGCTCTGCACGGCCAGGTGCGCGCGCACCGCGCGGCGCAGTTCGTTGCGCGACCACTTGTGCTGCTCGGCCTTGCGCAGCCAGTAGTCCTGCTCCGGCGGCGCCAGCCGGGTCACCTCCGCGTGGTGGGCGAAGCTGAGGCCGTCGCGGCGGCGGTGCTGCTCGAAGCGGCGGGCCACCCAGGCGTAGTTGCGCAGGGTCTGGTAGTCCAGCCCGGTGCGCTCGACGGCCTCCTTGTAGCGCCGCCACCCGTAGGTGGCCTCGCCGTAGATCAGCCAGTCCGCCAGCCACCACGCGGAGGAGTTCACCAGGCCGCGCAGGTTGGCGCCGATCTGCTCCCAGGAGCGCTCCGGCAGGTTGTGCGGGAACGTCATCCCCGACTTCTGCACCGTGGCCTGGCTGCCCACGAAGGACAGCACCACCTCGCGCTGCGCCTGCTCGCCGCCGCCGTCCGCCGGCCTCGGCGCGTACCTGCTCGCGGTCCGCACAGCCCCCGTCACCGCCCTCAACTCCCCACTCGATGTGTCGTTTCGCCCGCAGTGCCGGCCGGCACCGCGGCCGGCACCACACGGATCGCCTCCGCGCCCGCGCATCACGTCCGCGCCGTGGCGCCGTCGTGCCGTGGCGGCCGTCAGTCGGCCATCGCCTCCTGCAGGCTCTTGGGCCGCAGGTCGGTCCAGTGCTGCTCGACGTACTCCAGGCACTGCGCGCGGCCGGCCTCGCCGAAGACCACCCGCCAGCCCGCGGGCACCTCGGCGAACACCGGCCACAGGGAGTGCTGCTCCTCGTCGTTGACCACCACGTAGAAGCGGCCGTCCGCGTCGTCGAAGGGGTTCGTGCTCACCTGGCACCGTCCTTGTCCGTCATGGGGTGGGTCCGGGAAATCCGCCGGAAGCCGCCGGGCCGCCGTCGCACACGGAGCACCGGCGCATCGGCGCGCCGGGTACGAGGGCGCCGGCCGGCGCCGCGTCCGGTCGACGGGACACGCCCGGTGTCCGGTCGACGGGACACCCGCGGCGGTGGCCCTCCCGGCGATGCCACGTCACCGTAGGAAGGCCGGCGCCGGCGCGACAAGGCTCCACCGGCCGCGGCCCGCCCGGCCGGCGGCAGACGCCGCGCGCGGCCGCCGGCCCCCTGTACCGGGCCGGTCCCGTGTGCCACGATGCCGCGCCTCGGCCGCCGCGCCGCGGACGCCTGAGGATCACTCGAAAGGCGCCGCACGCCCGCACGAGAACCACCCGAGACGGACCGGCGGCACACACCCAACTCGGCCTTTTCAGGGGCGACTTGCCGCCCCGGGGGCGGCTCGCTGCGCAAGCTACCGGCGTTCGAGAGGGGTGACCTAGTCTGCCGCCGACGCACCGCACAAGTACGACATCAGCCAGGTGCGGACGATTCCTCAGGGGGAACGACGATGACGACACCGACCAGACGCAGGGCCCGCCTGGTGGCCCTGGCCGCGGCGGCGCTGACCGCCGCCGCGCTCACCGCGCCCGCACCCGCGGCGGCCGGCCCCGTCCGCGCGGCGGGCGGCCACCAGGCCACCCGGGCGGCGATCGAGGCGGCCGTCGCGGCCGGGGTGCCCGGTGTCACCGCCGAGGCCCGGGACGCGGCCGGGGTGTGGCGCACGACGGCGGGCGTGGGCGACCGCACCACCGGCGCGCCGCGCAGCCCGCGGGACCGCTTCCGCACCGGCAGCATCACCAACACGTTCGTGGCCACGGTGCTGCTGCAGATGGAGGCGGAGCACAAGCTCAGCCTCGACGACCCGGTGGAGACGTTCCTGCCGGGCGTGGTGACCGGCAGCGGCAACGACGGCCGCAGGATCACCGTGCGGCAGCTGCTGAACCACACCAGCGGTCTGTACGACTACCTCGCCGACCCGGCGTACTACGAGAAGTACACCCTGGGCGAGGGCTTCCTGCGGCACCGCTACGACACCCTCACCCCCGCCCAGCGCCTGGCGGTGGCCTTCTCCCACCCGCCGATGTTCCCGCCCGGGGCCCGGCACTCCTTCTCGCACACCAACGACATCCTCTCCGCGCTGATCGTGGAGAAGGTCGGCGGCTCCTCCTACGAGGCGCAGGTGCGCCGGCGCATCCTCGCCCCGCTGAGGCTGAGGGCGACGTCGAACCCCGGCACCGCCACCACCGTGCCCAGGCCCAGCAGCCGCGGCTACTCCAAGCTGTTCTACGGCACCGACCCCGACCGCATCGACGACGTCACCGACGTCAACGGCTCGCAGAACTGGGGCGACGGCGACCTCATCTCCAGCGCCGGCGACCTCAACCGGTTCTACGGGGCGCTGATGGGCGGCCGGCTGCTGCCCGCCAAGCAGCTCCAGGAGCTGAAGACGACCGTCGTCAACCCCGACTTCCCCGCCTCCTCCTACGGCCTGGGCGTGGAGCTGCTGACGCTGGGCTGCCACACCAGCGTCTGGTACCACGACGGGGGCGTGGTGGGCTCGCTGACCCTGTCCGCGTTCAGCGAGGACGGCCGCCACCTGCTCACCTTCAACTACAACGGCGACTGGGAAGTCTCGCAGCTGCTGGCCACCCTGAACGCCGAGTTCTGCCCCGCCCCGTCGAACTGACGCCCCGCCCCGCCGCCCCGCCGGGGCCGGCCGCCACACCGCAGCGCAGCGCACCGCACCGCGCCGGGCCGGGCCGGGCCGGTGCGCGGGACCACGCAAGGACGACCTGCTTTCGCCGACGAGGAGGGTTCATGACAGTGCGAGCGGCCGTGGCCGGGGCCAGCGGCTATGCGGGGGGCGAGCTCCTGCGCCTGCTTCTGGGGCACCCCGAGGTGGACATCGGCGCCGTCACCGGGCACACCAGTGCGGGGGCGCGGCTGGGCCGTGTGCAGCCGCACCTGGCGGCGCTGGCCGAGCGGGAGGTGCAGGCCACCACCGCCGACGCGCTGGCCGGCCACGACGTGGTCTTCCTCGCCCTGCCGCACGGCCGGTCCGCGGCCGTGGCCCGGCAGCTGGGCGAGCGGGTGCTGGTCGTCGACTGCGGCGCGGACTTCCGGCTGGCCGATGCGGCCGACTGGGCCCGCTTCTACGGCTCGCCGCACGCCGGCACCTGGCCCTACGGGCTGCCCGAACTGCCCGGCGCCCGGCAGGTGCTGGCCGGTACGCGGCGCATCGCGGTGCCGGGCTGCTACCCCACCGCCGTCTCGCTGGCGCTGTTTCCGGCGTATGCGGCGGGCCTGGCCGGGCCGGAGGCGGTGGTGGTCGCCGCCTCCGGCACCTCGGGCGCGGGCCGCGCGCCGCGCTCCGACCTGCTGGGCGCGGAGGTGATGGGCTCCATGCGGCCCTACGGGGTGGGCGGCGGCCACCGGCACATCCCGGAGATGGTGCAGAACCTCAGTGCCGTCGCCGGGCACCGGGTCGGCGTCTGCTTCACCCCGACGCTGGCGCCGATGCCGCGCGGCATCCTGGCCACCTGCTCCGCGCCCGCACGGCCCGGCGTCGGCGCGCACGACGTGCGCGCCGCCTACCACAAGGCGCTGGCCGACGAGCCGTTCGTGCGGCTGCTGCCGGAGGGGCAGTGGCCCGCCACCGCCGCCGTCACCGGCTCCAACGCCGTGCACCTCCAGGTGGCGCTGGATGCGGCGGCCGGCCGGATCGTCGCCGTCAGCGCCCTCGACAACCTCACCAAGGGCACCGCGGGCGGCGCGGTGCAGGGCATGAACATCGCGCTCGGCCTGCCCGAGACCCTGGGGCTTTCCACGATCGGAGTCGCACCGTGAGCGTCACCGCAGCACGAGGCTTCAGCGCGGCGGGCATCGCCGCCGGCATCAAGGACAACGGCGCCCGGGACCTGGCGCTCGTCGTCAACCACGGGCCGCGCGCGGCGGCCGCGGGCGTGTTCACCGCCAACCGGGTGCAGGCCGCGCCGGTGCGGTGGTCCCGGCAGGTCCTGGCGGGCGGGCGGGCCCGCGCCGTCGTCCTCAACTCCGGCGGCGCCAACGCCTGCACCGGCCCGCAGGGCTACCAGGACGCCTGCACCACCGCCGAGCACACCGCCCGGCTGCTGGGCCACGAGGCCGGCGAGGTGGCGGTCTGCTCCACCGGGCTGATCGGCGTGCCGCTGCCGATGCGGCGGCTGCTGGCCGGCCTCGACCGGGCCGGCGCCGCCCTGTCCGCGCACGGCGGGCCGGACGCGGCCCGCGCCATCATGACCACCGACACCGTCCCCAAGACGGCCGCCGCCGGCCGCGGCGGGTGGAGCGTGGGCGGCATGGCCAAGGGAGCCGGCATGCTCGCCCCCGGCCTGGCCACCATGCTGGCCGTGCTGACCACGGACGCGGCCGTCGAAGCCGACGTGCTGGAGCGGGCGCTGCGCGCCGCCACCCGGGTCACCTTCGACCGCATCGACTCCGACGGCTGCATGTCCACCAACGACACGGTGCTGCTGCTGGCCTCCGGCGCCTGCGAAGCCACCCCGGACCACGGGGAGTTCACCGAGGCCGTCCGCGCCGTCTGCGCCGACCTGGGCCGGCAGCTGATCGGCGACGCGGAGGGCGCGAGCAAGGACATCCGCATCGAGGTGAGCGGCGCGGTCAGCGAGGACGACGCCGTCGAGGTGGGCCGCGCCGTGGCCCGCAGCAACCTCCTCAAGTGCGCCCTGCACGGCGAGGACCCCAACTGGGGCCGGGTGCTGGCCGCGATCGGCACCACCTCCGCCGTCTTCGAACCGGACCGGCTCAGCGTCGCCATCAACGGCGTGTGGGTGTGCAAGCACGGTGCGGTGGGCGAGGACCGCGCCCTGGCGGACCTGTCCGGCCGCGAGGTCCGCATCACCGCCGACCTGGCCGCGGGCCCCGCGTCCGCGGTGGTGTGGACCAACGACCTGAGCGCCGGCTACGTCCGCGAGAACAGCGAGTACGCCTCGTGACCGGCGCCCCGGACCCCTCCCCCGCCCCGCCGCCCGGGCCCGGCCGCACGGGTGACGGCGCGGACGGGGGCGGGGTGCTGCCCAAGGCGCGCGCCCTGGTCGAGGCGCTGCCCTGGCTGGCGCGGATGCGCGGCAAGACCGTCGTCATCAAGTTCGGCGGCAACGCCATGGTCGACGACGACCTCAAGGCCGCCTTCGCCATGGACATCCTCTATCTGCGCCACGCCGGCCTGAGCCCGGTGGTGGTGCACGGCGGCGGCCCGCAGATCAGCGCCCAGCTGCGGCGCCTGGGCCTGGAATCCCGCTTCGAGAGCGGCCTGCGGGTGACCACCGACGAGACCATGGACGTGGTGCGGATGGTGCTGGCCGGGCAGGTGCAGCGGGACCTGGTCGGCCTGCTCAACGCGCACGGCCCGCACGCGGTCGGCCTGACCGGCGAGGACGCCCGCCTGCTGACCGCCGTCAAACGCTACGCCCGCAAGGACGGCCGGCCGGTGGACATCGGCCGGGTCGGCGAGGTCGCCCACGTCGACGCGGGCATCGTCCGCGCGCTGCTGGCCGACGGCCGCATCCCGGTCATCTCCTCCATCGCCCGCCCGCACGACGCCAAGGACGCCGCCGAGGGCGGGGTGTTCAACGTCAACGCCGACACCGCGGCCGCCGCCGTGGCCGCCGCGCTCGGCGCCGAGGCCCTGCTGATCCTGACCGACGTGCCCGGCCTGTACGCGAACTGGCCGCACAGCCAGGACGTGGTGGCCCGCCTGACCGCCGGCGAACTGGCCGCCCTGCTGCCGCGGCTGACGTCCGGGATGATCCCCAAGATGGAGGCCTGCCTGCACGCCGTGCGGCACGGGGTGCGCACCGCCCGCGTCGTCGACGGCCGCGTGGAGCACTCCGTCCTGCTGCAGCTGTTCACCGACGACCGCATCGGCACCGTGGTCGTGCCCGACGACGAGACCGGCCTGGAGGAGACCCCATGAACACCCCCGCGCACGGCACCGGCAGCAACGGCAGCGGCAACGGCACCGGCAGCAGCGGCAACGGCAGCGGCAACGGCAGCGGCAGCGGCAACGCGGAGTTGACCCGGCGCTGGCAGGAGGTGATGACCCAGGCCTTCGGCACCCCCCGCCTGCCCCTGGTGCGCGGCCGGGGCAGCTGGGTGTGGGACGCGGAGAACACCGGCTACCTCGACTTCGTCGGCGGCATCGCCGTCAACGCGCTGGGCCACGCCCACCCCGCCGTGGTCCGGGCCGTCACCGAACAGGCCGCCCTGCTGGGCCACGTCTCCAACCTGTTCACGGCCGAGCCCCCGGTGCGCCTGGCCGAACGCCTGCTGCGGCTGTCCGGCCGCCCGGGGCGGGTGTACTTCGCCAACTCCGGCGCGGAGGCCAACGAGGCCGCCTTCAAGATCGGCCGGCTGACCGGGCGGCGGCACATGGTGGCGGCCGCCGGCGGCTTCCACGGCCGCACCATGGGCGCCCTGGCCCTGACCGGGCAGAGCGCCAAGCAGCAGCCCTTCCGGCCGCTGCCGGGCGAGGTGAGCCATGTGCCCTACGGCGACGCCGCAGCCCTGCGCGCGGCGGTCACCCAGGACACCGCGCTGGTGATGCTGGAGCCGGTGCAGGGCGAGAACGGCGTCATCGTGCCGCCGCCCGGCTACCTGCACGCCGCCCGCGAGATCACCGCCGCGGCCGGCGCCCTGCTGGTGCTGGACGAGATCCAGACCGGCATCGGCCGCACCGGCCACTGGTTCGCCGCCCAGGCCGAGGGCGTCGAGGCCGACGTCGTCACCCTGGCCAAGGGGCTGGGCGGCGGCCTGCCCATCGGCGCCACGCTCGCCTTCGGGCCGGCCGCCGGCCTGCTCACGCCGGGCACGCACGGCTCCACCTTCAGCGGCAACCCGGTGGTGTGCGCGGCCGCCCTGGCCGTCCTGGACACCATCGAGGAGACCGGCCTGCTGGAGCGGGTGCGGGCGGCCGGCGGGCGGCTGCGCCGCGGTCTGACCCGTCCGCCGCACCCGCTGGTGCGGGAGGTGCGCGGCGCCGGCCTGCTGGTGGGCGTCGCGCTGGCCGCCCCGTGCGCCGCCCGCGTGCAGCGGGCGGCCCAGGACGCGGGGCTGCTGGTCAACGCGGTGGCCGCGGACGTCATCCGCCTCGCCCCGCCGCTGACCGTGTCCGACGCCGAGGTGGACACCTTCCTGGAGCGCTTCCGCGCCGCCCTGTCCAGCGCCCGCGGCCGGCAGCCGCAGGCGGCCTGACCGCCGCCCCCGCCCCGGGGGGGCAGCTGGCGGGAAACCGCCGCCCGCCCCGGCGCCGGGACACCCGGCCCGGCGGGGGCGGCGGCCCGCCGGCCTGGCCCGAAGCGGGTGCGCCGGATGGCCGTTCGAGTACGGCTACGGTGGTGCTCCAGAGCGCCCTGGGAGGCTTCTGGCCGGTTTGGTGGACCCTTCCATGGAGGCATGATGATGCGTCAGGCCGGTCGAAGCGCAGCGCCGAACGGCGGCCCGGCAGCCGCGCCACCGCAGCCGCCGCGCCCCGCGGGAACCGGGCCGCGCCGGGCGCCGGTGCTGACGACCCGGGTGGGCCTGCAGATGCCGGCCAAGATGGCCTACGACGAGTGGGAGCGGGCCGGCCGCCAGCTCGCCGACGTCCTGGACTCCTCCTCCTGGTGGCTGGGCGACTGGCTGGTCTACGGCAAGGACCACTACACCGACCGCTACCAGCGCGGCATCCGCGCCGCGGGCCTGTCGTACCAGACGCTGCGCAACTACGCGTGGGTCTCCCGGCGCTTCGACCTCACCCGGCGCCGGCCGTCGCTGACCTTCCAGCACCACGCCGAGCTGGCCTCGCTGACGGTGGACGAGCAGGAGCTGTGGCTGGACCGGGCCGAGCAGCGGCAGTGGACCACCAAGCAGCTGCGCACCGCGATCCGCGCCGCGCGCCGCGGCGGGCCGCAGCCGGCCGCCGCCGAGCCGAACTGCCGTCTGGAGCTGCCCGGCAGCCGCTTCCAGCGCTGGCAGCAGGCCGCGCAGCAGCTGGGCGTCGACTTCGAGCAGTGGGTGACCACCACCCTGGACCGCGCGGCCGCCGGCGCCCTGCAGGAGACCGGCACCCCGCCCGGGCCGGCGGAGCTCGCCGAAATGACGCGCCGGCCGGCCCTGCCCGCCGCACAGGAGGGCACCCGGTCTGCGTCCCTGGCCGGGCGGGGCCGACCGCTGGCCGTCGGCGCCTGACCGCGCCGCACACGGTGATATCCGGCGGGGGTATCGGGCTCCCTGCAGAACACTCCAGCGTTCACGCCGGGGATCAATGCCTCCGAAAGACTGCTCTGACGTGCCCTCGAGAGCGGACGTTTTTGCTGCTCGATGTACGGGCGGGCGATCGCCAACGGCACGCCGCCGCACGGCGCACCTGCCGAAATCACGTGCCTGCCACGCCTTGGTCCCCGTCCCTCCACGAGACGGCCCGAAATAGGATCCTGCTCATGCAGCTCCGCTACAACTACCGGGCCTACCCGGACGCCGCACAGCGCCGTGCGCTGGCCCGTGCGTTCGGATGCGCCCGCGTGGTGTGGAACGACTGCCTGCGCGACCGGCAGGACGCACACGCGGCCGGGCTGCCGTATGTGACGTCGGCCGAGCTGTCCCGGCTTCGCATCACCCAGGCCAAGCGCTGCGAGGAACGTGCCTGGCTTGCGGAGGTGTCGGCGGTCGTCCTGCAACAGTCGCTGCGGGACCTGGATGCCGCCTACAAGAACTTTTTCGACTCGGTCAAGGGCAAGCGGCAGGGCCGCAAGGTCGGCCCGCCCCGCTACAAGTCGAAGAAGGACACCCGGCAGTCGATCCGCCTCAACACCAGCGCCTTCTGCCTGAAGGCCAACGGCACGGTGTACGTGGCCAAGGTCGGCAGCCTCAAGGTCACCTGGTCGCGCCGGCTTCCGGCCGCACCCACATCCCTCACCGTCACCAGGGACAGCTGCGGCCGCTACTTCCTCAGCTTCGTCGTGGACACCGAGCCGGACGTCCTCCCCGCCCTTCAGGCCGACGCAGGCCTCGACCTCGGCCTGTCCGCCTTCGCCGTCCTGTCCGACGGCAGCAAGATCGACAGCCCGCGCTTCCTGCGCCGGGCCGAGAAGAAACTCAGGCGTCTTCAGCGTGAGCTGTCCCGCAAGGCCAGGGGATCGAAGAACCGGGACAAGGCCCGCATCAAGGTCGCACGCCAGCATGCCAAGGTCGCGGACCGGCGCCGGGACTGGCACCACAAGGCATCCACACAGATCATTCGCGACAACCAAGCGGTGTACGTGGAAGACCTCGCGGTGTCCGGCCTCGGCCGCACCCGGCTCGCCAAGTCCGTGCACGACGCAGGATGGTCCGCGTTCGTGCGGATGCTGCAGTACAAAGCGGCCAAGCACGGCCGCACCTTCGCCAAGGTGGACCGGGCCTTCCCGTCCACACAGCTCTGCTCGGCCTGCGGATTCCGGGACGGCCCCAAGCCCCTGCACGTCCGTGAGTGGGCGTGCGGCGCCTGTGGCAGGGTGCACGACCGCGACCACAACGCGGCCCGCAACGTCCTGTTCGAAGGACGCCGTATCGTCGCCGCCGGACGGGCGGAGACGCCAAACGCCTGTGGAGCGCCGGTAAGTCGGGCCCCCGTGCCCGCACAGCGTGGTGAAGCAGGAAGCCCCCGGAAGGGTCACACGACCCCGGCCGGAATCCCTGGACTGTAGGCCAGGGAGCACGTCAAGGCAAGCGGTCCATCAGCGCGGCGGTCTCGCGCCGGTAGGTGCAGGCACTGTGCCGGAAGGAGTCCCGCACCCGGGCGCGGACCTCGCCCGGCTGTTCCTGGCTGAGCTTGAACATGCCCTCGGCGCCGGTCACCGTGAACCGGAAGGCGCCCACGGCCGGCGCGATCTTGCGGAAGTACTCCAGCGAGTCGGTCATGTCCCAGCCGGTGCCGAAGCGGTCCTCGAAGGCGCGCACGGTGGCCTGCACCACGCCCAGCGTCTGTTCCGCCGTCTCCAGCTTGTCCACCACGCCCCGCACGTGCACCGCGGTGAAGTTCCAGGTCGGGGCGGCCGGTGTCACCTCGTACACGGTGGGCGAGACGTAGGAGTGCGGGCCGGTGAAGGTCAGCAGCACCGTGCCGCCCGACTCCAGCGCGGCCCAGTGCGGGTTGGCCCGGTTCATGTGCCCCAGCAGGGTGGCCCCCACCAGCCGGCCGTCCGGGTCGGACGGGGCCTGCGGGTCGAAGGCGGCCTCCGGGTCGAAGATCACCGGCAGGTGGGTGGCGAGGGGGCCGCTGTCGGGGCCCGCGCTGGTGACGGCGAGGGCCAGCGGATTACCGCGGATCAACTCCGCCATCCACGAACTCTCCGGTTCGCGGTAGAAACTGGGCACGAACATCCGTATTCACCCTCTCGGCAACATGTGAATCGGGTTGTGAATCGGGGACGGATCGATAATCCGCGCCGACCCTACCGCCCGTCCCGTCGACGGGACACAGAATTCTGGTACCGGGTATCCGTGCGGTCGCCGAAGCGTCTTCGTGCCGTCTTCGAGTTGCTTTCCGGGCGCTTTCCGCAGAACACTCGACGACGGTCTGTCGAGCCACCGGTCGAGTTTTTCCAGAAGCAAGCGGGAGAATTTTCTATGGACACAACGGAAAGGCCCAGCCAAGGGATCTACGACGTGGTCGGCATCGGGTTCGGCCCGTCCAACATGTCGCTCGCGATCGCCCTGGAGGAACACGAGGCGAGCTCGCCGCAGCATCCGGTCACGTCCCACTTCTTCGAGCGGCAGCCCGCGTTCGGCTGGCACCGCAACATGCTGCTGCCCTCGACGACGATGCAGATCTCCTTCCTGAAGGACCTGGCGACCTTCCGGAATCCGACGTCCCGGTACGGCTTCATCTCCTATCTGCACGCCGTGGACCGGCTGGTGCAGTTCGTGAACAACCAGGACTTCTTCCCGACCCGGCAGGAATTCCACCAGTACCTGGAATGGGCGGCCGCCCTCCTCGGCGACAAGGTCACCTACGGCGCCGAGGTCACCGCGATCCGGCCGGCCACCGAGGACGGCGGCGCCGCGCCCGACCTGCTGCAGATCGAGGTGCGCACCCCGGACGGCGGCCGCAGCGTGGTGCACGCCCGCAACGTGGTCATCTCCACCGGCCTGGTGCCGCGCCTGCCGGACGGCGTCCGGGGCGACGAACGGGTCTGGCACAGCTCGCAGTTCCTGGCCCGCTTCCGGGCCCAGGACCCCGCCGGGCTGCAGAGCGTGGCGGTGGTCGGCGCCGGGCAGAGCGCCGCCGAGATCACCCGCTTCCTCTACGACTCGCTGCCGCACGCCCAGGTCAGCGCGGTCATCCCGTCCTACGGCTACTCCGTCGCCGACGACACCCCCTTCGCCAACCAGGTCTTCGACCCCGGCGCGGTCGACGCCTACTACTTCGGCACCGAGCGGGCCCGGGACTCGTTCTGGCGCTACCACCGCAACACCAACTACTCGGTGGTCGACGCGGACGTCATCCGGGCGCTGTACCAGCGCTCCTACGACGAGCAGGTGCGCGGGGGCGAGCCGCGGCTGCACTTTCGCAACCTGACCCGGGTCGCCGACGTCGAGCGCAGCGGCCGCGTCACGCGGGTGGCCCTGCACTCGCTGCTGGACGACCGCACCGAGGAACTCGCCGTCGACGCGCTGGTGTTCGCCACCGGCTACGACGGCGTGGACCCCGCCCGGCTGCTCGGCGACTTCGACCGGCACTTCCTGCGGGACGCGGCGGGCCGGCACCGGGTGGAGCGCGACTACCGCCTGCTCACCGCCTCCGAGTCGATGTCGTGCGGGGTGTACCTGCAGGGCGGCACCGAGCACACCCACGGCCTGACGTCGTCGCTGCTGTCGAACATCGCGGTCCGCAGCGGCGAGATCGCCGATTCGATCGTGCTGCGGCGCGCCGGGCGGGACCTGGACGGCGCCCCTGCCGTGCGGGTGGCCTCCCCGGCCGCCTGACCCGCCCGCCGCCTGCCCCGCCCCGCCGGGCGGGCCGGGATGGCGGGCCGGGCGGGTGGTCGCCGCGCTCCACCGCGACACCGGCCGCGCCCGGCCGCGCCGCGAGCCGCCCGCGAGGAAATGGTGCGCGGCCTTTCAGGTGCGCGGCCTTTTCAGGTGCGCGCGCGAAGAGCGGCGGGAATGACAGTTCTCCGATATCCGCCCTCCCTCTCCGCCGTCCCGTTGACAGGACGTAACATGCCGGCGCAACACTCGGGGCAAACCCCGGCCGTCTTCTTTTCCGGGCGGTGATGAAAGCAGCCGGTGTCGGTCATTGACGGGAATCGGTGTTCCTCCGGCCGGTGCCGGCGCGCGATGATGGTCGGCGCCGCCCGGCACGGGCCGGCGGGTCCTCGACGCCCCGCCGAACCGCCGTACGCCACCGGCCGGTTCCCCCCGGCCACCCCGGGACCCCGTACGCCCGCCGTGGCCGGCATCCCCCCACCCAAGGAGTCCTGCCATGAGCGCCCCCCGTCCCCCCGGCGCCCGGACGACGACATCCCAGCGAAGGCGAGGGCAGTGCCCGTGACCCACCCGCACGCGGCGCACAGCACGCCGCAGCCGGCCGTCCTGGGCCGGGAACTGACCCTCGCCGCCCACACCGACGACGAGAGCGCCCGCGCCCTCGCCCGCACCCTGGCCGGCCATCTCTCGCCCCGGGCCCGGCTGATCCTGCTCGGCGCCCTGGCCGACACCGGCCGGGCCCTGCTCGCCGACGGCGGGTGGGGTACGGCGCCGGCGGGCGTCGTGCGGGTGCGGTTCGCCGACGGGCCCGCGCTGGCCCGCGCCGCGGCCGCCTTCGCCGCCGGTCCGGTGGCGGGCTGCGGCGACGCCGTCAGCGACCCGGCGGAGCTCACCCTGCACATCCCGGCCGACACCGGCGTCGAGTGCCTGCGGGCGGTGCTCACGCGGCTGGACGCGGCGGCCGCGGCGGCCCGCTCGCTCACCGTGCACGGCCACGAACTCGACGACGTCCTCGCCTCGTTCACCGGCCCGCCCTGACCCCCTCACGGGCCGCGCCCGCCGGTCGGCGCCGGCCGGGGCGTCTTCGCCCTGTCGACGCGCCCGCCCTCGTCAGGGACGGCAGGCGGGCGCGGACGGGGAGGTGATGGTGCGCCGCCCACTCTAGGCACGCCCGGGCGCCGCGTCCCCGGCCCTGGGCGGAACGTCCAGCTCCGCTGCAGCGGTGCTGGACCCCGCCCGGTCAGGCCAGGTCGTCGCGGACCACCCGGCGGTGCGCGGCCCGCCACACCCCGCCGCCGTCGCACACCAGGACGTCCTCCATCACGCACACCGACAGCGTGCGGCGGCCGGCCGCGCCGGGGGCGGCGTGCACCAGGGCGGAGCAGCGGGTGTGCAGCGTGCCGTCGGGGCGGGGGTGCACGTCGAGCAGGCCGACCCAGTGGGTGAGGCGCTCACCGGCCCGGCGGCGGGCGGCGGCGCCGGCGCGCACGTAGCGGGCGAGCGCGTCGCGGGCCGGCAACGGCCCGGGCAGGAAGGGCAGTTCGAGCAGGGCGTCGTCGGTGAAGGCGGCCGCCCAGCGCTCGGTGTCGTGCGCGTCCAGAATCGGCAGCTGCCGGGCGTAGAACTGCTGCGCCTGCGCGTACAGTTCGGCGAATGTCCGGCTGTGCGGGGCGTGTGCGGCGCTGCCCACCAGCTCGACGGTCATCTCTTGGCCTCCGCCCGTCGGCCCGGACCGTTCCGGGCTGGGTAGGGCCAGTGTGGAAGGGCCGGCTGGAGCTGCTTTCAAGGACTCCTCAAGCGGGGCCCGCGCCCTGGCCGGTGACGGTCCAGGTGTCGCCGCCGGCGAGGAGGGTGGCGAGGTCGCCCTTGCCGTGTTGTGCGACGGCCAGGTCGAGCTGGTCGGCCATCT